>PUKQ01000248.1 GCA_003550565.1 Syntrophomonadaceae bacterium
ATATAACATTTTCCTTATTTTTTTTAACCAGGTACCGCGCCAGTGCCAAGCCGGGATAAATATGACCGCCGGTCCCTCCTCCACAAATTAATACCCGCATAAACTGTCTCCCTAGTTGGTTGTTGGTTCTTTCTACTCTACATGCTTGGAAATATTTAATACTATCCCTATAGCACAAAGATTAAAGAATAATGAACTTCCACCTGCGCTTATGAAAGGAAGGTTTAGCCCCGTGACCGGTAAAGAACCGGTTACTACCCCGATATTAACCAAAGCTTGAATGGCGATTATACAAATAAGGCCCCCTGCCAACAAAGAGCCAAATTTGTCGGGAGCATGTAAAGCCACTTTCATGCCCCTCCAAATCAAAACGCAAAACAAGAAAAATATTGCTGTTGTACCAATAAACCCCAGCTCTTCACCTATGACAGCAAATATAAAGTCGTTATGAGGTTCCGGCAAGTAGTAAAGCTTTTGCATACTACGCCCCAAACCTACGCCGAATAATCCTCCCGAACCCAAAGCATAAATGGATTGAATTACCTGCCATCCGGAACCCATAGAGTCTGCCCATGGATCTACAAAAGAAGTTAAACGATCCAGCCAATAAGATTGCCTATAGTACAAATAAGGGATAATAAGCGAAGATACCCCCATTAGGGCAGCCAGTTGCTTTAACGGTATACCGGCTGCCACCACCACTATTGCGACTCCCATACCAATAATTAAAGCCGTTCCCAGATCCGGCTGCCCCATTATGAAAAGAAAAGAAAGAAACATTACACCCAGGGGAATAAAACTACTGGACCAGAAATTTTTCATATCTACACTTTTACTACTTAAATAAGCCGCTGTAAAAATAATGAGCGCCAGTTTGGTGAATTCGGAAGGCTGAATGGAAAAAGTGCCGAAACCCAACCAACGCTTGGCTTCGTGAACTTCCACTCCCAGGCCGGGAATAAAAACCGCGGTAAGTAAAAGAAAACTTATTAAAACTAAAATAGGCGATAGGGTTTTTAAGTGCCGGTAATTGAAGCGCCTAAAGAATAGAAGCCCCATAGCCCCCAAAATTGCCCATATAGTTTGCCTGATTAAATAAAAATAAGGACTGCCCCTTGTTTCTGCCGCTTCTATCGAACTGGAGCTGAAACACATAATAAGCCCTATAATTACTAAAACAATTACCACCAGCAAAATTGTAAAATCAGGGCTGCCTTTTTTTTCTTCTTCCTCCATTTAAAATCCTCCACCTTTATTTATCCGGGTCTTTCCCAGCTCATAAACTATTTCCTTAAATAAGCATCCTCTCTCCTCGTAATCTTTGAACATATCCCAACTCGCACAAGCAGGTGATAGCAGAATTACGTCGCCCTCTCCGGCTTGTTTCCATGCCAGTTCTACCGCTTCTTCCAGCGTACCTGTAATTTGCAGGTCGGTGATTCCGGATGCCATAGCTGCTTCTTTGATCTTGGGAGCAGTTTCCCCCAATAATATTAAATATTTTACCCCATTTTGTTTAATGGAATAAATCAGGCTTGTAAAATCGGCCTCTTTATCTTTGCCCCCGGCTATGAGAATCTTACTTTTGCCGGGAAAAGATTCCAGGGCTTTTTGGCATGCTTCCGGATTCGTCCCTTTGGAGTCGTTAACAAAGGAAATATTATTAATAACCTGTACAAGTTCCAATCGGTGTTCTACCCCTTTAAAATTGCACAGCCCTTCTTTAATAGCATTTAAATCAACCCCACCTGCCCAGGCAGCGGCTGCTGCAGCTAAAGCATTTTCCAAATTGTGTTTTCCGGGCATAGTTAATTCTTTTTCCCCGCAGATACCTAAAAAATTGCCCTTTTGGCAAATTCCCAAAGTACTGTCATTTACACAAAAACCCTCCTCCAGAAAAGACCCACCGCTAAAAAAAACCGGAGCGGCAGCGCTTCTTTTGTGCATAGCATACACCACTTCATCCATAGCATTAAACACCGCCACATCAGAGACTCCCTGGTTAAGAAATATTTTTTCTTTCGCATGGATATATTCATCCCGGCTTTTATGATAGTCTAAATGATCCGCGGTAATGTTTAATATTAAAGCAACAAAAGGGCGGAAATTTATAATATTATCCAGTTGGAAACTGCTTAATTCTGCTATGATTATGTCTCCCGCCTTACTTTCCGAGGCCACATCACACAAAGGCTTCCCAATATTTCCGGCTGTAAAAACCTTTTTTATGCCACCCCTTTCAAATATTTCAGCCGTCAACAAGGTAGTAGTAGTTTTACCGTTAGTGCCGGTTATCCCTATTATTGGCGCCTTTAGAAAAGGATACGCCAGTTCTATTTCGGAAATAACGGGAATATTATTAGAACCGGCTTTTTCAAAAATATCCAGCTGCGGGGGAACTCCCGGACTTTTTACTACCAGGGTTACCTCCTCTGTGAGCAAAGACAAAGGATGGCCGCCGCTTATCAATTCTACTTCCGTGTGCTTAGCTAAATCAATTACTGCCTTTTCTAATCGAGTATACTCTCGATGATCGTTGGCAATTATGCTTTTAGCGCCCATTTTCAACAAAAAACGCGCCGCCGCCAAGCCGCTGCGGCCCATGCCTATAACCAAAACTTTTCCTTTTCTTATGCGGTCCAGTAACAAAACTACCACTACTTTCTTTAAATTGTATTATATAATACCGGTCTCCCACAAACTCACTACTGCCAGTATTAGAGAAATGCCCCAGAATACCGTTACAATTTTCCACTCGCTCCATCCTTTTAATTCGAAATGGTGGTGTAGGGGGCTCATCAACAAAAACCGCTTGCCGGCAAAGCGATAAACCAATACCTGCACTATCACCGAAAGTGTTTCCACTACAAAGACAGCACCGATAATTACCAATAACAGTTCACTTTTTGTAAAGACTGCCGCTATAGCTAACGCCGCTCCTAAAGCCAGGGAGCCCACATCTCCCATAAATAATTTAGCCGGATGCAGATTAAATACTAAAAAACCCAAGCAGGCGCCTATCAACCCTCCACAAAACAATGCTACTTCCGGCATTCCTTTCAACAAGGCCAAAACCAAAAAGGTGCTTAGCGCAATGATAGAAAGTCCGCCGGCTAAGCCATCGATTCCATCAGTTAAATTAACGGCGTTAGTAGTGCCCGCTATCATCAAAAACAAAAACAGTGGGTAAAATACCCCCAGGTCAAAAGCCACATCCGTAAAAGGTATTTCCATAGATGTGGGATGATCTATATTAATAAGAAAGATCGTCAAAACTACCACAATACCGAGCTGGCCGATAATCTTGCTTCTTGCTTTTAAACCCAGCGAAGCACTTCGCTTTACTTTCCCATAATCGTCAATTCCCCCGATAAAAGCATTTGCCAATGTTACAAACAAACACAAGTAAAATATCGCTGCCAGTTCATTCCCTATTATTACTGCAGGCAAAATCCCCGCCACAACGAATACTATCCCTCCCATAGTAGGGGTTCCAGTTTTGGTAAGGTGCCCCACAGGGCCTACAGTCCTTATATGCTGTTTAAAACGCAGTTGGTGCGAAACTTTTATAAATATGGGACATAATATTACGCTGATCAAAAAAGCGCATATAAGAACTTGCCATATCGGTAATTCCATGTATTGCCTCCTGCTCTACCTGCTGTAACTCAATTTTCCCTTTCAAATCCTTATCTCTAAGAGGGGTCTTTTGTTGATTTTCCCCGAATTGCCTTAGTGTGCCCCTTTTGTAAGTTTAGCTACCAGTTCCTCCAAATTCATCCCCCGGGAACCTTTTACCAAAAAGCAATTCCCTTCTGAGCGGGGCAGCTCGCGCAAGCATTTCCAGGCCTCTTCCTTGTTTCTACAAATATAAACCTGTAATTGGTTTTGACGGGCTTCTTCTGCAATATAGCGGGCCAGTTCGCCTACTGCAACCAGATAATCGATTTTACTGCGCGCAATTTTCCTCCCTACTTCTCTATGAGCCTCTTCCGCCATAATCCCCAGTTCAAACATGTCTCCCAGGACCGCTATTCTTGCCCCACTCACTTCCATTTGCTCCAATACTTCCAAAGAAGCTTTCATGGAATCGGGATTTGCATTATATGAATCGTTAATAATCTTTGCTCCTTCAACAGATTTCATCATCTGCATTCGCCCTCCGCTGAAATCAAGCTCGGTTAGCTCAAAATTCAATTTGTCAATTTCTACCCCCAACAAATAACCCACAGAGAGGGCAGCAAGAGCATTGCTGGCGTTATGTTTGCCGGGTAGAGGCAAATAATAATGTTTCCTCTCCCCCCCGGGAAATGAAACCTCAAAACCCGTTCTTCCATCCTTATATGTATATTTATTGCCTTTGAAATCGGCGCCTTCTTCCCAGCCGTAATAATAAACTTTACCGCCAAAGGACTCCCCCATTTCCCGCAGGTAAGGATCATCCCCATTTAGAATAATTATTCCATCATCCCCCATAGCATTAATTAATTCCCCTTTAGCCCGGGCAATATTATCCCTGGAACCTAAAAGCTCAATATGAGCCTCACCTATATTCGTAATTATTCCCCAACCCGGCTTAGAAATACGGGTCAATTTATCAATTTCCCCCGTCCTGTTCATTCCCATCTCCAACACAGCTGCTTCATGTTCAGCAGTAAGGTTCATTAAAGTTAATGGGAGGCCGATTTGGTTATTATAATTACCTTCTGTCTTCAATACCTTTAAATGAGGCTTCAGTATAGAAGCCAGTAAATCCTTGGTAGTAGTTTTGCCGCTGCTTCCGGTAACGCCGATTACCTGCGGCGAAAATTTTCGCCGATAATAGCCGGCCATATCCTGCAGTGCCTCCAGAGTATCTTCTACCTCTATAATAGTTCCGGGCAAACTTTTAGCATCAAGCGTGCAGGGTTTGGTAAAAAAACTACCAGCCGCTCCTTTTTGCAGTACTTCTTCCACAAAATTATGGCCGTCTGTATTTTCCCCTTGCAGGGGAACAAACCATTCACCGGGCATTAAAGTACGTGAATCAATAGAGACCCCCTTAACCATTGTATGCGGCTCACCGCTGATCATCTTTCCTCCGGTTGCTCGGGCTATTTCCCGGCAATCAAGCTCCATCATATCCTTTTCCTTTAACTAAATGACTCAAGTTTTTCTTAATTAATTATATCCCGGAAGCCAATCATTATGATTGGCATATATACTCAGCAGCAACCTTCCTATCACTAAAAGATATGGTTTTATCCTTAAAAATTTGGTAATCTTCATGCCCTTTGCCGGCTATAAGCACAATATCGCCCTTTTTTGCCATTTTTATAGCCCTGCCAATCGCTTCATCTCGTTTTAAAGCGATTTCGTAATCTCCACCGGCCCCCTCTTTTTCCAACCCTTCAAGTATATCTCGCACAATTTCTTCCGGATCTTCGGTGCGGGGATTATCGGAGGTAATAATACATTTATCACTGTATTTACCGGCTATTTCACCCATTAGAGGCCGCTTACCCCTATCCCTGTCGCCGCCACAGCCAAAAACGGTAATTAATTTTCCGTTATTTAACAATTCCCGGGCAGTTTTTAAAACATTTTCCAGGCTATCGGCAGTATGGGCATAATCAACAACAACCAGGTAATCCTGCCCGCACTCCACCTGCTCAAACCTGCCGGGAACACCGTTAACTGATTCCAAGCTCTGCTTTATTTCTTCCAGTTGCATTCCCTCTGCCAACCCCACGGCTATGGCTGCCAGGGAATTGTATATATTAAACATACCCCGCAGTTTTAGTTCCAGATTAATATCACCTGCAAATGTTTTGGCTGTAAAACGGCATCCATCAAGATCGATAACAGGGTTTTCCGCATATACATCTGCCGGCTGTTTAACCGCATAAGATACCTGTTGAACGGGAACCCGGGCAGTTATATGAGCATAGTGGGGATCATCCTTGTTAATCACCGCCACTCGCGGGTGGCCCTTTTTTGAAAATTCCCCGCCCATCTGAGAAAACAACTTGGCCTTGGCAGCAAGGTAAGCTTCAAAATCACGATGAAAGTCCAGGTGATCCGACGTAATATTGGTTAAAACGGCAACATCAAATTCACAACCGGAAACCCTATGCCATTCCAGGGCATGGGAAGAAACTTCCATTACTGCGTGAGTAACATTCTTATGCAGCATGTAATCAAATAATTCTTGCAAGTCACTTGCTTCCGGAGTTGTGGACAGAGGTGATAATATTTCTCCGTCAATTTTGTAATTTACCGTACCCAGCAAACCACTTACATAACCTTTATTCTGCAAAAGGGCATTAATCAGGTAGGTAGTGGTAGTTTTTCCGTTGGTTCCCGTTACGCCTATAAGCCTCAATTTTCGGGAGGGGTAATCATAAAACACGTTAGCCATCAACGCCATAGCCAAACGGACATCCTTCACCCGAATGCAGGGAACACCAAGTTGAGGGGCATCATCACTCACAACAATAGCCAGGGCGCCATTTTCATAAGCTTCCCCCGCGTATTCCCATCCATGGCAGCGTGTCCCGGGAAGGGCAAAAAAAAGATTGCCTTTTTTTACTTTAGCCGAGTGATAAGCCAAACCGGTAACATTCCCGGCCACTTTGCCTTCAACCTGCTTTATCAGCAAGTTATCAATCATTTTATCCACCGGTATCTCTGGCATTTTACTGCACCTCTAATTTCAGGTTAAAAAACTACTCAGGCTTATTCCGCTGTATTTCAGGGGACGGTTCCATTGTCTCCCCTCAGTCGCTTCGCTTCCTTCGGCCCTTCGCTGCGCTTCGGGGACAATGAATAACCGTCCCCTTCACACAGCTTACTTCAATCCAATCTTATCCTTCACACAGCTTACTTCAATCCAATCTTATCCTTCACACAGCTTACTTCAATCCAATCTTATCCTTCACACAGCTTACTTCAATCCAATCTTATCCTTCACACAGCTTACTTTAATCCAATCTTATCCTTCACACAGCTTACTTCAATCCAATCTTATCCTTCACACAGCTTACTTCAATCCAATCTTATCCTTCACACAGCTTACTTCAATCCAATCTTATCTTGGCCGGAGTAATTACGGCTAAAAAAACAAATCGTCTCAAGAAATAAAAAAGCCCATATGGGCTTAACTATACAAAATCTTATTCCGATTGGCTAAAAATCACATCCACTTTTTCTCCGGGCTCCACCTTTGAACCGGGGCGAGGATATTGATCAATCACTACGCCGTTTCCTTCCGATTCAAGTGTTAACTCGAACCAGCCCAATATTGTTTCCGCATCTGCCATTGTTTTCCCCTCAAGGTCGGGAATCTTTACTTCGCCATCGGGAAGTATTTTATCCCCTATATAGGCAATAATGTCAGCTTCCTTAGAAACATGGCTTCCTCCTGCGGGGGTTTGTTTTTTTATTTGTTCACCGTCGCCAATGGTTTCTAAGTTTAACCCTATTTCCGCCAATTGATCTTCAGCCTTTTCCGGAGAAAGTCCCTTTAAATCAGGTATCTCGATAACTCCTCCTGCAGGTAAAACCCTTTCTTCGCGGGGTTCCATTTCTTTATACTCTATAACATCCGTCATAACCCGGTGAAAAATAGGGGCGCTCACATAAGAGCCCCATTGTGAGCCTCTTTGAGCATTATCAACCGCTATGTATAATATAATTTGCGGTTGTTCCACCGGCATAAAACCCACAAAAGATAATATAAATTCCCCGGCAATATAATTTCCATCTGCTCCCACTTTTTGGGCTGTCCCGGTTTTACCCGCAATACTGTAGCCATCAATGCTGGCATTTATGCCGGAACCTTCTTCTACAGTCTCCTTCATTATATCAGCAATCTGCCGGGCCGTTTCCTGGGAAATTATCTGCCTAATTTTTTGAGGTTCGTTTTTTTCCACCACATTACCTTCCATACCCCGAAACTCTTTGACCAGATAAGGCTGCATTAAGTACCCCCCGTTGGCAATGGCTGAAAAAGCCGTAACCTGTTGTAAAGGAGTAACCGAAACACCCTGGCCAAAAGCAGTAGTGGCCAACTCCACGGGTCCCGTCGCCTGTGGGCTAAAAATTATTCCACTGCTTTCGCCGGGGTAATCTATCCCCGTTACGCTGCCAAAACCAAAACTATGCAGATAAGACAACAGGGTATCTTTGCCCAATCTCTCTCCCAGTTCCATAAAACCTACATTACAGGAAGCAAGCACTGCCTTTCGGAAATCTATTTCTCCATGTCCGCCTCGATCAGATGTCCAGCAGCCGATCTCCGCATCGGCAACTTCCGTGGATCCCTCACACCTAAAAGTCTCGTTGCCATTGAAAATCCCTTCTTCAACAGCAGCCATCAGGGTAGCTATCTTGAGGGTAGATCCGGGTTCGAAAGTCATTGTAAATGGGGAAAGGCTCATTTTACTCCGGTCATATTCCCCATAATTTTCCGGGTCAAAATCCGGCTTGCTCGAGACCGCCAATATTTCACCGGTTTGTGGATCCATGGCCAGCCCCATCACCTCATCGGCTTTATATTTTTCTAGAGCAAGGGATAACTCTCTTTCCAGAATATACTGAATGGTACTATCAATAGTTAAAACAAGATCTTTCCCCTTTTTCGGAAGGGCATACCTATCTGTTTGGAAAGGAAGGGGGCGGTTTTTGGCATCAGAAGAATAGAAAAAATTACCTTTTTCCCCCCGCAACTCTTCTTCAAATTTGCTTTCCAATCCCATCAATCCTTCATCCATTCCCTTAAAACCAATTAATTGGGAAGCTAAATTGCCCTGGGGGTAAATACGTTTTCTTTCTATTTCAAAGGTAATTCCGGGAAGCTCAAGTTCCTTGATTTTCTCAGCCACTTCCGGTTCTACTTTGCGTTTCAGATAAATCAAATCCCGGGAACTCATGAGTAAACCTTTAAGACGGCTAACTTCCATATCTAAAACGTGTGACAATACCCTTGCAGTTTCTTCCGGATTTTCTACGTAGCCCGGAATCGCGGCCACGGTTTTTCTTGGACTGCTGCTTGCTAAAAGATTACCATTGCGGTCGTAAATAGAACCGCGGGGTGCTTCGGTGAATATGTTACGGTTCCACTGATTCTCTGCTTTAGTTTGCAGTTCATCAGCCTGTATTACTTGAATCCAAAATAACCTCATAACCAGTAAAAAAACAATCAAAAATAAGAATGCCAGAAGCATTCCCAATCTTTTTTTCACTTCACCTTGAGCATCCCAAAAATTTGACAAGCTTCCGCCCCCTCGAAAAAAGCTTATCAGCAAACCACTACCGTTTTCGCTTCCTTTAGAAGTGGGAACCTCCCGCTCAATATGGCTAATACCGCAAGTTTACCCGCGCTCTGAGGATGATCCCTACCCCGATTTTGTCAATTACCTAACTGGCTCCGGCCTAGTTTTCGCTAAACCCTTACCACTTCATCTCCCGCCTGTAGAGCCGGGATAATTCTTGGCATTACAAGTTAAAATTTGCCCTGCAGGCTTTTTATAAAATAGATCTACGGGGCTCATTAGTAAACTTTGTTTCATATTTTTATAGTATCAATAAGGATTATATACGGCTACTCTATTAGTTGTTCTTGAGAAACTGTCCGAATGGGCCTATCTTCAAAATCTTCCATTTTCAATTCATTGCGAGCAATTTTTTCAATACGTTCCATAGAATGTAGGTTAGAAACTTCTAATTCCAGCTCCCTTTGTTCCTCCTGAAGGGCAGCAAGTTCCCCCTGAACTCTGGAAACCTCAAAACTAGTAGTTACTATTTTACTATACAGGGCAACCGCTACAATTGCAAGAATTATAAATAATACCGTCACCATAAAAAGAGAAAAATTTTCTTTCAATTTGGGCTTATGCTTCGTATTTCGGGAAGAATTATTATAATGGGGAGAAATATATTCTTTTTTCGGTTGTGCAGGCATTCTACGAGCCTGTATCATTTTTATCACCCTCTTTTTCTTAAATCCTTCGAGCTGCTCTTAACCGTGCGCTCCGGGCACGGGGATTATACATTATTTCCTGTCTTGACGGGATTTCAGATTTTTTGGTCAATATTTGCAAGGTGGATACTTTACCACAAGCGCATTTAGGCAGTCCCGGCGGGCAAACACATTTTTGTGCCTCTGATTGGAAAAACTGCTTAACCCGGCGATCTTCCAGCGAATGGTAACAAATAACCACCATAACTCCACCTTCCCTTAAATAATCAACACATTGAGGTAAAACTTTTTCCAACTGCCTTAGCTCCAGGTTCACTGCAATCCTTAAAGCTTGAAAACAACGTTTAGCCGGATGTCCTCCCCTTTGCCTGTTAGCAGCGGGGATGGCAGATTTGATTATTTCTACAAATTGTCCCGTACTTTTTATTGCTTGCGATTTTCGATAAGATGCCACAAAAGACGCAATTCTTGAAGCCCACCGTTCCTCTCCGTATTCCTTAAAAATCCGGCTTAAATCTTGTGTACTCCTTTCGTTTAGTATATCCGCCGCTTTCACCGGCAAATTTCTGTCCATTCGCATATCTAAAGGGCCGTCTACCTGGTAAGAAAATCCCCTCTCACTCTCTTCTAACTGATAACTTGACAATCCCAGATCTAAAAGAATGCCATCCACCCGGAAAATTTCCAAACCTTCAAGAACATCTGCCAGACTGCCAAATTCATTTTGAACAAGAATAAAGCGGCCTTCATATTCTTCTAAATTATTTTTAGCCAGCTGCAATGCATCCTGATCTCGATCAATGCCCACCAGCAGCCCTTCTTTTCCCAGGTAATCACAAATAACCCGCGCATGCCCACCACCACCCACAGTGGCGTCAACATATATTCCTGAAGGGTGGGGATTCAGGTAACTTATTACTTTTTCCGGCATTACGGGCTTGTGAATTTTAGGGTTACCCCCTTCTCTTCCTTTTCCCCAAATGTCCCTATTTTTATAGTGATGCTTCATTTCAAAGATCAAAGTCTACCAGTTTTTCGGCAATCTCTTCATAAGAACTGCTTGCTTCCTCGCTGTATTCTTTCCAGGCTTCTTGTGACCATATTTCCACGTGATCGGAAACACCGATAATAACGACTTCACTTGCCAATTTCGCATATTCGCGTAAATTTTGAGTTATCAATATTCTATTCTGCTTATCCCTCTCTACTTCCACGGCCCCGGAGAATAATAACCTTTTAAGCGCCCTCGCATCCGCGCGGGTAAAAGGAAGATTTTTAAGTTTTTTCTCCATAACCTCCCATTCATCCGGAGGATATACATAAAGGCACTGATCCAACCCCCGGGTAACAATAAACCTCTCCCCCAGCCCTTCCCTTAGCCTGGAAGGGATGGTCAGACGCCCTTTCTCATCAATTGTATGGACAAACTCCCCCATGAACATGGCTTTTACCTATTTCCTTCCGAATATATCCTCCACTTTAAACCACTTTTACCCACTTTTATGCATTAGTTCTCCCTTTTTACCCAAAATCCTTCTTTTTAAATCAAAAAAATTAAAAAATCGGTTAAAAAAATTTAACCGATTAAAAAATTGGGCTTTGAAATTATTTTTTATACAGCTGAACAAGACACTTACAAAGGGAAATATCCTTTATTATTAAGGTAAAAAAACTCCGCTCTCTACAAAAAAAATATCCCCGCTCTGCCGTGAGCCGATTGTTTTGAACGTGCCTTTCCTTAGGTGGGTACCCTCTTACGGTCTTTATATGTCCTTTTATCCATCATTTCAAAAAGGCCTATACGCCAACCGTAAAGCCCAGGTTCCCTTTCAAATTACTGTTAGCTCAAAACTTCTACGGCCTACACGCGCAAAGCAGGGCTATTTTTGTATTGGCTTCTTTATTTAAATGTATCATACCAATCAACTTAAAGCAAGATTAATTCACCGGTTTCTCAAAATCCTATTCATCGATTTTTATTTTTAACTCTTTTAGCTGAGACGGAGCCACCGGAGAAGGGGCACCGGTCATCAAACAATTTCCGCCGGCAGTTTTGGGAAAAGGTATAATGTCTCGAATACTCTGGTCCCCTGCTAAAAGCATAATCAATCTATCCAGGCCAAAGGCTATGCCACCATGAGGCGGAGCTCCGTATTCAAAAGCCTCCAAAAGAAAGCCAAATTTTTCTTGAGCTTCATCCGGGTTAATTCCCAACAAAGAAAACATCTTTTCTTGAATATTTCGCTGAGAAATTCTGATACTGCCTCCTCCTATTTCAACACCGTCCAATACCAGATCATAGGCCTGCGCCCTAACCTTAAGAGGCGCTTCATCTAATTTTGGCATATCTTCTTCCAGAGGGGCGGTAAAAGGGTGGTGCATAGAATAATACCGTTTATCTTCACTGTTGTACTCCAATAAAGGAAAGTCAATTACCCACACAAATTTGCTTTCTTCTTCAAATTCCAATTCCTTCCCCAAAATTAAGCGCAGTTGCCCTAACACATGACAGGTAGTCTCCCAGTCCTCAGCCACAAAAAGAAGGAGATCATTTTCTTCTGCTCCTACCTTTTTGCCTATCTCTTCCATGAGACCAGGTGTAAAAAACTTTGCAATGGGTGATTTCCACCCCTCAGAAGTAATAACTACCCAGGCTAATCCGCTGGCTCCTAATTCCTGAGCTTTCAAGGTTAAGTCATCAATCTGCTTGCGGGAATAACTTCCCCCTCCCGGCACACGTAAACCCTTCACCACTCCCTCTTTTTCCACTGATTGAGTAAAAACTCGGAATTCACTTTGCGCAGCCGGTTCCGAAATATCAATAAGTTCCATCCCAAAACGCAGGTCAGGCTTATCCACCCCAAAGCGATTCATAGCATCATAATAAGTTAAACAGTCAAAAGAAGGAATCTTTTCTCCTTTAATCCTTTCCCAAACCTGCCCCAGCATTGTTTCCACTATCTGAAATATTTTCCCCCGGTCCGCAAATGAAACCTCCATATCTACCTGGGTAAATTCAGGCTGCCGATCGGCCCTTAAATCTTCATCCCTAAAGCAGCGGGCAATTTGAAAATACCGCTCCAGCCCGGATACCATCAACAGCTGTTTAAAAAGTTGCGGTGATTGCGGCAGTGCAAAAAAGGAGCCGGGTTGATGCCGAAAGGGAACCAGGTAATCCCGCGCCCCTTCCGGTGTACTGCGGGTTAAAACGGGAGTTTCTACCTCCACGAAACCCTGTTCATCTAGATTATCCCGGATAGTTTTGATTGTATTATGCCTCAATTTCAATCTTTCCAGCATTTCCGGGCGACGTAAATCCAAATAGCGGTAACGCAACCTGATGTTCTCATCTACATTGATACCGTCTTCAATATAAAAAGGCGGAGTTTTCGATTCATTCAAGACCTGCAGTTCATCTACCCTTATTTCCACCTCTCCCGTTTTCAAATTAGGATTAACTGTATCGGAAGAACGGCGATTCACAGTTCCTCGCAGGGCTATTACATATTCACTGCGCAAACTTTCGGCCATCTCAAAGATAGAGCGATCCCGATCATAATCGGCCACCACCTGGACAAATCCGCTCCGATCCCTTAAATCGACAAAGATAAGCTTACCGTGGTCCCGAGTACGTTTTACCCATCCGGCTAAAGTTACCGATTTGTTTTCATCTTCCAGGCGCAGCTCGCCGCATCCATGAGTCCGTTGAAACTCCATTATTTGTCCTCCCTTTGCATACAAGTCGTTCTCTTCATTAGTTCTACCACTTGCTGCTCCGATAATTCTTCCTGATCTCCCGCCTGCATATTTCTCACTGTTATTTTATCCTTCTTCTGTTCCCATTCTCCCCATATTAACACGTAAGAATAGTTGTGTTTATCCGCATATTTCATTAAAGATTTAAGGCTCCTGCCCGTATAATCCACTTCTGCCGTTATATCATATTTACGCAATTTCCCGGCCAATTCCATCGCCTTAAATAAAAGCTTTTCACCCTCTGCGCTTATCAGCACCTGTAAATTATCATGAGGGGGAAATTGCTTTTGTTCATGCAGGGACAAAATTATTCGTTCCATCCCCATGGCCATACCAACCGCCGGTGTCTGTTTCCCTCCAAAAAATTCTACAAGATTATCATAACGGCCTCCTCCCCCTATGGAATTTTGCGCACCCAGAGCCGAGGAAATAAACTCAAATGCAGTGCGGGTATAATAATCCAACCCCCGCACCAGGCGGGTATTAATTTCATATTCAATATTCAAATTTTGCAAGTGCCGCTGCACATCGCTAAAATGCTTATGGCATTCTTCACAGATTACAGTGGTAATTTCCGGGGCATATTGAAAAATCTCTTGGCATTCCACCTTTTTACAATCAAGCATTCTTAAAGGATTACTGTCAAAGCGCTGGTGGCAATAATTGCACAACTGCTCGCGATGAGGAGCCAGGTAATCAACCAGTTTTTGTCTGTAAATGCTACGACATTGGGAACAACCTACACTGTTAATCTGCAGCTCTACATCTTCCAGCCCAATTTCTTCCAGAAAATCAGTGGTCAAAGCAATTACCTCGGCATCCGCAGCAGGATGATCCACTCCGAAACACTCTATTCCAAACTGATAAAATTGACGATAGCGCCCTTGTTGGGGACGATCGTAACGAAACATGGGCCCATAATAATAAAATTTTACCGGGGGAGGCTGGGCATCAAATCGATGCTCAAGGTAAGCTCTGGTAATTGCAGCCGTTCCTTCCGGCCTCAACGTTATATGCCTATCTCCGCGATCCCGGAAAGAATACATCTCCTTGGCTACAATATCGGTATCTTCCCCTACACTTCGGGAAAATACTTCCGTATGTTCAAATATGGGAGTGCGAATCTCTCTATAGCCATATCTGCGGGATACAGCATGCAATTTGCTTTCTAAATAATACCATATACTCATGTCAGCAGGCAGAATATCACGAGTGCCCCGCGGCAGTTTAAAAGACATCCGATTTCCTCCTCCGAGATTTTAAAATAATTTACGACTATCGAGCATTAATGTCACCGGGCCATCATTGTTTAACTCTACCTGCATCATGGCCTGAAATTGTCCCGTAGCTACAGCAAGGCCTTTATCCCGCAAATAATCACACATTTCCAAATAAAGTGCCTCGGCCTTTTCCGGTGCGGCAGCTTTTATAAAACTGGGCCTATTCCCCTTACGAGCATCTCCATAAAGGGTAAACTGAGAAACGCAAAGCACCTCTCCCCCAATATCATGCACAGAAAGGTTCATTTTACCCTCTTCATCCTCAAATATGCGCAGGGCAGAAATCTTATTGCCCAGGTAACGCAAATCGTCCTGTTCATCATCTTCCGTTACCCCTAAAAAAACTACCAATCCTTTACCAATCTCACCTACGGTTTCTCCGTCAACTTTTACTCCCGCAGAACTGACTCTTTGGACTACAGCTCTCATAGTTCACCTCTTAATTATTCTGTGATATGGTTTGAGAACGCCGCACCTCATATACATCATCAACCTTTTTAATCCTGTTCATCACATGATGCAGGTGATCGAGATGTTTAACCATTAATGTTAGGTAAATTGTAGAGTTGCCGCTTTTATCTGTACTTCCTTTCACAGCAGTTATGTTTACCTTGCTTTCGCTAATCATAAAAATAACATCGGCCAACAATTTCGGCCTGTCTTTAGCTAAAACTTCAATTTTAACCGCATAGTATGTATCGGGGGTTTCCACCCAGGAAACTTGAACCAGGCGTTCGGGATCAATGTTTTGATTTTTTAAGTTGGCGCAATCCTGTTGATGCACTGAAATACCACGGCCCACCGTAACCACTCCCAGTATTTCATCGCCGGGTAGCGGATTGCAACACTGGGCAAAACGCAGCATAATATTATCCATTCCATATATACGCACTCCTTGCCTGCTGGTGGGTTCCCGCTTCCTTGTTTTTTTAATTTCAGGAACCGCGGACTCTTCTTCATCCCCGTATTTCTTACGGTAATTTTCTTTTAAGCGGCCGATAACCTGGTGGGTGGTAACACCACCGTATCCCACTCCGGCATATATATCTTCAATAGAAACAAAGTTATAGCGCTGGCAAACTTCTTTTAGCAGATCTTCCTTTAAGAGCTGGCGCGGATCTGCTTTTTGTCGTCGTATTTCCTTTTCCAGCATTTCTTTTCCTCGTTCCAGGTTTTCTTCCCGCTTTTCTTTTTTTAACCAGGAACGGATGTTGCTTTTGGCCGTGGAAGTTTTAACCATATTCAACCAATCACGGTTGGGGGAACCGTGTTTGCTGGTTATAATTTCTACAATTTCACCCGTTTGCAATTCATAGTCCAGTGGCACCAGGCGTCCGTTTACCCGGCATCCGACACATCTATTGCCCACATCTGTATGAATGCGATAGGCAAAATCTATCGTAATAGAGCCCGCCGGCAAATCAATTACATCACCTTTGGGAGTAAAAACAAACACTTCATCCGTGAAAAGGTCCAGTTTAATATTATCCATAAACTCTATGGCATCCCGGGATTCCTGCTGCCATTCCATGAGATGCCTTAACCAGGTTAGTTTCTCCGAAAATTTATGATCGTCTTTATTTTTTTCCTTGTAAGTCCAGTGGGCGGCAATTCCGTATTCCGCCGTCCGATGCATTTCCCAGGTTCTGATTTGGATTTCTATAAGTTCATTTTCCGCCCCCACCACCGTGGTATGCAAAGATTGATACATGTTCGGCTTGGGCAAAGCGATAAAATCTTTGAACCGGCCGGGAATGGGTCTCCAAATGGTATGCACTATACCCAGGGCAGCGTAGCAATCTTGAACACTATCCACAATAATTCTTATAGCCGTAAGGTCATATATTTCCGATAACTCCTTGTTCTGTTCTTTCATCTTCATGTAAATACTGTAAAGGTGCTTGGGCCTTCCTTGAATCTCAGCCGGAATATTTGAATCCTGCAGGTTATTTTGCAGGGTCTCGATGGCATTATGCAAAAAATTTTCCCGTTCCCGGCGTTTTTTAGCCAGTTTTTCCACCAGCTCATAATATTCATCTTCCTGTAAATGGCGGAAAGCCAGATCTTCCATTTCCCCCTTTATTTTGTAAATACCCAACCGGTGGGCAAGAGGAGCATATATATCTAATGTTTCCCGGGCAATTTCTCTTTGTTTGTAGGAACTCAGGTGGTTTAAAGTCCGCAGATTGTGTTTACGGTCCGCAAGTTTTATTAAAACCACCCTGATATCCTGAGCCATGGACAAGAACATCTTGCGCAGAGTCTCAGCTTTGCGTTCTTCCTTGGTTTTAAATTCCAGCTGGCCCAACTTGGTTACCCCGTCCACTAATAAACTTATTTCCGCGCCAAACTCATTCTTTACCTGTTGGATGGTCACATCAGTATCCTCCACTACATCATGGAGAATACCCCCCACCACAGTTATAGGGTCAAGCCCCAGTTCTGCGAGTATACTGGCTACCCCCAGGGGATGATTGATGTACATTTCGCCGGAAATGCGTTTTTGGCCGGAATGAGCCTGCATAGCAAAGTCGTAGGCTCTTTTCACCAATTCCCAGGCCTCCGGCTCCGGGTAATTTGAAGTTACCAGTGATTTTAATTCTTCCAATCCTTTTGCTTCAACTGTCAATGTCCATCACTCACCCGCACACCTTTATTTTCCCCGCCTTGCTCTGCCGGTCTCAAATCTTGAATATAGGATAAAAGAGTTGCCGGCTCGGTTCTCAATAGGTATTCTTCATATTCCTCGCATCTCTTTTTCAATTCCCGGCAATTATAAAAAACCCGGGATTGTTCAAGTTCGCGGAAACCGCATTTTTCATCATTAGACAAAAGGAGCCATCCTTCATTGGTCTTTTCCATGCAACCTATCTCTTCCAGAATTTGCAAATTTAGCCGGCGCATTTTGGAAGAAAAATTTGCCGCTTCCGGCGTATGATGCAGATCCGCCTCCTGTAAGAGCCGCTTTTCTCCGGCTATCCTTTTTATTAAGGCATAAAAATCTTCTATCTCCGAAGCAGTTGTAGGCAATGTTGCTTCCATAATTTTCTGGTTGAATAACATATCTTTCTCGAGATAAAGCAAATGTATTTTTAACATCTTCTCCCGTGGAAATGCGCGCATAATATTCTCCATAATCTCCGGCCGCAAAGGCAAATGATAAAATACCAGGTTACAGCCGTCACTTATCTCCAAACCTTCCAATTCTTTGAGCCGGGGAAAAATAAATCCGGCTCGCTCTGCTCCCGGTATATTGTTCCTGATTAAATCTCGCTGCTGCCGGCTTCCCACATATATAAGTAGTTCTTCACCCGAGGGAAGCATTTCCTTTAAGTAATTTAACTTATTTCTTTTATTTCGCCCATCAATCAACTCCACATTTTCATCCCGGAAGCTATCTGCATAAGACAGATCCTTTATTTCCATATTTAAAATAGGGCGATCCTGCCATGTACCGTTACTCAATGTGAAAACAAGGTCAATTTCCCGTCCTGCAAAAATCTTATCTCTATAAGCTTCCGCAGCGAAAAAAATGGGCTCTACTTGCGTATTTCCTTTCTTTAATTTCAGCTTGAGGTGCCTTTTATCGCTTCCTACCAGCCGCCAGTTTTGGATTTCCCACCTGCGACTGGAAAAGCGAGGATATTCATTCCCTTCCCCAAAAGGTCCTATTTGTTCCAGTTGATGGGCAAGCTCCATATTTATCTCCGGACCGTCCAATTCATCATCCAACTTCATTTGGGGCACCAGCTCTTCCGGCTTTAACCATTGCCTGGTTAGTAAACTCAGTTTTTTCCGCAATTCATCCAGGCAAGATTTTTCCACTGTAAGCCCTGCCGCCTGTGCATGCCCGCCGAATTGCATTAGCAAATCACTGCACTCATTCAAAGCCTCCGATATATTGAACCCCGGAATACTCCGCGCCGAACCTTTGCCCGTCTCATCCTCAAAAGCTGCCAGCACTACCGGGCAATAATATTCATCTACCAATCTGGAAGCTACTATGCCGATTACCCCATAATGCCAATCTTCTTTGCCGAGTACAATGGCGCCATCCGGTTTTCCCCCGTATAATTCTTCAATTAATTGTTTGGCTTCTTTATAGATAGAACTTTCCAAATTACGCCGGTTTTGATTCTCGTTAACCAAAAAGGCAGCCAGTTCCCCGGCCTCTTTTTCGGTATCAGCCATAAACATACCCGCTGCCGGGTCTGCTTTCCCCATTCTGCCGGCAGCATTTATAGAAGGAGCCAGTATAAAAGCCAAATCCCGGGCAGATAGTTTTTTATTACTTACACCTTGAACCTCCGTCAGGGCCTTGATTCCGGGAACCGGATTCTTATTAATTTTTTCCAGGCCATAGACGGTGAGCACCCGGTTTTCCCCTGTTAAGGGAACGATATCCGCTACAGTCCCCAATGCTACCAGGTCAATATAATCGAAGGGATTCACTCCTTCTCCTGTTTTGTCCACCAATGCGCAAAGAAGTTTAAAAGCTATGCCCACGCCTGCCAGAGACTTCCAGGGATAGGGGCAATCACGCTGCTGAGGATTGATTACAGAAACAGCGCCTTCCAGCTCGATTAAAGGATAGTGATGATCGGTTACTATAATATCCATGCCGCAATTCTTTCCGGCCAATACTTCGGCATGGGCGTTAATACCGCAATCAACTGTTACTGTCAGGGAATAACCTTTCTCCCGGTATTCTTCAATGACGCTTTGCTGCAAGCCGTAGCCTTCGTCAAAACGGCTGGGTAAATAAAAGTCAACATTTCCCCCCATCAAACGCAAAGCAGAAGTTAACATCACCGCTGCAGTTATACCGTCAACATCATAATCTCCGAAAACAAGTATTTTTTCATTTTTCTCCAGGGCACTGACTATACGATCCACCGCTTGCTTCATCCCCTTCATCTTGTGCGGCGCGTGTAGTGATTCCAGGGAGGGATTTAAAAAAAGCCTCGCTTCTTCTACCGAATCTATACCTCTGTTTACCAGCACCCGGGCTACAGGAGGAAGTAGATTCAATTCCCGGCGTATTTCTTCTGCCAGTTCGTTCCGGGAATCCGGATAATGCCATTTTCTGGCTCTCTCCAGCATAAGTTTATCCCCCTGTATGAATTATAATAATTACCTGGCTTTAGCTTTGGCTTTGGCGGCAAGCCTAAACTCCCGTTCTTTTAATGTCAGCCATAACGGGCTAGCCACAAAAATAGAAGAGTAGGTGCCCACAACCACCCCAATTATCATAGCTGTAACAAAAACAACCAGGTCGAAACTTCCCACAAACACGTAAAATCCCACCATAAGCGCCGCCAGTACCATTAAAGTAGTCAGTGAAGTATTGATGGAACGGGTAAGGTTTTGTAAAATACTCGTGTTTACCGCATCCGGATATTCACTTTTCCGCTTGTACTTAGTATTTTCCCGAATGCGATCCATAATAACAATGGAATCATTGATGGAATACCCCACGATAGCTAACAATGCCGCCACAAAGGGCAGGTTTACCTCCAGTTGTAAAATGGAAAACACCCCTAACACTATGAGCAAATCATGGATAAGAGCTGCAATAGTAGCCAGGGCAAAATTAATCTCGAAACGCACTGCTATATAGATGACCATTCCTATTAAGGCCACAAATACTGCTATTAATGAATTTCTGGTTTGTTCTTCTCCTATTGCCGCCCCGGTGCTTTCAATCATCATTTCTTCATCAGGGATGGTCCAGTTTTCTCGAAAAGAGTTGATCACATTACTCCGGGTATCCTCGTCTAAAATACCCGTCTGGACCATTACTCCTTCTACAATGAGGTTTCCTTCATCATCCCTGTTTCTCACCTGTTGAAGCGTGGCATCTTCCAATCCGTGTTCTGCAAGTACTCCCCTTACTTCCGTCATTTCAAAATCTTCGTCTATGTTCATCTGCATAAGGGTTCCTCCGGTAAATTGAGCTCCGAGATTTAGCCCCAGAGTCCCCGTACCGGAAACTATCATATTAAATACCATAGAAATAATGGCCGCTCCGATTAATATTGCCGAAAAAATATAAGCTTTTTTCCGATGTTCGATAATCATTTAACTTTCACCCCCACAGAAGGGCCGGTGCGCAATACTTTACCCCGTAACCCCAACCTTAGCATTAGGCGGGTTATAATAAGCGCTGTTAGCAAACTGCAAATAATACCAATAAACAGAGTAACAGCAAACCCTCTAACCGGTCCCGTAGTCATAGCAAATAGGACTATCGCTGCAATTAAAGTAGTAACATTGGCATCTAATATAGCGCTAAGGGCATTGCTAAAACCCGATTCAATAGAAGCCATCATAGTCTTTCTTTCCTTTAACCCTTCCTTAATTCGTTCAAAAATCAATACATTGGCATCAACAGCCATACCAATGGATAAAATTAAACCTGCTATGCCGGGCAAAGTCAAAGTAGCATTTAACCAGGTTAAAATGCCTAAGACCAGGCCAAGATAGAATACAAGCGTTACCGCCGCCAACACCCCCAACGATCGGTAATAAAAAATCATAAATAGCAGCACGGCCAAGAGTCCAATAGCGGCAGCCCAAATTCCGATCTCTTCCGTACGTTCCCCCAGAGTAGGGCCTACCATGCGAAATTCCCGTTCTTCCAGGTCCACCGGCAAAGCACCGCTGCGCAGCATGGTGGCCAGATATCCCGCTTCATCCATATCCCCTATGCCATCAATGCGCGCGGTACCACCGGGAATAACTTCCTGCACCACAGGAGCTGACAACACTTCTTCGTCCAGCATTATGGTGATTTGCTCACCCAGAAACCTTCCCGTG
>PUKQ01000152.1 GCA_003550565.1 Syntrophomonadaceae bacterium
AAAGCTACAAGGTAGCCGGGGGGTTACATGGAGTGGGGCTTTCAGTGGTAAATGGATTGTCAGAGTGGCTGGAAGTGAGCGTGAGAAGAGATGGGAAAATATATTATCAACGATATGAAAGAGGCAGGGCAGTGTCTTCCATCAAGGAAATTGGCGAATATAAAGGAAAAAGTGGGACTACTATTTTATTTAAAGCAGATGAAAGTATATTCGAAGGAATTGATTACGATTATGACACAATTGCCAAGAGATTAAGGGAATTGGCATTTTTAAATAAAGGTGTTCAGATTAAATTAAATGATAGGCGTATTCAAAAGGAGGAATCATTTAAATTTGAAGGGGGCATAGCTTCTTTTATTACTTACTTAAACAAAGGGAAAGAAGTGATTATGAATGAACCTCTCCATATTGAAAAAGAAAAAGATGGAAATTTTGTGGAAATAGCTCTACAGTATAATACAGGATATAGCGAGTTGATTTATTCTTTTGCCAATAATATTCGTACTACTGAAGGCGGAGCCCATGAAATGGGACTTAAAAGTTGTCTCACACGGTTATTGAATGACATGGCTCGGAAGATGGGAGTATTAAAAGAGAATCAAGGGAACTTAAGTGGTGAAGATGTGAGGGAAGGCTTGACAGTGGTAATTAGTGTAAAGTTGCTGGAGCCTCAATTTGAGGGTCAAACCAAAACAAAACTTGGTAACAGCGAAATGAGGGGAATTGTAGACAGTGTGCTTTATGAAGAGATGGAAATATTTTTAGAGCAAAACCCCCAAATAACCAAAAGGATACTTGAAAAATGTATCAGGGCTTCTCGAGCGAGAGAGGCAGCAAAAAAAGCCCGGGAACTAACCCGCAGGCAAAATGTGATGGAATCTTTAGGCTTGCCCGGGAAATTGGCTGATTGTGTTAGTAAAGATCCGGGAGAAAGCGAATTGTTTATTGTGGAGGGAGATTCTGCCGGGGGATCGGCTAAACAGGCTAGAGATCGAGGCTTTCAGGCAGTGCTCCCCTTAAAAGGAAAGATATTAAATGTAGAAAAAGCCCGGTTGGATAAAATTTTAGGAAATGATGAGATCAGAACATTAATTACGGCAATTGGCACGGGAATAGCGGATGATTTTAAAATAGAAAAAGCGCGCTACCAAAAAGTTATAATAATGACTGACGCTGATGTAGATGGTTCACATATTAGGACTCTTCTATTAACATTTTTATATAGGTACATGCAGCCTTTAATATCTTCAGGCTTTGTTTATATTGCCAGGCCACCTCTTTGCAAAGTTAAAAAAGGCAAAAGTGAGTGGTATATATATGATGAAAATAGCTTACAAAAATACATGCAAAAAGCGGAAAAGGAAAACCTATCTATTCAAAGATATAAAGGGCTTGGTGAGATGAACTCGGAACAATTATGGGAAACTACTATGAATCCCCAAAGTCGATTGATTAAAAGGGTGGAAATGTTGGATGCTTTTCAAGCAGATCAGATATTTAATATTTTAATGGGAGATAAGGTTGAACCTCGCCGGGAATTTATTGAAAACAATGCCCTGGCAGTGGAAAATTTAGATATTTAGATTAAACTATAAAAAAACGTGTATTTATTGGTGAAAAGTTTTATTTGGTTAAGGAGGAAAAATGAGCGAAGAAAATAGAGATAATATTACACCTGTGAATATTCATGATGAAGTAAAAAGATCATTTATGGATTATGCCATGAGCGTGATAGTAAGCAGGGCTTTGCCTGATGTAAAAGATGGGCTAAAGCCGGTACATCGGCGAATCCTTTATGCAATGAGTGATATGGGTTTAACACCGGATAAACCTCATCGCAAATCTGCCCGTATTGTAGGGGAGGTTTTGGGTAAATATCACCCCCATGGTGATTTATCGGTGTATGATGCTTTGGTAAGGTTGGCTCAGGATTTTTCAAGCCGTTATCCCCTGGTAGACGGACACGGAAATTTTGGCTCCCTGGATGGTGACTCAGCTGCGGCTATGCGTTATACCGAAGCACGGATGGCCCCTATAGCTGTAGAAATGCTTAAAAATATTAAAAAAGATACGGTAGATTTTAGACCTAACTTTGATGAAAGCCTACAAGAGCCGGTAGTGCTGCCTTCCCGCTTTCCCAACCTTTTGGTTAATGGTTCTTCCGGCATTGCGGTAGGTATGGCTACAAACATTCCTCCCCATAATTTGGGAGAAGTTATAGATGCAATTTGTTACTTCATCGATTATCCTGATGCTCATATCTACGAGCTTATGCACCATATAAAAGGGCCCGATTTTCCCACCGGCTCAAATATTGTTGGCAAAGAAGGCATTTCTTCCGCTTACCTGCAAGGACGGGGTATTTTAAAGATACAGGGAAAGGTTATAGTAGAAAGTAATGCCAAGGGCAGGGATCTGATTGTAATTCAAGAGGTTCCCTACATGCAGAATAAAGCCAAACTGGTAGAAAAGATTGCGGATTTGATCAAAGACAAAAAGATTGAGGGAATCAGTGATTTAAGAGATGAATCTAATAGACTTGGAGTGAGGGTGGTTTTAGAAATACGTTCCGGCTTTAACCCCAATATTATTATTAATCAGTTATACAAATTTACGCCGTTAGAGCAAAGTTTTGGCATTATATTGTTAGCTCTGGTGAATGGTGAGCCACGCATATTAAATCTTAAAGAAATCCTATATTATTATGTTGAACATCAAAAAGATATTATAATGCGGCGAACCAAGTTTGACTTGAAAAAGGCGGAAGAAAGACTTCACGTGGTTGAAGGCTTAATAACGGCGCTTTCTCATTTGGATGAGGTGATAAAAATAATTCGTGGTTCAAAAGATGTAGCCAGTGCCCGTCAAAGTTTAACGAATGCTTTTAAATTAAGTGAGGTACAGGCTCAAGCTATTTTGGATATGCGTTTGCAAAAGCTAACGGCTTTGGAAAGAGAAAAACTTGATGAAGAATATAAAAATTTAAAAGAAGATATTGCTTATTATCAGCGACTTATTGCGGATGAAAAATTGATTTTAGAAGTAATTAAAACAGAATTAAAAGAAATTAAAGCCAAACACAGTGATGAAAGGCGAACTCAAATAGTGGAAAAGGCAGAAGAGATTAATGAAATTGATTTAATAAAGGAAGAAGAAGTAGTTGTAACCCAAACTCAAAGAGGTTATGTAAAGAGAATGCCTCTGGATACTTATAAAAGCCAGAGAAGAGGAGGCAAAGGAATTATTGGTACAAAAATGCAGGAAAACGATTATGTAAAAGAAATGCACATTTGCTCAACGCACAGTAATTTGCTTTGCTTCACTAATAAAGGGAGGGTTTACCAGGTGAAAACCTATGAAATTCCCGAAGCAAGGCGGCAATCTAGGGGAACAGCCATGGTAAATTTGCTTCCTTTTCAGGCAGGAGAATATATAACTACGATAATGCCCATTCAAGATTTTCAAAAAGAAAAATATTTGCTTATGGTAACCGCTCGCGGTTCTATAAAAAAGACTCCCTTGAAAGCTTTTGATAATGCTCGCAAGTCTGGAATAATTGCTCTTACTTTAAGGGAAAATGATGAACTTGTTAATGTTTTGCTTACGGATGGCAAAGAAGAAGTAGTTATCGGCTCGGATACAGGGCACTTTATCCGCTTTAATCAGAATGAAGTAAGGGCAATGGGAAGAACGGCTCAAGGGGTGAAAGCGATGAAATTGGGTTCAAATAATAGTGTTGTTGGTGCGGATACTATTAGTGAGGATAAATATATTTTGGTAGTAACGGAAAAAGGTTTTGGGAAGAGGGTGGCTTTAAACCAATTAAGACCCCAAAAAAGAGGGGGGATAGGTCTTATTGTTCTAAAAACAGACACCAAGCGAGGAAAACTCAGTTGTTTTAAATTGATCGCCGGTGAAGAAGAATTTATGAGCGGTACAGCTAAAGGGGTCATGCTAAGACAGAAGGCAAAAGAAGTGCCTATTCAAAAGAGATATTCTAGAGGGGTTACTTTGATTAAAGTAGGGCAAAAAGATTATGTGAGAATTCTGGCCTGTATTGAGTAATTATTTTAAACAATTGCAATTTATATTTTAGGTGGAGGCAGTTATGAGAAAAATTAAAATTACTGACACTACTTTACGAGATGCACATCAGTCATTAATGGCAACCAGGATGAGAATCGACGAAATGTATCCTATTCTGGATAAAATGAATCAGGTAGGTTATTATTCCATGGAGGTCTGGGGTGGTGCCACTTTTGATTCTTGCATGAGATTTTTGGATGAAGATCCATGGGAAAGGCTTGTTAAAATCAAAAATAGAGTAAAAGACACTAAATTGCAAATGCTTTTGCGCGGTCAAAACCTGGTGGGTTACCGGCACTATCCCGATGATGCGGTAGAAGAATTTATAAAAAAAACAGTTGCCAATGGAATTGATATTATAAGAATATTTGATGCCCTTAATGATATTCGAAATATGGAAAAAGCTATTGAAGTCACCAAAAACGAAGGGGCACATGCCCAAGGAACTATTAGTTATACTATTAGCCCGGTTCATGATCTGGGTCATTTTGTGGAATTTGCCAGTAGACTTAAAGAAAAAGGTGTCGATTCTATTTGCATTAAGGATATGGCGGGGTTAATTTCTCCCTGGGATGCCTATGAACTGGTTTCTAATTTGAAAAAAGAAGTAGGTCTTCCCATCCAACTTCATTGCCATTATACCAGTGGAATGGCTTCCATGTCATATTTAAAAGGCATTGAGGCCGGAGCAGACGTTGTTGATACAGCAACAGCTCCTTTATCAATGGGGACTAGTCAACCGGCTACAGACAGTATGGTGGCAGCACTACATGGAACGCCCTATGACACAGGAATAGAAATAGACAATTTAGCCGAAGTTAGTAATTATTTTAAAGGTGTAAGGAATAATTATCACATATCAGGGGATATATCCGTGGGAGTGGATACTAATGTACTTAACTATCAAATTCCGGGAGGAATGATCTCCAACCTAAGGTCTCAACTTGCCGAGCAAAATTCTTCACACCTTATTGAGGAGGTTTTGGAGGAAGTGCCCCGCGTCAGGGCTGAATTGGGATATCCGCCATTGGTAACCCCTTCCAGTCAGATAGTTGGAACACAGGCTGTAGTTAATGTGCTTATGGGTGAAAGGTATAAAATGGTTTCAACGGAAGTTAAGAATTATTTAAAGGGATTATACGGAACCCCACCGGGAGACATTGATGAAGATTTGCGCCAGCAAGTTTTAAAGGGAGAAAAACCTATAACCGGGCGACCCGCGGATATGCTTGAACCCATTTTAGATGAAGCACGCGCAGAAATAGAAAAATATATTAAAAAGGAAGAAGATGTTCTGTCGTATGTGTTATTTCCTAATGAGGCAATTAAATTTTTTAAACGCCGCATAGGCGAGGAGCCTCCTTTAGAAGTAAAAAGCGAAAATAACCAGGGAAAAACGGAAAAAAGTATGGGGAAAAATGGAAAAGAGAATATGAAGGCATCTTTTGAACATATAAATGTTATTGATGAAAGTTTGATTGGTGCTGCTCGGAATAACGTGGTTTATTACCCTGCTTAATATGTGGGCCCGGAAAATTTCTTGACACTCTTGACCGTGAATTGTATAATTTTCGAGGCAATTCGGGAAAATTTATGGAAAAAATGTCATAATAGTTGACAATGTAAGGAGATATTTGAGATGAAAAGAACTTATCAACCTAAAAAAAGAAAAAGAAAAAGAACACATGGCTTTTTGAAGAGAATGAGGACCAGGTCCGGAAGAAGGGGAATTCGTAATCGAAGGCAAAAAAATAGAAAAAGTTTATCTGCGTAGAGGCTTAATGAAAGAAACCTTAAGTAGGTTACGTAAAAATAGGGAATTTAAAAGGGTTTACAAACTTGGGAATAAAATTGTGGCCAAATATACCGTTTTATTTTATATTCAAAATGATTTAGGCTATAACCGGGCAGGGTTTTCTATTAGCAAAAAGGTTGGCAATAGTGTACGTAGACACCGCATTAAACGGTTGTATTTCGAAGCCTTAAGAAGATTAAACTCTGAACTGAAGAGTGGCTACGATCTTGTAATAGTGGCCAGAAAGAATGCAATCGAGTTGAATTATAATATCAGCAAGAAAGAATTGGAATCAATGCTTAAAAGAGCTCGCCTATGGGCTCATGAAGGAGAAAAAAAAACTAAATGAGAGCATTCATATTATTTTTTATAAAGATATATCAAGTAGTCATATCTCCCCTTATACCTGCAAGATGTCGCTTCTACCCCACCTGTTCGGAATATATATTTGAAGCAATAAAAAAATATGGGGTAATTAAAGGTGTATTTTTGGGGACTATTAGGCTGGGTAAATGTCATCCGTTTCACCCGGGTGGATATGATCCGATAGAATAGTTACGTTAAAAAGGAGATACTAAAGAATGGGTGAGATTTTATTTTCTATTGCAAGTTTTTTTGATGTTATTTTAACTTATATATATAATATAGTGCCTAATTTTGGTATTACAATTATTATGCTAACGCTGTTGGTTAAGCTTGTTACTTTTCCCCTGAACAATCAGCAAATAAAGTCTGCCAAAAGAATGCAGGAAGTGCAGCCGGAATTAAAAAAGATACAGGAAAAGTATAAAAATGACAAGGAAAAGCAAAATCAAGAAGTAATGAAATTTATGCAGGAAAATAAGGTTAATCCTCTGGCGGGCTGTATGCCGCTGTTGATCCAATTGCCGGTATTAATAGGTATATTTAGATTGCTCAGGGATGTAGAAAGTTTCGGCATTTCACAGCTAGAAAATTTTAACCCTTACCTGATTCCGGCTCTGGCAGATACCGGTTTGCAGTGGGGAAACCTTGCAGTTGGGGATCCAACCTATATTTTTCCCGTTTTAGCCGGTATAACTACTTATCTTTATTCGAGGTTGAGTATGACAGACCCTAATCAAAAAATGATGTTATACATTATGCCGGCCATGATTTTTGTTATCAGTGCCGGTTTAATAGGGCCTGCCTTGCCTGCAGGGTTAATTTTGTACTGGATTGTTAACAACATGTTTTCTATAGGTCAGCATTATTTACTTACCAATAAGGAAGTAAAAGAAAAGGAGCCAAAAGGTAAGGAAGCAAAAGAAAAGGAAGAAAAAGACGTGAAAGGTAAGGAGGCGAAAGGTGCGAAAGCCAAGAGCAAATGAACTCACAAAACGAAAGTGTTGAAATAATCGAAAAAACAGTAGAAGAAGCGATTGAGAGAGGATTAGAGCAATTAGGAGTAAAAAAAGAGAACGTTGACGTACAAATAGTAAATGAGCCCGGAAGCAATCTATGGGGGCTTCTGGGGAAGAAACAGGCCAAGGTCCATCTATCGATAAAGCGAGGGTACAAAGAATATATGAAAAACTTTGTGGAGAACCTTTTGGAGAAGATGGGTATAGATGGGAGCGTAGAAGTTAATGAGAGTAATGGCGATTTATGTATTGATGTCAAAGGAAATAAATTAGGGGTATTAATAGGCCGGAGAGGACAAACTTTAAATTCATTACAGTATTTGATGAATGTTGTTATGCGCAGGCAATTTGAAAATTTCACAGGAAGGGTAATTCTGGATGTGGAAAACTACAGACAGGAAAAAGAAACAACCCTTAAGCAGTTAGCTTTGAATGTGGCTGAAAAAGTAGAAGCACAAAAACAAGAAATAAGTTTAGAACCAATGATACCCCAGGAAAGACGCATCATACATTTAACACTTAAAGATAATCCCCATATCATTACTTATAGTTCGGGGGAAGAACCTTACCGGAAAGTGGTTATTGCTCCCGGAAAAGATTAGCTTATTATAATTGTAAATGTGAAACCCTTTCATATAATGAATACCGCCTCCATTGGGTGGTATTTTAAATATTTAATAAATTTTCAGGAGCTAAAAACATGCGCAATGCTCTGGGAGATAATTCTACAATTGCTGCAATATCAACACCTATTGGCGAAGGTGGCATAGGAATAGTGCGATTAAGCGGCCATGATGCTTATGCTATAGCAAATAAAATCTTTTCCCCTAAGCGTAAAGGAAAAAGTTACCCCCAATCACATCGGCTTTATTATGGATTTATAGAAGATAAAAATCTTGAAATAGTAGATGAAGTAATGGTGTCTTTTATGAAGGCTCCAGCTACCTATACCAGAGAAGATGTTGTGGAGATTAATTGCCATAGTGGAATATTGATGTTAAAGATGATCTTGGAGCTGGTTTTGCAAAATGGGGCCAGAATGGCTAATGCAGGTGAGTTTACACGAAGGGCATTTATAAACGGGCGCATAGATTTGAGTCAGGCTGAGAGTGTGCTAAACCTGGTTACTGCTCGTTCAGAAAAAGCAATTAAAAGTGCTGCCAGATCTGTAAAAGGGGAACTATCCGGCAAGATAAATGTATTAAGGGAGCAATTGATTTCCATAATTGCCAATATTGAAGCTATTATTGATTTTCCTGAAGACATTGAAGACATTAATGAAGAAGAGATGGAAGAAAAGGTGAAGGAATTAACCCTAATTCATCAGGAAGTTAAACATCTGTATAAAAATGCGGAAAAAGGGAACATATTTCAATACGGCCTGCGGGTTTCAATTGTAGGAAAACCTAATGTAGGCAAATCATCATTGTTGAATTCTTTAATCAATAAACAAAGGTCTATTGTAACGGAAATTCCGGGAACAACCAGAGATTTGTTAGAAGAGCAAATAAATATACAAGGAGTACCGGTGGTCTTTGTTGATACGGCTGGAATAAGGAAGACGGAAGAACCTGTGGAATCTATAGGTGTAGAATATTCAAAGAGAGCCATTGAAGATTCTGATATGGTGCTATTTCTAATTGATGCTTTTACCGGTGTTGAAGAGGAAGATAAAGAAATTATGAATTTTATTCTTGAATCTAAAAAAGAATTTTTAGTATTGGTAAATAAAATTGATTTAAAGGACTGGAAAGAAGAACAGGAGTTAATAGAATACGAAAAAGTTAGCAGTGAAAATATCGTAAAAATTTCAGTTAAGGAAAAGATAGGAATAGAGAAGGTAGAAGAAAATATTGTATCTATGGTTGAAGGAGGAACAGTAACAGGGAGAGAAGACTCTATGGTTTTAAATGTGCGGCACAAGGAAGCCTTAAAGGAAATAAAAGAGCATTTGAATGAGGCCTTGCGAAATATAGAAACACACCCTATTGATTTAATTACTAGTGATTTAAAAATGGCCGAAAAAAGATTGGGTGAAATAACCGGCAGTTATGTTTCTGAAGATATATTGGATCATATTTTCTCTAATTTTTGTATCGGAAAATAATTATGAAAGAAAAGCTGGCTAAAAGTTTAAAAGAAATAGGAATATCTTTTAAGGAAGAAGAAATTATCCTTTCTGCTAATTTTTTAGATGCGGTGTGGGAGGCTAAACATTTTTTAAACCTCACTGCAGTTAAAAGCAAAGAAGAGCTAATAAAAAAACATTTTATAGACTCTTTATATCTTTTACATTTTTTCTCCTTTGAAAGTAGCAAAGAAACTCTTGTTGATCTGGGAACAGGAGCGGGATTTCCCGGGGTTCCCATAAAAATATTTCAAAAACAATTATCTTTATATCTCCTTGAAGCGAAACGGCGAAAATTAAATTTTATAAAATATACGCTGGAAACAGTAGGAATCAAAAACGTTTATTATTTACATGATAGAGCAGAAAATATAGCCCGGTTGGAAAATCATCGGGAAAAATACCAATATGTGTGTAGCCGGGCGATGGCAAGCCTCCCTGTTTTACTGGAAGTTGGAATGCCATTGCTAAAAGTAGGAGGAATATTGATAACTTATAAGGGGCCACGAGGAAAAGAGGAAATTCAGGATGAAGAAGAAACAATAACAAAGTTCGGAGGCAAAATATATAAAGAATGTTTTTATAAATTACCCGAAGGAGAAAAAAGATACATATATTTGATAGATAAAATTAAACCTACTGCCGAGATTTACCCGCGCAAAAAAATAAAAGGTAAAAAACATTCGTAAATCTACAGATAGTTAGAAGGGAATAAAATGTTTTTGTCAAATAAATTAACAATAAGGCGGTGAATTTATTTGAGTGATGATAAAACAATTCTACCATGGCTTGCAGGTAGTTCGGAAAAAGAAAAGATTAGCATGGTGGATATTAAAAAAATTGAATCTAACCCATATCAGCCCAGACGTATAGTTGAAGAAAAAACCATAAATGATTTGGCGCATTCTATTAAAAATTATGGATTAATTCAACCAATAATATTAAGGAAGATAGATAAAGAAAAGTATCAGATAGTAGTAGGGGAAAGAAGGCTTTTAGCTTGTAGGAAATTAGGTTGGGAGAAAATATCGGCAGTGGTTAAAGAACTTTCAGATAATGCTGCTGCTACCATGGCACTGATTGAGAACCTGCAAAGAGAAAACCTAAATATAATAGAAGAAGCAGAAGGATATAACAGATTAATGGAGGAGTTTGGATTTACGCAAGAAGTTTTGGCCCAGAGATTAGGCAAGAGTCAGTCAGGTATTGCCAATAAATTAAGGTTGTTAAAATTGTCGGATAAGGTTAAACAGATGTTAAGCAGCGGGGATATAACAGAGAGGCATGCTAGAGGATTATTAAAATTATTTTCTGAAAAAGAGCAAGAAAAAATAGCTGATGAAATAGTAAATAAAAACTTGAATGTTAAGCAAACAGAAAAAAGAATTGATGAAATAATTAATAAAGAAAAAGCAAAAAACAAAGGCAAACAAAGTAAAACAATAGTGCGTGATTTAAAGATATATTTAAATACCATTCGCCAGGCAATTAATATAATTCAAAGATCGGGATTAAACCCAACTGTAGTGGAAAATGATGAAGATGACTACTATGAAATAAGTATAAGATTACCTAAAAAGTAAGGAAATAATAATTTAAGGGAAGGCTTTCTTGGTGTCGGAATTTTAGGTAAATGCAAGTTGGAGGTAAGAATGTCTCGAATAATTGCTATAGCTAATCAAAAGGGTGGAGTGGGAAAAACAACTACTGCTGTTAATTTAAGTGCTGCCCTGGCTGAAATGGGAAAAAAAGTATTATTAATAGACATTGATCCACAGGGAAATACTACCAGTGGGATTGGTATAGAAAAGAATGATATAAAAAATTGTATTTATGATGTATTAATAAACGAAATTCCCCTGGATAAGGTTATAATAAAAAGCAAATATGCAAATCTTGACCTGGCCCCTTCTTCTATTCAACTTGCGGGAGCAGAAGTAGAGCTAGTTTTAACCATATCTCGAGAAATCAAATTAAAAAAAGCATTGCATTATGTTAAGGAGAATTACGAGATAATTATAATTGATTGTCCTCCATCATTGGGGTTGCTAACTTTAAATGCTTTAACAGCAGCCCATGGGGTTTTAATCCCTATTCAATGTGAATATTATGCTTTAGAGGGTTTGGGACAATTAATGAATACCATAAACTTGGTAAAAAAGCACCTGAATACCAGTTTGAACATTGAAGGCGTATTGTTAACCATGTATGATATTAGAACTAATCTTTCTTCGCAGGTGGCAGAAGAAGTTAAAAATTATTTTAATGAAATGGTATATGAGAATGTAATACCAAGAAATGTAAGGTTGAGCGAGGCCCCAAGTTATGGCAAGGCAATTATGGATTATGATCCCAAAAGCAAAGGGAGCAAAGTTTATGCGGAATTAGCGCGAGAGGTGGTTAAAAATGAGTAGCAAGAAAAGACTGGGTAAAGGTTTAGAAGCACTCATTCCTGATCATAAAAATAAAGGTGAGTTGTCAGTGAAAGAAGTTCCGATAGATGAAATTAAAGCAAACCCATATCAACCTCGCTTAGATTTTGACGAAAAAGGATTAAAAGAATTGGCTGATTCAATTGCAGAACATGGGATTGTTCAGCCTGTTATAATTTCCCCTGTTGAGGATGGCTATATCATGATAGCAGGAGAAAGAAGAATGAGGGCAGCAAAAATAGTGGGGTTGGAAAACATTCCCGCCATCATAAAAGAAATAGAAAATGAGGATCAAGTTAAAATTGCCCTGGTTGAAAACTTGCAAAGGGAAGACTTGAATCCTATTGAAGAAGCAAAGGCATATAACTTTCTTATTGAAGAATTTGCTTTTACTCAAGAAAAAATTGCGCAGGCACTGGGCAAAAGTAGGTCGGCTATTGCTAATACCATAAGATTATTATCGTTGCCGAATGATATAAAAAATGCATTAGCTGCAGGGATAATTAACATGGGGCAGGCGCGTTCTTTGCTTTCTATTAAGGATGAAAAAGAACAGTTAGAAATGGCTCGCAAAATCATTGACGATAAAACTACGGTAAGGGAAGTAGAAAAGAAGGTAGCGGACATGAGAAACAGCAAAAAAGAAAAAAAGTCTAATGAAAACTGGACAGAGGGTCTCCATATAAATGAAATAAAAGAAGAACTGCAAGAGCATTTAGGAACAAAAGTAAAAATAAGCGGGCAAAAACAAAAGGGTTTAATAGAAATAGAGTTTTATGATAATGAAGATCTGGAAAGGCTAAAAGAGTTAATTATGGGCAAATAATATATTAAATGTTTCACGTGAAACATTTAATATAACTTCTTTTTTATTCACGCTCTTTGTTCATCATTCTATTAGCTTATGCTTGATTAATAGATTACCTCGTATTTATTAATTTCAACAGGTCTTATTATTAAAGAATTGCTTAAAAATTAACTTTAATCAAAAGGTAAGGCTGGGGATTGCCATTGTTCTTTACTGAGCTCTGACCAGATATTTTCTAACTGCAAAACAAGTATTTCCATAATTGCTGGTGAGCACACAAAAAAATATTAATTTAGCAGGAAATATGCAATAAAAGAAGAAGTACTCGATTTGTATATATTATTTCTGGTTAAAGCCACGAAAACAATGCTTAGAATAGCATAGCATAGTGAACGAAGATATTTAATAAACTAAGTGTTTTAGGAGGGATCTATTTTGATAGTTATCCTTTTGGGGCCACCAGGTGCGGGGAAAGGGACTCAGGCTGAGCGTATAATTGACCATCATAAATTAACGCATGTTTCCACAGGTGACATTTTGAGATCATCAGTAAAAAAAGGCACAGAGCTTGGCAATAAAGCGAAAGAATTTATGGATAAGGGTGAACTTGTTTCTGATGACATAATAATTGGCATAGTGGAAGAACGCTTAAAAGAGCCTGATTGTAAAAGCGGCGCTTTATTGGACGGTTTTCCCAGGACTGTGGTGCAGGCCAGATCTTTGGATAAAGTATTGGAAAAAATGGGCCGTTCCATAAAAGCTGTTATCTATATTGATGTGGATGAAGAAGAAATAATATCCCGTCTAACGGGGAGAAGAATTTGCCGGGAATGCGGAGCTTCTTATCATTTAAATTTTAATCCACCACAAGTGCGCAATGTGTGTGACCAATGCGGGGGAGGTTTGTATCAACGGGAAGATGATAGTTTTGAAACGGTAAAACAGCGCATAAATGTATATCAAGAGCAAACAGAGCCACTTATAAACTATTATGAAAAAAATAATTTATTGGAGAAAGTTGAAGGCAATCAGGACATTGACGAAGTATTTAAAGAAATTAAAAAGATATTGGAAAATTGAAGGCAGGTAATGTTTTTTGAGGAGATGTAAATTATGGTTCAATATGAATTGGGCCAGATAGTTAAACTTAAGAAAAGCCACCCTTGTGGTGAAAATCGCTGGAAAATAATTCGTATAGGTATGGATTTTCGTTTGAAATGTTTAAAATGTGGAAGAAGTGTCCTTTTACCCAGATCAAGGTTTGAGCGAAGGGTGAAAGAAATTATAGATGAATAAATTAGCCAGGAAAGGATGTGGAAAAACTAAGGAAAGGATGAAGGCTTTTGGCATTAAGCTGTGGCATTTTAGGGTTGCCCAATGCAGGAAAGTCAACCCTCTTCAGAGCATTAACTTCTATACCGGTTTTGGTAGAAAGCTACCCGTTTTCTACTATTAATCCAAACACAGGGATGATTCCTATTCTGGATAGACGATTAGGAAAACTTGCAGAGCTTACTTTGCCGGAGAAGCTCACTCCTGCTTATTTAGAGGTTATTGATGTAGCTGGTTTGGTGAAAGGGGCGCATAAAGGTGAAGGGTTGGGAAATCAGTTTTTATCACATTTGCGGGAAGTTCACGCTTTAATTCATGTAATAGGTGATTTTGATGAGAGTAAAGGCACTGCTGAAGATAGGGACGTGGAGGTAATAGAAAAAGCAGAAACAGTGAACCAGGAATTAATTTTGGCTGACATAGATACCCTACAAAATAGAAAAAGTAAAATAGAAAAAAAAGCTCAGAGTGGTGAAAAAGAATCATATCAAGAGCTACAGGTCATAAATAGTTTAATTGAGTATTTAAATGAGGGCAACTTGCTGCGAACCAGGAATAGTAAAAAAGAAGAGATAGAAATTGTCGATGAGCTAAATTTAATTACGGTTAAGCAAATGGTTTTTGTATTAAACAGGCATGAAGGGAATATCAATCGGGAAATACCGGATGAAATAAAGTATTATGCTGAGGCACGAGAGTCACCTGTTATTTCTATATGTGCCAAATTGGAATATGAACTGCAAGAACTAGATGAAGAAGAAAGAGAAATATTTAAAAAAGAATATGGGTTGGAGCAAACTGCTTTGCCGTATATTATTGAAGTTTCCCGTCGGATGTTAGGGTTAATAACATTCTTTACCATTAAGGGCAAGGAGACTAAAGCTTGGCTGGTAAAAGATAATACCACGGCTTTTGAGGCAGCGGGGAAAATACATACTGATATGCAAAAAGGGTTCATTGCGGTAGAAATTATTACTTACGAAGAACTTATGGAAGTGCAGTCATTGAAAACTGCCAGGGAAAAAGGATATACAAAAATAGAGGGGAAAAACTACATAATAAGAGATGGAGATATTTTAAGTTTACGATTTTCCCAATAATTATTTCCTGGGAAATAATTATTGGGAAAATAATTGGCGTAGAAAAACTCATATAATATTAATGGAGGTAATTTGCTATGGCTTTAAAGGTTTTTTTGAATGATAAATTAGTAGCAGAAAAAGACGCAAAAGTATCTGTCTTTGATCATGGCTTTCTTTATGGAGATGGCGTTTTTGAAGGTATTCGTGTTTACAATGGAAGGGTTTTTAAATTGAAAGAGCACATAAAGCGCCTGTTTGATTCAGCCCGGGCCATTATGCTTGAAATTCCTTATGGAATAGAAGAAATGGAAGAGATAGTAAAAAAAACGGTTAGAGAAAATAATTTATTAGATGCTTATGTCCGGGTGGTTGTTTCACGTGGAACAGGAGATTTAGGGTTGGATCCGCGTAAATGTAAAAAAGCTCAGGTAGTTGTCATAGCTGATTCTATAACTCTTTTTCCCGATGAACTTTATGAAGAGGGGTTAAAGGTAATAACGGTAAATACCAGACGTAATATTCCTGATGCACTTCCTCCCCAAATAAAATCCTTAAATTATTTAAATAATATCCTTGTCAAAATCGAGGCTAACCAGGCAGGGGTATTGGAAGCCATTATGCTAAATAACAATGGCTTTGTTACGGAGGGCTCTGGAGATAACATTTTTATTATGAAAAAGGGTAAACTTCTTACTCCACCTTTCTACATGGGTATATTAGAAGGTGTTACCCGGGAGATAGTAATTAATTTAGCAAAAGAAATGGAAATGGTTGTTGAAGAATCACCATTTACTTGTTATGATCTCTATATTGCTGATGAATGTTTTTTAACTGGAACTGCCGCGGAAATAATTCCGGTTATTGAAGTTGATGGGAGGTCTATAGGTAAAGGTAAGCCCGGCAAGGTGACCCGGCAATTAATGAAGATGTTTAAAGAGCAAACCGGAAACAGTGGCGAAGAAGTTTATTCAGAATAAATTTTAATCCTGCTGTTGTCAAACCTTCAAGGTAATAATTATAATTACATAAGCAAGTAATACTGCTTGAATGTGAAATAAATTTAAGCTCAATTTATTAATTGCTTCATTTCATTTTTTAAAGCTCATGAATTTAAGTAATTATAATTAAAATACCAGGGGTGTCAAAAAAAGAAAGGAAGTTTACCATGCGTAGTGATACTATAAAAAAAGGGATGGAGCGGGCGCCTCAAAGAGCTTTGCTAAATTCAATGGGTTATACCGGCCAGGAACTAAATCAACCTCTAATTGCGGTAGTAAATTCAGCCAATGAAGTAGTTCCCGGTCATGTTCATTTACCTAAAATTGCTGCTGCCGCCAAATCAGGGATAAGAATGGCAGGTGGTACTCCAATGGAGTTTTCTACCATAGGCATCTGTGACGGAATTGCTATGAATCACAGTGGCATGCACTATTCGCTGGCCAGCCGGGAGTTAATTGCAGATAGTATTGAATCCATGGTGGAAGCTCATTGTTTTGATGCCATGGTGCTGGTAACAAATTGTGATAAAATAACCCCCGGCATGCTTATGGCTGCTTTGAGAGTAAATATACCCACTGTAATGGTAAGTGGAGGTCCTATGCTTGCAGGAGAATTTCAAGACAAAAAAGTGGACTTAAGCAGTACTTTTGTAGGGGTAGGGGCAGTCAAATCCGGGGCTATGACCGGTGAAGAATTAGATGACTTGGTTAGTAAAGCTTGTCCCGGGTGTGGTTCTTGTGCGGGAATGTTTACTGCTAATACCATGAATTGCCTTGCCGAAGTAATGGGCCTTGCCCTCCCGGGTAACGGCACAATTTTGGCCATAAGCGCTGAACGTGAACGTCTTGCCAAAAACGCCGGTGTTAAGGTGATGGAAAACTTGCAGAAAGGAAGGTTGCCTCGCGAAATTATTACAAAACAAGCTTTGAAGAATGCGCTGACTGTGGATACAGCTTTAGGAGGATCAACTAATACCATTTTGCATTTAGCGGCAATTGCTAACGAAGCGGGAATTGATTTTGAGCTGGATATGTTAAACGAAGTCAGCTCAAGAACACCCCAACTTTGTGTTTTAAGCCCCGCTGGAGATTTTCGTATTGAAGACCTGGGGAGGGCTGGGGGAATTCCTGCGGTAATGAAAGAGCTTGACAAACACGAGCTCATTGATGGTTCTGCTCCGGCAGTGGGCAGTGAAAAAATTGCTGATTATTATAGGAATGCTTTATCTGCAGATGGCCGTGTTATTCACCGAATAGACGAACCGTATCGAGATACGGGTGGACTCTCCATCTTATTTGGCAATCTAACACCGGAGGGTGCGATTGTAAAGCAAGGTGCTGTAGCAGATAATATGCTTCAGACTGAAGGTACCGCCAGGGTCTTTAACAGTGAAGAAGAAGCAGTAAAGGCTATTTTGGAAAATTATATCCAGCCGGGCGATGTAGTAATTATAAGATATGAAGGGCCTAAAGGTGGACCAGGGATGAGAGAAATGCTGGCTGCAACTTCAGCTCTGAGTGGTATGGGGTTAGATAAAGATGTATCTCTTATAACTGATGGTAGGTTTTCCGGGGCTACGAAAGGTGCAGCAATAGGGCATGTTTCTCCGGAAGCTGCCGAAAAAGGGCCTATTGCTATAGTGGAAGATGGGGATATTATTTATATTGATATAACCAATCGCAAATTAGAATTAAAGATATCCAAGGAACAAATGGATAAACGATTTCTTAATCTTGAATTGCCCGTACCCAAAATAAATCATGGGTATTTAAAGCGATACAGTCGCATGGTCACTTCGGCAAGTAAAGGAGCTATATTGGAGGTTGAATAAAAGATGAAAATGAAGGGTGCAGAAATGGTTATTTCAGCTTTGGAGCGGGAAAATGCTACCACTGTTTTTGGTTATCCCGGCGGAGCTGTACTCCCACTGTATGACAGTCTTTTTGATTCGTCTATATATCACGTGTTGAGCAGGCATGAGCAGGGTGCAGTTCATGCTGCTGATGGTTATGCCAGAGCTAGTGGAAAACCGGGAATTGTTTTTGCAACTTCCGGGCCGGGAGCAACGAATCTTGTAACCGGTATTGCCAATGCATTTATGGACTCTGTTCCCCTGGTGTTAATTACTGGTCAGGTAGGTACAGGTTCCATAGGCACTGACGCATTTCAGGAGGCAGATATCACCGGCATTACTATGCCTATTACCAAGCATAATTATTTGGTTAAGAATGTTGAAGAGCTTCCTTTGATTATAAAAGAAGCATTTCACATTGCTTCTACCGGCAGGTGCGGACCGGTATTAATAGATATACCTAAAAACATACAGGACGAAATAGGGGAATTTGATTATCCCGAAAAAGTTGACATTCAAGGTTATAAGCCTACGTTGGAAGGACATCCCGGACAGGTAAACAAAGCCGTGAAGCTAATATCAAAAGCAAAAAAACCTTTAATTATTGGTGGTGGGGGGGTTATTCGCTCCGGGGCCGGAAAACATTTGCTTGAACTGGCTGAAAAAGGGCAAATTCCGGTAGCTTTGACTTTAATGGGTTTAGGAGGTATTCCCGGCGATAACCCATTATTTTTAGGGATGCTGGGAATGCATGGGACAAGAACGGCTAATTATGCTGTTATGGAAGCTGATTTAATTATAGCCGTGGGAATGCGTTTTGATGACCGGGTAACCGGGCACCTGGATTCTTTTGCTTCTAAAGCCCAGGTTATTCACATAGATGTGGATCCGGCGGAAATCGGGAAAAATGTCCCTGTTGATGTTCCCATCGTAGGGGATGTAGAGGTAGTACTAAAAAGAATGCTCAAATATTTCAAACCCGGCGATATAGCAGAATGGAAAGAGAAAACACTTCAATGGAAAAATGAAGAAGTGAGTGACTATTCTTGTGAAAAGTCTTCACCGGAGGTTTTAACAACTCCGGAAGTTATTAAAACTATCTTTCAGCATACTTCTCAATTAGATACCATTATTGCAACCGATGTAGGACAGCACCAAATGTGGACAGCGCAGCATTATTGTTTTAATAACCCCAGGACCCTGATTTCTTCCGGCGGTCTGGGTACAATGGGGTATGGATTCCCGGCAGCCATTGGTGCACAGGTAGCTATGCCTGAGGCCAAGGTTTTTTGTATTTCCGGTGATGGCAGCTTTCAGATGAATATTCAGGAATTAGCTACGGCGTCATATTACCGAATTCCCGTTAAAATTGCCGTTATTAATAATACTTATTTGGGGATGGTGCGCCAGTGGCAAGAGCTTTTCTTCCAAAAACGTTATTCCAGTACCTCTCTATCCGGTAATCCGGATTTCTGTAAGGTAGCCGAAGCTTATGACGTTCCGGCCAGAAGTATCAGCTCTGCGGAAAAAATTGAAGAAGCTGTTACATGGGCCCTGGCAGAGGAGGGACCGGTGCTATTAGATTTTCAAGTTGAACCTGAAGGCAACGTATTTCCTATGGTTGCCCCCAATCGGCCGTTAAATGAGATTATAGATGGGAGTGATAAATAAATTGAAGCATGTGCTGGCTGTTTTGGTAGAAAATAAACCCGGAGTTCTTGCTCGCATTTCTGGTTTGTTTAGTCGGCGGGGTTTTAACATCGACAGTCTGACAGTAGGGGAAACCCTTGATCCTCATATTTCGCGAATGACTATTACAGTTAGCGGAGATGCATCAACCCTGGAACAGGTAGTAAAACAATTAAACAAATTGATTAATGTGATCAAGATAAGCAATGTCACTGAAGACCCGGCAGTAATGAGAGAATTAATGATGATAAAGGTGCAAGCTGATCCTCAAACCCGCAGTGATATCCAGCAAATTGTAGAAACATTCCGCGGTAAAGTTGTGGATGTTTCCCTTGATTCTCTGGTTATTGAAATTACCGGTGATGAAGAAAAGCTGGAAGCAATTAAGATTCTTCTACAGCACTTTGGTATAAAGGAATTGGTGCGTACCGGTAAGGTAGCTATTTTAAGAGGAAGTAAAACTACGCGGGAAAGCAATGGTACTGTACCGGGAAACTAACAAATAATCTCAGTTAACTTATGCGGGGAATATTATAAGAGGAAGATAGGTGATATAGTGGGGCAGACGATGGTGGAAAAAATTTTAGCTCGAGGGGCAGGAAAAGATAAAGTTGAACCGGGTGAAATAATTAATGTAAAAATAGATCTCTGTCTTGGTAATGATGTAACGACACCGGTGGCGATCAGAGAATTTCAACGCATGGGGGCCAAAACGGTTTATGATCCGGAACGAGTGGTGCTTGTTCCCGATCATTTTACTCCCAACAAGGATATTGAATCAGCTAAGCAGTGCCAGCAGATACGCAAATTTGTGATAAATAATAATATTGCAAACTATTTTGAAGTAGGCCGTATGGGCATAGAACATGCGCTGTTGCCGGAAAAAGGTTTGGTCTTACCCGGTGAAATTGTCATAGGGGCTGATTCACATACATGCACATATGGTGCTATGGGTGCTTTTGCTACCGGAGTGGGCAGTACAGACTTGGCAGCGGCAATGGCCCTGGGAGAAGCATGGTTTAAGGTTCCTTCTACTCTTAAATTTATCTATACAGGGGAACTTAAAAGGTGGGTAGGAGGTAAGGATTTAATTCTTTTCACTATTGGCCAGATTGGTGTGGACGGTGCTCTTTACCGGGCTATGGAATTTAAAGGGGTTTCTATAGAAGAAATGAGCCTGGATGGTCGTTTAACCATGGCTAATATGGCTATTGAAGCAGGCGCTAAATGTGGTTATATGGAACCGGATGACAAAACATTTACCTATTTGGAAGGCAGAGCTGTCAGAAGTTTTGAGCCTGTTTATGGTGATGAAGATGCATTTTATGAAGAAATATACGAGTTTGAAGTTAGCGATCTGGAACCGCAGGTAGCTTTTCCGCATACACCTTCTAATGTGTGGCCGGTTAGCAAAGCGAAAGAGATAAATATTGATCAGGTGGTAATTGGATCATGCACTAATGGCAGGATAGAAGACATGAGAGAAGCAGCCGTTATTTTAAAGAATCAAAAGGTTCATCCAGCTGTCCGTCTATTAATTATTCCGGCGACTCAGGAAATTTATGCCAGGGCTATGAAGGAAGGGTTACTGGATATTTTCGTGGAAGCAGAAGCTGCTGTTAGCACTCCAACATGTGGGCCTTGCCTGGGTGGACATATGGGTATATTGGCACCGGGGGAAAAAGCTATTGCTACCACTAATCGAAACTTTGTGGGTCGGATGGGGCATCCAGATAGTGAGGTATATTTAAGCAACCCGGCTGTAGCGGCAGCATCTGCTATTACCGGTAGAATAACACATCCGCAGGAGGTGGCTTCCCCATGATAGTCAAAGGTAAAGCCTGGATATTGGGAAACGATGTAGATACAGACGTTATTATACCGGCTAGGTATTTAAATATTTCTGACCCTCAACATTTAGCTCAACATTGTTTAGAAGATATAGACCAAACTTTTGCTACGAATGTAGCAGAAGGAGATTTAATTATTGCCGGCCGGAATTTCGGATGTGGGAGTTCACGAGAACATGCACCTCTGTCACTGAAAGCTACGGGAATTAGCGGGATTGTGGCTGCTAGCTTTGCCCGGATATTTTTCCGTAATGCTTTGAATATAGGACTGCCTATTTGGGAATGTCCGGAAATGGCAGCGGAAGTTGAAGCCGGCGAACGAGTGAGGGTTAATATTGAAAAATGAGAATTTTCCCTTTTAGATAA
>PUKQ01000261.1 GCA_003550565.1 Syntrophomonadaceae bacterium
GGAGGTTTAACAGGGGCAAGCTTATTGCCCGTATTAGGAGGATTATTAGGTTGGCGAATGGCCATCCAAATATCTTCAGGTTTTGCACTATTAGTCTGGGTTTTGGTTTATTTATTATATAAGGAAGAGGTTGAGATTAATTCAGCGAATGGTCAGGACACGTTGTATGTGGAACAACCCTCTTTTAGAGAAAATATCTTAACTATCATAGAAAATAGGCGGTTGTTTCAGGTTTGTGTTCTTGGGTTAATTTTTGGTGTTTCGTCAGGTGCTGTGCTCTCACACTTTGCTGTTTTCCTTTCAGAGGATCTAAGTATGAGCCGCACTGCTGCAGGATTAGGACTTGGTTCATTTCAAATTGGAGGAATTATTGGAAGACCCTTTTGGGGAATGATTTCAGACAGATTCTGCCAAAGTAACAGAGGTCACATTTTATTTGTAATAGGAGTTATTATTGGAATTATGTATTTGTTCTTTGGGCTGTTTAACTATGTTTTGAATGTTAATTATTTTGTTGTTTTAGTTTTTTCGTTTTTTTTGGGTTTTTCAGCATTTGGATGGATGGGAGTACACTTTGTGTCTATAGGTGAATTTGCCGGAGATGCCCATTTGGGTATAGCAACAGGATTTTCCTTGCTTTTTTTAAGAACAGGTATGCTTATAGCACCTCCAATTTTTGGTCTAATAGCTGATATGCAAGAAGGTTATATGTTAAGTTGGTTCCTTTTTGGAGTTCTTGTGATAATGGCTTCACTAGTGTATCGCATTTTTAATCATCAAGCTTATCTTTCGCATCCTTAATAAGAGACAAAGCGACAGTCGAGGAGTTGAATAGTTTAATTGAGTGAAATTATAGAATATGATGGTGAAATATGGCAGGTAGATCTATTTGAACGTGGTATACCTGGAAGAACTGCAGGATATTTTATAAAAGGGGAAGATAACAGTTGGATGCTAATAGAAACAGGGCCAGCAAGCTCTTTGGAAATAATTTTTGATGCAGCAAAAGAGCTCAACATTTCTTATGACAACCTAAAACATATAGCAGTAACACACATTCATATTGATCATGCCGGGGGGCTTGGTTTATTAGCTAGTTACTTTAAGAATGCTCAAATGTGGGTTCATGAGAAAGGTAAAAAGCACATGATTGACCCCAGCAGATTAATAGAAGGAGCTAAAGCTGTACATGGATTAGAAAAGTTTAATCAGTATGGAGATGTTTTACCTGTGCCGGAAGAGAGAATAAATATTTTAAATGAAGGGACTAAAATAAGTTTAGGTGGGAGGATATTGGAAGTATGGGAAATGCCAGGTCATGCGAAGCATCATGTTTGTTTTTTCGATCATAAAACCAAAGGTCTATTTAGTGGTGATGCGGTTGGGCTATATGCACCTGTACTTACAAAGAAATTAAACCATCCTGTTATGCGCCCTGCCACGCCTGGACCAGATTTTAATGGTGAATTAATGAAGCAAGATTTATATAGATTGGCTCAGAGTGATATTAGAAGAATACATTTTTCACATTTTGGAACATCCATTTCACCACAGATAGTAATTGATATTATTACAGGTAAGTTGTGGTTTTGCCTTGAAACGGCAAAAAAATATTTAAGCGAGGAATACCCTTTTAATAAAATACAAAAAGAATTAAAAGAACGCTCAGAAAAAGAGTTGTTTCCTTATTTGACTGATTTAGATATAAATTGTGAAGTAGTTGAAGCAGAACTAGAGTTAATAATGGATTATAGAAATACAATCAATGGTATATTGAATTACTTAAATTACAATGCCAAATAATCCAAGGATAAACTTGTTAATATGAAAAAGTCTATAATGCAAATTATAATCTGCGTAAACACTATAAATATAACTAAAGCGTGATGGAGTAATGAATATTATGTCCAAGAACTATAGTCAAAAGCTAGTTACTAAAAAAGATTTTATTTCACTTATCAATCAAAGTAATAATATTTTTATAGAGCAAGGTCCTGCTGAACCACTTGCCCTTATTAAAATGTTAATGGAGAGTTCAGTAAAAGGGTTGAAGTTAATAATAGTGCCGTTACCGAATATTAATAAGCTTCAATTTGCTTTACCCATTTATGCAGATCAATGGGATATTTATGCTTTTTTTTCAAATAAAGAGTTGGTAGAGGCCTCTTCAGGTATAAATGTGGAGTATATACCTATTCATCTTTCGGAAATACCTAAAGCATTATCGACAAAATATAAACCGGATATAACTTTAGTTCAGGTAACGCCCCCTAATTCGTCAGGTTTTTGTAGTTTAGGAGCGGCAGTAGAATATAATAAAGCTGCTGTTAAGTCAGCAAAAATAGTAGTTGCACAAGCTAATAGAAAGATGCCTTTTACATGCGGCGATTCTTGTATACATATATCGGAAATAGATTATATAGTCGAGGAAGACCAAGATTTAGTACAAATTCCTTCCACGTTACCGAAAGAAGTTGAAAGTCAAATTGGTGAAAATGTATCTTCTTTAATTGATAATGGAAGCACTATACAGGTTGGGATTGGGAGGGTGCCCGATGCAGTAATGTTAGCCTTACGAAGCAAAAGTGATCTTGGAATTCATTCGGGAGTTTTAACAGAGAGTATGCTAAACCTGATTGAATCTGGAGTGGTTACAGGGATCAAAAAAAGTATTGATTCAAGAAAAGTCGTAACTGGCCAGTTGTTGGGAACAGACCGTCTTTATGAATTTAGTAATTGCAATCCGGTTATAGAGGTTCATCCAACTACGTATACTCATAATTCTTCAATCATAAGGGGTTTATACAAATTCGTTTCAATAAATTCGGCACTTGAAATCGATCTAACAGGCCAGATTAATTCTGAATTTATTGAAGGAAAACAAATCTCCTCAGTAGGAGGTCAGGTTGATTTTGCTCGAATAGCCAGGTTGTCCCCAAAAGGTAAATCGATTATCGCAATGCCATCTACAGTTCAAAACAAATCCAAAATAGTACCACATCTAAGTGAGGATGCTCCCGTGTCCATAGCAAGAACTGATGTTGATTTTGTTGTAACAGAGTTTGGCGTTGCTGACCTTCGTTATCTTTCATTAAAACAAAGGGCGTTAAAACTGATTAACATAGCTCACCCTGATTATAGAAAAGAGCTTTGTCGAAGCATTAAGCGGTTATCGATATAGTATCTTAAATAAAATTAACCGGAGGTGTTATAAATATGTCCAAAAAAGTAGTTGTAAACCACGAATACAGCAGAGTTGACTATAGTGTTTCAGGCGATCAGGAAGTTAAATATATAAAAGTCGGACATCGTCCTTTATACAGCAATCCCGACGCCGATGAAGCCAGGGAACACTTCCATGCCAAATCAAGGCGTATGATCGATAAAACGGCTACTGTTAAAGAAGCAGTGGCAAAATACGTCCACGACGGAGACTATTTTGCCGCAGGTGGCTTCGGCAGCAACAGGATTCCTGCTGCTGTCTTGCACGAAATTGTCAGGCAAAAGAAAAAAAACCTCGGTTTTGCCGGCCATACTTCTACCCATGATATGCAAATATTGATAGCGGGCAAGTGCATCAACCGCTGCGATGCCGCTTATATTGTAGGCTTAGAAGCACGGGGGCTGTCAAAAGTATCCCGCAAGGGTTTTGAAAATGGTGAAATCGAATCTACAGAATGGAGCAATGCTACCCTGGCCTGGCGGTATAAGGCGGCAGCCATGGGCCTGTCGTTTTTGCCCGCCCGTTCCCTTCTGGGAACTGACACCATCAATTATAGCGCTGCAGTTCAAATGTCCTGCCCATTTACGGGGAAAAAATACGCAGCAGTGCCGGCTTTATACCCCGACGTAGCTGCCATTCATGTCCACCGCAGTGACATCTACGGCAACTGCCAGATCCAGGGTATTGCCGTTTCAGATTTGGATCTGGCCAGGGCAGCCAAACATTTGATTATCACCACAGAAAAAATCATCCATAATGATGAAATCCGCCAGACTCCCCACAGCACGGTTATTCCCTATTACCTGGTTGATGCTGTCATCGAAGTTCCTTATGGTGCTTATCCTTCGAATATGGCTTACGAATACTTTACCGATGAAGATCATCTCATGGAATGGCTCAAAGCAGAAAAAGACGAGGAAGAGTTCAAGAATTTTATGGATAAAAACATCTACAATTGCAAAGATCACTGGGATTACTTAAAAGTTAACGGAGGCCTGGAGCGCTTAAATGAATTGAAAGCCCAGGAAAACCTTACCGATAGAAGGTAGTGATTTGTGACATTATTTTTGCCAAAGGAGTGTTCTAGATGAGTGAGTACAACGGTATGGAACTGATGATTTGCCTGGCCTCCAGGTACCTTCAAGATGATGGTACCGTGGTCGTTGGCACAGGTGCCCCCTGTGCAGCGGCAATGCTGGCCCAGCGAACCCGTGCTCCCAAACTGATGATCATGTTTGAAGCTGGAGGAGTGGGACCGCAACTGCCTTCCATGCCAATATCAGTAGGAGATTCACGGACTTATTACAAAGGTCTGGTATCTACTAGTATGCCTGAAATTATGGAGACTTGCCAGCGAGGTATGGCTGATTATACATTCCTCGGCGGGGCCCAGATAGATATGTACGGCAATATTAATTCTACCCATATTGGTGATTATGAAAGACCAAAGGTCCGTTTTCCAGGGAGCGGTGGGGCAAACGACCTGGCTTCTTTATGCTGGAAGACAATGATGATCACCCCCCAGGATAAAAACCGGTTTACCAACAATATCAACTTTATCACTTCTCCGGGATATTTAACCGGCAAAGGAGCCCGGGAGAAAGCCGGTTTGCCTCCTGGAGGAGGACCATATAAAATAATAACTAACCTGACCGTGATGGGCTTTGACGAAGAAACCTGCCGGATGCGGGTAGAATTGGTCCACCCTGGTGTTACCCGGGAGCAAATTATTGAGAATACGGGCTTTGAACTGTTATGGGCAGATGAAGTCTTTGAAAGCGCACCTCCCTCGGAAGAAGAACTGGAGATACTGAGAAGCGAAGTAGATCCCCGCCGCTATATCATCGGGCGGAAATGATCTCTTTGATTATTTAATTATATAGATTGTGGTACCATGATCAACGATTTCAAGATTGAAATACAGAAGTTCCAGACTGCAATTGATTGTTTGACTGTTTATCGGCGGTTATTTGAAAGATGTGTTCTCTAGCAGTTGAAAGAAATTTTAAAGTCGACTTTGACGGCGATCGGGTCGCCGTAGAAAGATGCTTTGCTTTCGTCGGGGGTTGCTTGATTTGTCCCATAACGGGGCCTAGAAGAAAATGATCTGTGTAAGAATCACCTGCTGGATTACTAGGACAGCCGCTTTGGCATCAAGCTGGTTTACTCCACCCCCGTCCAGAAAAAATACCTGCAGACCGTAAAAGAATTAGCTCAAAAAAGCGGCGTTGACCTTGATGAAGTGAAGTTGTGCGACCTGTCCCTGAAATGGGCGCTCTGGCAGAACTCCCGCTCGGGGCGGACGGCCAGGCAGTTTGTCGACGATTTAAAAGGACGGTTGGCCCTTTCCGACCTAACGGAGCAAGAATTTCTTTAATAAATTGTGGATATTTTTATAAGGCGGGTAGATTATGGACGGGTCCAGGAAGGATTTCCTGGCCA
>PUKQ01000103.1 GCA_003550565.1 Syntrophomonadaceae bacterium
GCCCTTGGCTTGAAATACAGCCGCGGATGGGATCCGGTCAACGCCAGAGTAATAAGAATAAAGAATACTCTTCACCTGGAAGACCTGGAGGTATCGAGCTCTATATGGCAGGAAGTTAAGGAGAACAGCAATGTAGAGACATTAAGTGGCCCGTATAAGTGGAGCTTTGATTCTGCGGGAGTGTTGGCTTAGGTTACAATGTATTAAAAGAACAGCGATATTATCAATTTGAGTAAGGGTAATTATTTTTGGGGGGTGTATATTAAATGAAAAGATCAGTTAAAGCCCTTGACTTTTTAGATTTCATTTGTGAACGAGTATCCAAAATTACAATGTGGGTTTTTATTGCTTTAATGTTAACCATGACTTACGAAGTAGTGATGAGATATATATTTAGAAGCCCCACTATGTGGAGCTATGATATGACATACCTGTTAAACAGTATCTCTGTGGTATTTGGTATGGCCTGGGTATATAAAATAAAAGGTCATGTTAAAGTTGATATAATATACAATCGATACTCTGAAAAAATGAGAAACATAATGGATCTTATTTTTGTCCCGTTACTATTTCTTATTCCCTGGGCGTTTATATTATACCGCATGATGCTGCATGTAATGAACAGTATTGCCATAAGAGAGGTAGCGATAACCGGTACTTTAATGCCGCCAATATATCCCTTTAAGACCTGGTTATTTGTTGGGTTTTTATTATTATTTTTACAAGTTCTGAGTGAATACATTCGCCAAATTTTAAATATGTCAGTTAAAAAAGGAAGTGACCTGGATGCCAGCTGAAATTGTTGTTTTTTCAATGCTTGTAATATTAATTACATTAATTGTGCTGGGTGTTCCCATTGGTATGGCGATGTCCGGAGTAGGCATCCTATTTGGCTTGATATTTATAGGACCTCAGGTTGCTTCTTTATTTTTTCTTAGAATATTTGGGGTTTTTCAAGATTATGTGCTGGTTGCAGTCCCATTATTCGTAATGATGGGTATAGCAATAGAGCGGGCCGGTTTGGCAGAAAAACTTTATGATGCTATGTATATAATATTTGGCAAGCTAAGGGGTGGGTTATTGATTGCCACTATCCTTGTGGGCACCTTGTTTGCGGCGGCAACCGGTGTGATTGCCGCATCAATTGTGGCTATGGGCTTGATCGCTTTACCCACAATGCTTAAATATAATTACGATAAAAGTATTGCTACCGGAGCTATTTGTGCCGGGGGGACCTTAGGTATTTTGATACCTCCGAGTGTTATGATAGTTTTATATGGACCTATGGCCGGTCTTTCTGTGGCTCGCTTGTTCATGGGTGCATTTACACCCGGCATATTATTGTCTGTTCTTTACATTATTTACGTTATAACGTTGAGCGCAATTAAACCGAATTTGGCTCCTGCAATGCCAAAAGAAAAGTTCGAAATATACTCATTGAGAGATAAGCTTATGCTTTTCACTACCTCTGTCTTACCAGTTGCCGCTTTAATTATAGCAGTTTTAGGTTCAATCTTTTTTGGGCTGGCGGCGCCGACTGAAGCGGCAGGGGTAGGTGCCTTTCTAGCTTTTATTCTGGCTGCTGCTTATAAAAAGTTAAACTACAATAATTTAAAAGAAATATTAATTCGTACTGTAAGAACAACTTCCATGATTTATTTTGTTGTTGTGGGGGCCGGATTTTTTACCGGCACATTTTTGCGATTAGGAGGCGCCAGGATAGTTTCTGATTTTATGCTGGGAATTCCTTATGGTACTTTTGGGGTTATTCTGGTTATGCTGGGTATCGTCTTCATTATGGGGATGTTTTTGGACTGGATCGGCATTATTATGATAGTAGTTCCTTTATTTACCCCTATCGCGCAAGCTCTGGAAATAAATGCAATTTGGTTTGCGTTAATGGTGATGCTGGTATTACAGACATCATTTCTTTCTCCACCATTTGCCTATTCAATATTTTTCTTGAAAGGAGTATCTCCTTCAGAAGTTTATACCAGTGATATATACAAAGGGGTATGGCCATTTATCTTAATACAGTTGGCAGCAATATTACTTTGTGCGGCATTTCCAGAATTAATTACCTGGCTTCCTGACTTAATGTATAACTAAATATATTCATTCTCTTATTTTGGTTTCAGGATAATAATCGGGGGAGGTGGAAAACCATAATATAACGGCATAGGAGTAATGAGGTTAAGGGGAGGTACGGTTGAAAAAAATGGGGAGGTTTATCTAATGGTTAAAAGAAAAACAATGATTTTGCTTTTAATAGCTATGTTGGTTATTGGAGTAGCTTTATTTGTAGGTTGTGAGGTGGATGAGCCGGCAGAGCCTGATGAAAATAATAATGATCAAGTCGTTTATGATCCAGATGAAGTTTATGAGATTACCTTACAGTCGGTTTGGGCAAGTGGATTTTACCTTTTTGACTTGCTAGACGAATATGCTGATGAAGTTGAACAATTAAGCGGGGGGCGCCTTATCATAGACGTCCATCCTGGAGGTTCTTTTGTGCCGGGAATGGAAGTATTGGACGCCACCCTGGAAAGAACTATTGATGCGGCACACGGTTCGGAAGTCCTCTGGCACGGCAGATTCGCAGAGGCTACGTTTTTTGGTTCCTTCCCCCTTTTATATGACCCGTTTATGTTTTTAACATGGATGTATGAACGAGATGGTCTTGAGCTTTTGCATGAGTCGTATGAAAGGCGTGGAGAAAACTTTAAGATCTTACCGATGACAACTATTGACCATGAAATATTAGCCTGGTCACACGAACCTTTGCGAGAAGTAGAAGACTGGCAGGGATTAAGTTACCGGACAATTGGCTGGTGGGGAGATATTCTCCGGGATTATGGCGTGGCAGTTACACACTTAGACCCAGCCGAGATTTTTCCCTCCCTGGAACGGGGAGTTGTTGATGCAGTTGAGTACAGTACTCCGATCAATGATTATCACGCAGGGTTGTATGAACTAGCCCCATACTTTACAGGTCCTGGGATCCATCAGCCTTTTACCTCGATGAAGATTTATATCAACGAAGATCAGTGGAATGAGTTGCCGCCGGATCTCCAGCTGCTATTGGAGACATCATCAAGACAGTGGGCTTACTCTACATGGAGCAGGGAAGTTAACGATAGTATTTGGGCTGTCGAGTATTTCCTGGAAGAGGCTGAAAGGGAACCTACGTATATGGAAATTGAGCAGCAGCAGGAGTTAAGGGAACTGTTCTTTGATTTTGTGGATGACAAAGCAGCAGAAGAAGATGAACACTTTAATAAAGTATGGGAATCTGTCCAGGAGTTTTACCATGAATTCAGGAGATATGATGATTTTATCAGGATGTATCAGGCACCTCCTGAAGATCCTATAGTTGAAAGATAAATAAAAGCCCGGGGAGCGTAGCCAAAGTGAACGCTTCCCCGGGCATTAATTTATCCTATAACTCATTATTATAACTTACGCCAATAACAGGAGGAATATTTTTAGATGGATTTTAAAAAGCTTTTTAGCAAGAAAAAGCTATCTGATACAGTTAAAGAAAATATCAGCGCTGAAGTATCCAGGGAAGTGATGATAGCTCCATCGAAAACTGGTAATAACTTACTAAAAATGGCTTACATAAAAGTTCCTTCCGGCGCACGGGGAGCTGCTCATATTCACCTGGGAGAAGAAGTGGTTTTTACTTTAAAAGGCGAAGCCACGCTGACAGCAGATGGAAAAGAGTATGTTTTAGAAGAAGGCACTGCTTTTATTATCCCACCTGATGTTGCACACCCTGTAAAAATAACTTCCAATGAAAGCTGGGAAGCGGTAGCCGCTTACTGTGATGAGTGCCCTATTCTTAAACAGGCCAGGGGAAAAGAAGGAATTGACTACCCTGTAGACGTTTAGTTTAGAAAGAAATCAATAATATCCCGAAAAATGTTTTCTTTGATTAAGCGATTCTTTATCAATCGACAAATTATAAAGGGGTGGAAAGATGAGTGGCGTTGCCGAAAAACTGAAAACCATTGTTGGAGAGGGAAATATACTAACAGAACAAGATGAGGTAATAACTTATTCTAAAGATTATACTTATGATTCCCTGCCCCTGGTAAGCCCTCATCCCTGTGAGGGTTGTATTGTAGCTAAAGTAAAAAGTGTTGAAGAAATAGCTGAGATTATGAAATACGCTAACCAGGAAAAAATTTCGGTCGTACCAAGAGGCGCTGGTACAGGCGTGGTTGCAGCGGCTATATCACAAAAGCCCGGAATTATTATAGCTTTAGAAAAAATGAATAAAATAATTGAGGTTGATGATGATAATCTAATGATTACCTGTGAATGCGGTGTGCCTCTACATGAAATTATTACCAGGATGAATGAACACCCAACCCTATATTTTCCAATGCATCCAGGAGATGAAGGCGCTCATGTGGGAGGTATGGTCAGCACAAATGCAGGTGGGGTAAATGCAGTTAAGTACGGGGTAATGCGCGACCAGGTAAAGGGTATGGAAGTAGTTCTCCCTACCGGTGAAATTATTCAGCTCGGTGGCAATATGGGCAAGTTAATGAAAAATAATGCCGGCTATGATTTGATGAATTTAATCATTGGCAGTGAAGGGACCCTGGGCATAGTTACCAAAGCCACAATGAAGCTTTACCCGAAGCCCAAGGCGAGCGGCACTTTGATAATTTCCTTTGCAAACAGAAGAGAAGCTTTGAGTGCTGTACCCAAGATATTGGAAAAAGGAATAATTCCAGTAGCCCTTGAGTATGTGGAAAAACACCAAATTAGAAAAACTGCTCAAGATTTAGGCAAAACCTGGCCAGCCAAGCAAGGTAATGCAGATCTGATAGTGATACTGGCTGAAGACAGCGTGGATAATTTGCACAATAAATCAATCGAAATTGAAGATATTTGCAGTGAGTTTGAAATGCTCGACGCTATTATAACTGATAGCCCGAGCAAACAGAGAGATATATTAGAAATTCGCAGCCATATTTACCCATCAATTGAAAAAGAAGTTGCAGATCTTCTAGATACAACGGTTCCCAGGAGTAAGATCGTTGATTTTATTGATGAAATTGATAGATTGTCTGAATATTATCAGACTGAAATACCGGTTTTATCCCATGCAGGGGATGGTAATGTTCACGTGTTTCCTTTAAAACAAGAGGGCATATTACCGGAATATCATGAAGAGATGATCACTAAGATATACCAAAAAACAATCGAACTGGGCGGGACAATTACTGGTGAACACGGGATTGGATCGTTGCGAGTTAACAAATTATCCATGCAGTTTTCTGGTAAAGAATTGGAACTGATGAGAAATATTAAGTCTGTATTTGATCCAAATGATATTTTAAATCCCGGGAAAAAAATAGTTTAACCCTCCTGGCTTTAAAGCGAGTAATCATTTATTTGGAATTTATACCAGCTATAAATTTAACACACCCTGAATAAAGGAATTTCTAAGTCAGTAATAGAAGTATCATTTCTACGCAGCTTAGTTGAATTCAAAAATTCTAAAACCAGGAGGAACTGCCCAATGAAGCGGATTGCTGTTCTTGCTTCCGGTACGGGGACTAACCTGGAAGCAATTTTGGAGGCACAGCACAGGGGAGAGATTTCCGGCCGGGTTGCCCTGGTATTAAGTGATCAAGCAAA
>PUKQ01000265.1 GCA_003550565.1 Syntrophomonadaceae bacterium
CTTTTGGTAGTTACCTCCACTCTTTACTTCCTAAGCGGCAACCTCGAAGGCACGCTCTTTTACGTTGGAATAGCTATCTTTGCCCTGGCCGGGATACCGCTGGCGGCCCTTACCACGCTGCTTTTCTCTACTCTGTCGGATATAGCCCGGGAAGATGCCATGCGCACCGGCAAAAAGAGGGAAGGGATGTTTTACGGGGCCAGGGCAGTCCCTCTTAAAATTGTGGTGGCCATTTCCGGAGTGGTTTTTGGCTATCTTCTTTCCCTGGGCCGGAGCGTGGAGAATCCTACCGGCGTTGAAATGAGTTTGCTCGTTATCAGCCTGGTTTCCTTTTTAGGATTAATTTGTTTTGCCCGCTACCCCGAAAAAAGTGTATTGGAGAGCTTAAGTAAACACGAAGAAGGTAAAATTGAAATGGAAGTGGAAAAGCCAAATTAGAGGGCACTGTGTTTAAGCAGAGTTTAAGCAGAACCACCCCTAATGATTTCCCTGTTTTCCCTGTTTTTGCAATTATTCAAGTGTCAAAGGCAGTTCCACTACGTTTTCCTCGATGCCTTCTTTAGGGCATTGGGAGTATAATGTCACTAAAAAATTTTCACCATGCTCTATTTCTTGCGGGAGAAGCAAATCCACTTCAAAATATCCCCATTGATAGCCATGGCCGCCGGTGTGTCCGCTCTCCAGTTCTTCCCCTTCATTGTCGTAAATTCTGTAGTTGACAGTTCCTTCAAAAACATGCTCTATGCCTTCAACTTGAAAGCTTTTAGAAACGGTGCTTTCCGGCTCGGGAGCAAAAACCTTTATATCTTCTGACTCTGCCACAATAGGTGGTATGTAATCGATTCCAAAAAGTGTTGGCACAAATTCTGTCACAAATTTTACCGGTAAATCAACAGGCTCTAATGTTTTTAAGTCATAGGGGTAGTATGGGTCGGTGGGAATTTCTTCCTCTTCTGTGGGTTCCATATAATTAACTTTTACCTGAAGTTCCTCATCTTTCTCTATTACTTCAGTTATTTCTACATCGTACCCTTTTGTTTCCCTTCTCCCGTAGGTAGCAAGCAGGTAAAGGGTGCCTTCATATTCCCTTGCCTGGGACAGCTTAATATCACGGGAATTTTCGATCCACTTTTCTATTTCATCGGGATAATCCATAACCTCAACTTCCGCTTCTTCCTCAAAAATTGCCCTTAAAAATCTGTCTTCTACGATTTCAAACTCGTAGGTGCTATTGGTAGTTACTATTTCCCCGTATTCCTCCCATCCTTTAAAGGCAAAACCTTCACCGGGAGTAGCGTCAAGTATCACATGTTCTTCATCGGAGTAAACGCCGTCACCCCCCACTGTGCCGCCATCTTCCGGCACAACTTCAATGCTAACTTTGTGTTCCACCGCGCAGCCTATCAAAGTGGCTATAAAAGTTACGCAAATAATAGCTATTATCCATAATAAATATTTCTTCATCTTCATATTATCCTCGCCCTTCTTTATTTTTTTAATTATAATACACCTGTTTGCTTGTAATTACTTTATAAATATTTACAAGCGACAGGTACCTTTATAATGCATATCTATAATAAAAAGTTCATTTCATGAGCGGTGCCCCCGGTATTCCTTTTATGTTACCGGTGCTTTCCACAAATATCCATTAATTCTTTTTTCTAATTTCTATATGTCTATTATACAAAATATTTCTTCAACTTTTCTTCAATATTTTTATTCAACAACAGGCGGATAATTCCTGCATCTTTATGTACATATTTACTGCCAGATTTTTTCGTTATAAAAAAATACCTGGAAATGCCTTTAATCCTATTTCACCGTTTCCTTTTGTTTCTTTAATAATTTTCTCTTTCTCCTCCTCCTCCTCCTCTTCTCTTCCTTTCTTTGTGTTCATCTTTCATCTCTTGCGGGCCTTTGCCCTTACTTTTGCTCCGACCCCTTTCCTGATTCTTGCCTTCTTACTGTCCTTTATCGCTTCATATCTCTCACTTCATAACCTATCTGCTTATTAACCCGGCGTGGCTTAAGGCTTAATGACGTGCTGCCTAAGCGGTTAAAATAAAACCCAAAAGCAAGCCGGTCATCAACCCCCCGATAGCGATGTGAGAGTGTAGGGAGTGCGCCTGGGGAATAAGCTCATCATGCACTATGTAAACCATGGCTCCGGAGGCAAAAGCCAACCCCCCAGCCACAAACAGCGGCGAAATGCCAAAAAACAAGAGCCCTATTGCTGCGCCCACAGGCGCCATCAAACCGGCCAGCAGGGTTAAAAAAAGCACCTTGATAACTGACAGTCCCCCGGCCCGCAGAGGACCGGCTACGGCTATCCCTTCCGGGATATTGTGCAGCCCGATGGCTATGGCAATGTACATTCCCAATTCGGGGCTTGCTTCTAACCCCGCGCCGATAGCCAACCCCTCCGGCAGATTATGTATGGCGATTCCCAAAAAAATTAGAAAACCCGTGCGCAGAATCTTGTTATCGGGGGCAAGTATTGAGGAATTAGCGTTAGCAAAAGAATTATTGCCCTTGCTGCTTGCCTTCGAGGCTGCGGATGAAGTTAAATTTGTGCCTCCTGCGGCAAATGGAGTTGATGTGCCTTTTGAGGAAGTCAAAACGTTGCGCCCATTTTCTACTTCTACTTTCTCATCACTTGAAATGTGCGCATGGGGGATGAGCATATCCAGAGCATACATGAGGCCGACTCCCACCAAAAAGCCCACCACCACAACTGCCATTGTGCCGAACTCCAGTGCTTCCGGCAAAAGATCAAAGAAAGAAATAGCCAGCATAATCCCGCCGGCAAACCCCAATAATGCGGCCAAAGTCTTATTGCCGGGCGCTCTAAACAACAATGCTATTATTGCTCCCAGTACTGTGGATATTCCTGCGAAGAAACTGTAAATCAAGCTTTCCAAATATATTCCTCCTATTCCTTTTTCGATTGCTAAATACTTGACATACTCCCACAGCTAAAGCAGTGGGATGAATGTTTTGTTTACGTAAATACTTACATATTTCCTTACATACTCATACTTAGATGAAAACTTTTTCATAATAAGAAATTATAACATAAGAAATTATAACCCTTCATATATTCTAACATATCTGCGAAAATCCCTCTAAAACATACAGCAATTTCGACCTTTATTGCCCTTTAAAGTCATGGAATTATAAGCATGATGGGGGATGGCGGTATCCGACAATTACCCCGTTACCCATTCGATGAACCTCCCATCCGATAAACCCCGGCGATGCGCTACATCCAATCTATAAGCCGGCATGCACCTTCGCCCGGGGGCGTAAAAGGTGAAAGGATAGAGTATTTTCGGGCAATATTTTTCGGGCATAATATGATGATATTGTAGTGTCAATGTGTTATCATTATCTTGACAAAGAAAGAAGATAGTAAGGGGATAGCAAGGGGGATTGATAATATGAATAGGAGGAGTAAATTTATTCTTACCACCACCATTTCTGCAGCGGTAGTAGGAGCGGTGGTGGCGGCGGTAGGCCCGGATCAAATATTGAATAAAGGCATAAAAATGCTGGTGCGGGGAGGATTTTTATTGGACACAAAAAATGAAGATACGGAAAACATGCTCCGGAATTGCCACATTGCGGTGTTATTGGCTGACGGAGTTGAAGACACAGAAGTAACCGAACCTGTGAGGTACCTGGAGAGCAAGGGGGCAGAGGTAGTATACATTGGCCGGGAAATAGGGGAAGTTACAGGCAAAAGAGGCAGCAAGTTGGAAACCACCCATTTATTAGATCAGGTGGAAGCGGTGCACTACGATGGCCTCCTCATTCCGGGTGGATATGCCCCGGATAAACTGCGCCAATCTGAGGAAGTGCTGAACCTGGTGCGGGACTTTTACAAATTGAGGCGGCCCATCGCCGCCATCTGCCACGGCCCCCAGGTTTTAATCAGCGCCGGATTGCTGGAGGGCAAAACAGCTACCGGCTATGGAGCCATCCGCGAGGAGTTGGAGGAAGCGGGAGCAACTTACAAAGATGTGGCGGTAGTGCAAGAGCGAAACCTGATCATGTCCCGCCATCCCATGGATATCCCGGCTTTTTCCCGCACATTTGCCTCCGCCCTCCAAAAATAACAAATATGAGCTATTTTTCGGATTCCCAAAATAATGGGTTATATCTATGCCTAATACTTATATCCATACTTAAACCTGTATCCTTACGAGAAAAACAAGCAGAAAGCCCACTGCTTTAGCTGTGGGAGTATGTCAACCATTCTATATCCATATTTGTAAAGGAGGCCTTCCGTTTCAGCATGCAGGATGATAGAGAAAAGAAAAAAACACACTTTGACGATGAAGCCGAAGTTTACGATGATTACATTGCTAAAATTGTCCCTTCCTACCATGAAATGCTGGAAGCGCTGGTAAATGCCATTCCCTTCGGCCTCGCAAAAGAAATAAAAATATTGGATTTAGGATGCGGCACGGGGGCGGTAACCCGTAAACTCAAGGAAAGGTATGCCCGGGCTCATGTAACCTGTCTTGATGCGGCGGAAAACATGTTGGCGGTGGCAAAGGAACGCTTAAGCGATGTGGGAGGCATTTCCTACGTGAGCGGCGACTTTCATGATTTGGAGATAAGCGGCGAATATGATGCAATAGTATCTGCCCTGGCCCTGCACCACATCCAGACAGATGAAGAGAAAAAACAAAATTACAGGTATATATACAGCGCCCTCAAGCAGGGCGGCGTTTTTTACAACGCTGACGTAGTGGCCGCGCCCAATGATTATTTGCAAAACTTGTATCGGGAACAATGGAAAGAATTCATGCGCCGTCATGTTTCCGAAGAACAAATAGAAAATGAGTGGCTGCCCCGACACGACAAACAAGACCATCCCGCACCCCTTGAAAACCACATCGCCTGGCTCCGGCAGGCCGGATTTATAGAAATAGACATTATCTGGAAATACATAAAAGGCGCGGTCTTTGGGGGTGTGCGGCCCTGAGTGGGTCGATGGAGGAGTGGGTCGATGGAAAAGTGGGTTGATGGAGGAAGAAAAAAGAGTGCCAAAGGAGGAATAGCTATGCTAAAATTTTATTGTTTCCCCACCTGAAAAACCTGTCAGAAGGCGAAAGCGTGGCTTTCGGAAAAGCAGGTGGAATACCAATATCGGGATATTCTCAAAGCTCCCCCCGAACAGGAGGAGTTAGAGCAGTTGGCTGCCATGGGCAATATGGAACTCACAGAATTGATAAACACTGGCAGTAAGGCATTTAAAGATACAGGGGCCGACCCGCAAAAAATAACCAACCGGGAAGCGGGGGAGATTATATCTAAAAACCCTCGTGCCATGCACCGCCCCCTGCTTACTGATGGGAAGGGGTTGGTGGTAGGATTCAAGCCAGAAGAGATGGAAGGAATGTTTTAAGAGGCAAGAGGCAGGATACAAGAAGCAAGAGGCAGGAAGCAAGAAGCAGGATACAAGATACAGGATACAAGATACAAGAAGCAGGAAGCAAGAAGCAGGATACAGGATACAAGAAACAAGAAGCAAGAAGCAGGATACAGGATACAAGAAACAAGAAGCAAGAAGCAGGAGGCAAGAGGCAGGATACAAGATACAGGATACA
>PUKQ01000121.1 GCA_003550565.1 Syntrophomonadaceae bacterium
ATTGAGAAGCTGGTGCGAGAGAAGCCGGAAATAGAGATAGAAATTACTGATATGAGGGTCACTGCCTATGCACCCTTGGACCCGGCAGCTGTGGAAGGAATGGATTATGCTGGTGATCCTAACATTACAGCTTCGGGCAACCCTGTTGCAATAGGGTACACGGCTGCAGGAGGTCCCGAGCTACCCTTTGGCACCCAGGTGTATGTAGAGGACTTTGGGTGGAGGACAATAACAGACAGGGGAGGGGCTATAACCAGGAACAGGCTTGACATAGCTGTGGGTTCTGTAAGAGAAGCACTGCGGTGGGGCATACGAGGCAGGAAGGTGGTGGTGGTGAAGTGAAGGTTGACCTGAGTAGAGGAGGGCTTGCCACAGAAGCCCAGCTCGATTATATTTACATTCTAATTGCTTCTTTGTTGGAAAAAGGTGAGACAGTTCCTTTTACAGATGAGGAGATAGAAGAACTTACCAGGGAAGAGGCTTCCGAGATCATAGATGACCTGAAAAATGAACTCGGGTGGTCATAAAAGAAAGGAGGTGATTTTTTTGTTCAGTTCCATAGACTTGAAAATCATTGAGCGGTTCAACTTGAAGGCATTTGCACGGGCCCTTACCGAGGAAATACAAGAGCACCCTGCTTTTGGTGGTAAAGTAGATATACCACTGAGTGCGTGGGCTGCAAAGATAGAACCTGTCTCCTTAAACGAGACAGAACAAGTTCTATTTACCCCATCGTTTACCTACAAAGGGTACGAAATAGTAGTTGTGCATCCTGAGACAGTTCGTAATAGGGACCAAAGGTTTATGACTCCAGAGAAACTAATAGCGTGGATGAGAGAGATAGGAACATTGCCACTACCACAAAGTCATACTCGGTCTGGGGGTGTCTTTGTGGTTCGTGTGTGGCCTGAGTATAGCAGGGAAGAGGTTAATTCTCTTCAGTATGATTCCGAGCTATCCTTGTTCCTCGAGGAAAAGTTAGGGGAGTTCGGCCCAGAGAGGGTTTATATGAGGCTGTTCTGTGCCTTTGAAAAGAAAGAGGGCTCACTATGAGCCCTCTTCACCATGGACGGACAGTTTGAGGTTTTTGCTGCGCTCCCTGTATCTTCCTCAGGGTAGCGTCCCGCATTTCTTTGGGCAGGCCCATAGCAGCTCTTTCCATAGATGACTGTTGCGACAGTTCTAGCTGGCGTTGCGCCTCATGTCCTTCTATACCCTTGCCGTAAAACAGCACCAGCTGGTCCTGTTTGCGGGCAAATTCTTCGTAGTCCCCATCGTAGAGGGCATCATACGCTTGTCTTCTCAGGCGGTTGTAAGAAGAAGATTGTCCCGCCACAACCTGCAGGTGTCTCCACCTTTTCACCCCTTCTGTGGTGGGTCCTATAAACTGTGTTATCTTTTCTCTTCCTTCTACCTCGTGAAGGAACCGGTCCCGCTGGTCGTACTTTTTACCGTCGTTTATCAGCGTATCAATTCCGTCCAGGGCTCTCCGAGCCTGTGTTCCTGCAGGCACAAAAGTCCATGCCGCCTTGCCGAAGTTTCTTCTGGCGTTGTCCGTTGCTATGGGATCTCCGTCGAACAGAGCCCTGCCGTAGTTGAAGGTAGCAGCCCCGGCACGCAGAACTACAGGCCACCGGTCACTTCCTTCCAGGAGAGATACAGGGAGCACACCGCTCGCTGTCTGCACGGGGTTCACGCTCTCAAAACTGAGCCCGGTCTCGGACAGTCCGTCAGCCAGCATAGCCCCTCCGGTAAACATACCTGCGGCTTTCGCCCAGGCTCCCTCGTTAAAAGACTGCTGCCTGAGCAGGTTGGCATAGTTTAGAGGCCAGCTCATAAGGACACCGAGCCCTCTTCCCAGTTCTCCCTTATAGAGCATGGGAGAATCTATCCCGTACATAAATTGTGTAGCCATGGTAAAGGTATAAGCCTCTTCTATAGCCCTTTCCAGGGGTGCCCCCTTGTCCAACTCGTACATGAGTTTCATCAGGTGGGACGTTCTAACATTTTTCTTGTCTGTCCATTTAAAAAAACCATATCCTTTGTCCAGGGCTTTACCCAACGTGGGAGACAGCTTGCGAAGCCCGGCGTCCTGTCTTGCGAGTGCTTCTGTGGCAATCCTGCTGTCCATAACCCAGTTGGTTGAATCCGAGAGTTGACCCAGCTCTGTTCCTGGACCCTGCTTCTGCGCCCGCGCCCAGTACCTGAGCCCCACTATGGGGTCATCGTCCAGGTGCATAACGGGAAGCAGCTGCTGGGTGAGGTTCTTAATGGGCGTGAACGCGTTGTAAGAGATAGTGGAGCCGTACATCATATCTGTTATAAAGGACATAATTTCCTTGGTGTATCTCTTCTGAGGGTCCATACCGAACAGAGCATTGGCTACTGTTCCTATACTCCTGTCTAACACGTCCTCCATGGGACCGGACTGACCCAGAACATTGTTCCTGAAACTCCTGTATAACTGCTGCCGGTGTTTATCTATGTTCATGGCGCTGAGGTGTTTCACCAGATCCGCTGCTTCCTTGACTTCTTCACCGAGCCTCAAGTAGGTATCCCTGTCCTTTTTGGGGAGCTCCCGCAGTGCGCCCTCGAGTTTTTTTCCGGATAAACCCTGCAAACCGTGCCTCTCCAGGAATCCTGCTTGATCCATTTGTGCAGTTTTCTGGAAGTTTTGTGGGTCCCACTTTTTATCAAGATTTTTGAATGTGGGTTTGTAGTATTTTTCTTTTATTCCTCCTCTGAGGTAGGATTTCATCAGCCGGTAAGAACTCATCTCCTGAGGCCACATGAAGCCTGTCCTCATTTCGTGGGACATAAAATCAAAGTTGGGATCTTGTCCCACGTTGGCCATGTAACTTGTCCCGTCGGGGTGCCTGCGGGGAGCAAAGTTTTTAATCAGCCTTTCCTTAGGTATGCCAAATAAGTCCCCCAACTGGCTAAACATCTGGTCAGTTTCCTTCGCTATCTTGTCCACCTCATCCGTCCACAAAACGTTACCGTCCACCGTTCTTTTACGGGCGTTTTCCACAAAACGAGCCCTGTCCTTGCGCGGGGTCTTCAACCACCTTGTTACAGCTTCGTCTGCGGTTTCTTTCCATCGTTTGGTTCCCGAACTATCAAGAAGACTCGTTTTTAACGGTTTGTAAACGTCCTCCACCCTCTTCTCCCAGGTACCACCAACTTTCCTGGCAGCACCGCCAGCTACTCGCACTTCCCGGAAGTCTGCCTCACCCATAACACCCCGCATGGGCTGCAAATAACGGTCAATGTGATTGGGGTGGGTAACTTTCAGCAAGTCGTCGAAAGAAGTAGGCTCTTTTACAGGTGCCATAGCCAGCATGTCCGTCCTCGCATAGTCGGCTGTTTTGCCGGGAAACACTTCTTCAGGATTGAGGTGCCAGATATCCATTTCCGTCTGCCTGCCCTGCATCTCCAAGGAGTTTTTGCGGGCAAAGAAATTCCTCCTCTTCTCCAGTGACAACTGCTGCGGCGAGGTTACTCCTTCTCTTTTCAGAATATTACGCAGGTCGGGATCAACATACATCTTACCCTCTACAGCGTATTGTCCTCTGGCTTTCTCTGCCCCCCTCTTTTCTGCAGCCGCGTACAGTCCCCGTATAGCCCCTTGCCTGTATTCCCCGAAAACCTGTTCAACATCGGGCAGCAAACGATAACGTGCTTTTAACAACTCCTCCACACGACCCACGTTATCGGAGTACTGCTTTATATCTGCTGCCGTGCTCAAATCCTTTCCTGACCAGGCGTTACGAGCCTCCAGGAACTGTGCCCTGCTTTTGAGGTCAAACTTTATGGACTCGTCCAGAAAATCTATCTGATCCCTCAAGGACCTTCCTACTATGTCGTCGGGAATAACCGAGTCCGGCCCTGTCTTCATACCAATTACCTTGTCGAAGGCGGTCTTGTCCTTTACACCCTCTGCCTGACCCAGAGCAGTTCTTACCGTCCTCTGGTGCACCGCATCTATAGGACTACCATGTGCAAGCCCCACCATCATCTTTCGGCTTTTCCAGGCGGAGTCTTCTGTCTGCCTCAGTATAGGTTTTAAAATACTGCGTGCTCCCTCGTCGTCCCATAGAGCCCTGACTGCCACAGACATTTGCTTTTGCGGGGGGAGTTTTTCAAACATCTTCCCCATCTGTTGTTCAGGCAGTGCCTCCCAGACCTTAGCAAAAGACCCCGAATCCCCCACGCTCCAACCGCCTGACGGTGCGTCAAATGCCGACATGGTTGCCTCGGTCAATTTATCGTATTTACCTGCCCTGATAGCTCTGTCCCTTACCTCGTCTGCTATGCGTTTGGAAGATAACTCTCCCGGAGCAAGACCTCTCCTTATCCCTATATCGTCTGGTAGGCTGAGTGCGTGCTGTGCCTGCGTTTCTCTGCCAAACAGACCATAGGCCACGTGCTCCTCCCGTGGTGTTCTTCCCGGTCTGGGTACCCCTACTTCAGGAGTTCCCCGGAAAGTACTATCTATATGTCTTCCGCGTATTTTTCTCAACTTATTCACAGCGTCTGCCCGTATACCCCGGGTAGCGGCACCTATTATAGGGCTGGCTATTCCGAGAGCAGCACCATATCCAGCGTGCTTTGCTATCTCCCCGGGCGACATTTCCTCGTTTCGGGCATACAAAGCACCCAGTGCCCCTTCTGCGAAACCATACTTAACTGCCTGAGCAGCGACCCCCGTTTTTGCCGTTGCTCCGGCTATACCGGATACAGCAAGAGCACCCTTTCCCAGGGTAGCTGCTGCCAGTACAGACAGGCCCGCCCAGCCCAGGAATTGTCCTACTACATTCCCCGCAACTTCTCCCCCGGTTATAGGGTCCGGTGTTTCCCTTCTATCTATCCCCGGGATAAGTGCTGCCGGAGCAGAAACCGCCCCCATAAAACCTTCCCACAGCTGTGTGCTAAATCCTCCTCCTTTGTATCCTGCAGCTTCTGGTTCCGCGAGCATAGGAGGGACAGCACTGGCCATAGTTGCTTCTCTACTCCTCCAGTCACCTCTCCAGTCACCACTCCCCCGACCGCTTCTCCAGTCACTTCTCCAAGTACCTTGACCAGACGATGTATCAGGCTCTATAATTCCTAACCGTCTCAGCACCGCTGTCATTTCATCTTCTTCCATGGTGGCCCGGGCTCCCGGACGGCTGGGCATTACCATAACTTAACACCTCCCTGACTCTTTACCAGCGCCTTCTGGGTCCAACGTCCACATGCACATGACCACTATATACCCCAATCCCACCATCTCCAAAATACTTTTCTGCTATTTTTGCTACTTCTCTGGGACTCATCCCGTCTACTGTTATATCTGCTGCTTTACCGTACATGTGCTGAGAGTTGGTGGCTGCCCCGGGAAGATTGGCGTTGTACTCTGGACTTCGATAACCGGAAGTAATATTAATGGGGCGCCCTATCTCTTGGCGCATCTGCTCCAACCTGGAGACTAATCGTGAGTCCACCTTGACCTCTCCTGTTGCGGGGTCGGCAAATTCGCTTTCGTGAAAGTGCTCTGTTAGCTGCCCTCCGGACTGCCAACCCTCTACGCGCAAGGCATCATCCCCACCGCTAAAA
>PUKQ01000174.1 GCA_003550565.1 Syntrophomonadaceae bacterium
ATAGAGCTAAGAAGTTATTGTAGATTGTGGAAATATTTTAAGGAGAAGATAAAGAGAACATTCACCACTATTTTTAGCAACTTGCAATGAATGATATAGATGCAGATAGGCTTGAAAAATCAGTATTGAATATTAATACCTCGGCTCTCATGGGCCGAGGTATTTTTCTAAAAAAAGGTGTCAGGCCTTGACATTGACACAAATTAGTGAGAAATATTAAGTAAACCCATTTCTCCGTTATGTGCAAGTAATGGTTTGTATGATTGCTGCCGGGCTTTAAAGGTAATATGCATTCAGTTAAAGTAACGTGAGAGTGTAGAATCATAAATTGAGGGAACAGGAAGGGGATTATGCTAAATGTTTAAATTCATGGTGGAAAAAGGAGGAAGTCCTCCCGCGGCTTATGAAGATGCTATTAATTATAGTTTGCAGATTTTTATGGAGAAAGATCCTGCCCAAATGGCACGTTATGGAGGGGGAATGTTTCGACCGGAAAAACACTTGATTTTGCTTCCCACCCTGGGACAATTGCTGCAGGTTATTTGCCCCCAGGGCATTGTAAATTTCAAAGACACGGTGGAGAAGCCCTTGTGGCAGTGGTCTTTTTTGGCAATTAATTATTTGGGGAGAGCCGATGGAACTTCACTTTCCGGTGAATTCATTTCTTTCCGGGAGCTGGAAGGGGGAAGCACATTTTATCCCGCCTACCAAGAGCAGACTCTATCTCCTTTGAGCAAATTGGCCGGCCAAAAAAATCCTGTTGACCTTAACAATGCTTGCCTCCAACTGGGAGGGGACTTGCACGGAAGGGGTGATGCCGGTGCCACCCTGCATTTTTTCCCCCGTTTTCCGATTACGGTCATCTTTTGGCAGGGTGATGAGGAATTAGCTGCTTCTGCTAACCTTTTATTTGATCAAAAAGCAAATCACTATATGCATACAGAGGATATTGCAGTTGCCGGCAATCTGGTAGTGCATTTTCTAAGTGAATTGTGCCGGTAATTTAATTTCCGATTTGCCGGGTAATTTGCCCCGGTATTATTTTGCAGATTAAACATTGGCCTTAAAAAAGGCCAACACAACCTACGCAAAATCGATGTGTTAGCCTTCCCAAGAAAAATATATTCTATGTAGTGGTGTCGGGGATGGGAGTCGAACCCACACGGATTTCTCCACACGGCCCTCAACCGTGCGCGTCTGCCTATTCCGCCACCCCGACATATTCTAAAGCCTGATTACCGTATAAGTATAATAGCAAATAATTAGTGGTATTTCAAGGGCAAACTTGATTCCGATACTTAATAAGATGAGGCTAACAGGAATATTTGGAAAAGGGTAGAAAAAAAAGAAAAAGAAGCCCGTTAGAAAACGGGCTTCCTGCTTAATCAAATTATTTATAGTTACTAAAACTAGCCAATAAGCGCTTGCAGTTTCATCGCAAGAGACATATCGCCTTTTACTTTTAATTTTCCACCCATGAAAGCGGAAGTAGCATTAAGTTCGCCACTCATCAACTTTTCAAAGTCAGCTGCGTCCATAATAATAGTTACATTCGGGCTATCATGCGCACCTTCTACAATTTCTGCATTTCCTTCTGTTACGTTTGCATGGAAAGTTCCGCCATCGTCACCGGTAAGTTCAAACTGAAATACTGCTTCAACCCCCTTGATTTTTGATGGATCTGCTTCGGCTACCTTACCTTTAATAGTGTTTACCAAGTCTGAAAAAGCCATACATATTACCTCCTCCATGATTTTTTGTAAGTAAATCATAATTATTGATTTACTTAACTACTTTAATTATTCGAGATAAATTATAATAGATTCCCATTTTTTTGTCAACTAACAAAAAAATTAAAATTAAAATTAAAATTTTTATCTTTAGGTTAATTGACAAAGTAAATGCAACCCCCACTGGGAGAAATGGTTGCATTTAGTCTTACAAATGAGAGGGTTGCATTTACTTTGTCCATTAACCATTTTTATCTTTAAGGCTAAATATTTGAGCGAAAATTTCCCAAATATTTTTCAATTGATAATTTGTAATCCTGCTTTTTGGGCCATTTTTTTTGCGTCTAAAAATTCTTTCCTGCTCACTCTCCGGGAAATCTGCGGATATATTTCGGCCAGAAAAGATGGGTAATATTGCTCCATTACATTAATAGCGCATTGCGGGGAGATTTCATTTGCAAGAAACCTGATGACTTCTGCTGTGCCGGCAAGTTCTTCGGGAAGAACCAGATGCCTTGTCAATAATCCGCGGTAAGCTATACCACGTTTGTCTGTTTGCAAATCTCCCACCTGGCGCTGCATTTCTTTTAGAGATAGCTTCATGGATTCTGTATAGTCCGGAACCCCGGAATATTCAAAAGCAATTTCCGAACTTCCATATTTACAATCGGGCATATAAATATCAATAATACCTTCTAGAAGTTTTATAACATTTGGCTGCTCGTAACCGCCGCAATTATAAACAATAGGAATTTCCAATCCCTCTTTGGCGGCCTGGCCAATTGCGGATAATATGGGGGGAATATGCGGGGTTGGTGTTACCAGGTTAATATTGTGACATCCCATTGTTTGCAGGGTAAGCATTATATGGGCTAATTTTTCGGAAGATATAGTTTCTCCTTTTTCTTTTCCCCGGCTGATAGTCCAATTTTGACAAAAAACACAGTAAAGATTGCAGTATACAAAAAAAATTGTGCCCGAACCTTTATTGCCCACCAAAACACTTTCTTCACCAAAATGGGGCCCGTAGTTGGCAATAACTAACCTGTGGTCGGCTCCGCATTCTCCCTTTTTTCCTTCAAACCGGTTTGCGCCGCAGCTGCGGGGACAAAGAGCGCATTTTTCCCATATTTTTAGTGCTTTTTCATATCTCTGAAATATTTTTTTCACTCCGAGTTTATGGTAGAGAGGTTTGGAGGGAAAAGAATTCTTCATTTTTTATCACCTGCAATGATTTGTTTGGTTAATAAACTAAAATTTCAGAATTCAAAAAAACTCAGGTATCTTTTCGTCAATTGATAATAAGTTCTTAATTAAAATAATTCTTTTAATATATCTCTTTATAATATGATACAATATTATAACATAGGGTCAACACTATGGATCCTTTTAAAATAACTTGACAATAGACGGCAGCTATAATATTTTATAATCAAATTGACTAATTATTAAAAAAGTTGTGTATAATATAAGTGAAGATGCCATTTTTTATTTCAGGTATTTTTTAAATAAAAATGGTGTTTCCTAATTTGTTACAGGAGAAGGGGTGAAGAAAAATTTTAAAGCAGATTTCTCAAAGGTTGTTGGTAGGAATTTATGATGATGTAAAGGAAGCCGAGGAAAAACTAAGAAATTCGGATATTCCTTTTAATGAGGTGGGTATAGACCCTTATGGCACCTCAATTAACCACCTTAAAGCTGTTTACCCGGTGGCAAAGTTACTTTATAGGCATTATTTCCAGGTCAAGTGCTTTGGCATTCAAAATGTTCCTGATAGGGGGCGGGCAATGCTTGTGGGCAATCATTCCGGCGGGCTTCCCGTAGATGGAACCATGTTGGCTACTGCAATGATACTAGACCACGATCCCCCTAGATTTGCCATTGGAATGGTGGATAAGTTTGCCCAAAGAATGCCAATAGTTTCTTCTTTGTTGTCGCGCACCGGACAGGTAACAGGATTGAGAGGGCAAGCTACCCGGCTTCTTGAAGAAGAAAGGTTGTTGATGGTGTTCCCTGAAGGTGTGAAGGGAGTGGGTAAGCTTTATAAGGATCGTTATAATATGGTGGAATTTACCCATGGATTTATGCACCTGGCCATCAAAACAGGGACCCCCATAATTCCATTTGCTTTTATTGGAGGAGAGGAAGCCATTCCTACTGTTTATCACGCTAAGAAACTGGGTAATCTTTTAGGCGCTCCCTATTTTCCGGTTACTCCATATGTTTTACCTTTACCCAAGCCTGTTTCCTGCCGTTTTTATTTTGGCGAGCCCATGTTATATGAAAGTGGAGAGAGTTATGAAGAAATTAGTAACCAGGTCATGGAAGTTAAAGAAAAAGTTAATGAATTAATTAAAAGAGGGCTGGAAGAACGGGAAAAGGAGGAGCAATAAAATATGAAAGTTGTTATTACCGGTATTTCTACTATACTGGGCCGTATGTTAGCAGAGAGATTGGCAAATTTGGGGTATACTGTTTATGGGATAGACCTGCGGCCATGGAAAAAGGCCCCTAAAGATATAGAAATAATACAAAGCGATGTTCGCAAAAAGCCGGCAGAAGAAGTTTTCAGGACCAAAAGACCCGATGCTGTTATCCATATGGCTTCTGTAGCGCATTTTACTCAAAAATTCGAAGAACGGTATCGAGTTAACTTAGAAAGCACCCGCGCTGTTTTTCAGTACTGCTATTATTACGGAGTTAAACGAGCTGTTTTTACCGGGCGTCATACAGTTTACGGCGCCGATCCTGATTCTTCGCTTTATCGAACAGAGTTAGATCCGCCTCTCGGAGGGTTAACTTTTCCGGAATTAAATGATCTCATAACTGCAGATTTATACGCCTCATCAGCCTTGTGGCGTTACCCAAAAATAACTACTACCCTCCTGCGCATAGTATATACCCTGGGACCTTCGCGCCGAGGGACGTTGGCTAATTTTATAAAAGGCCCTGTGGTTCCTTCTGTTTTGGGGTTTGACCCCTTGTTTCAATTTATACATGAAGATGATGCCATCAATGCTATTATAATAGCTCTGGAAAATAATTTGCACGGAATTTATAATATTGCCGGTCCCCAGCCTGTTCCCCTGTCTATTTTAATTGGAAAAACCGGTAGAATAGAATTACCGGTACCCCAGAAATGGTATCCAAAAGTTTTGGGGCGCTTCGGGCTGCCCAAGCTTTTTCCCGGATCACTTAATCATATAAAATTTTCTGTAGTAGTGGATGATAAAAGCTTTAGAGATGCTACCGGTTTTATGCACAAATATGATGAGCTTGAAACCATGAAAGCTTTTCGTTACATGGAGTAAGATGTTTGCCGGAGGAGAATTGCTCGGTAATTACCTTATTTAGCATTATTTAAGATTAGGCCTGTTTAGATATGAATTTATTTAGGGAGTAGATTAGAGGAAATCCTTACCGGTAAAAATGCATTCAATGGAAATGGCAAATGCGTGCAACCAGCTTTTATTTATTCCGCGTCTGCAAAAGTAGTAATTCTCTTTTCTTTAAAGAATGGTTTAATATTATGGCGCTTCTTGTAAACTTCAAAGTTCTCAGGTAAAATATTATAACGGGTTGGGACTTGAGAAGGTGTTTTTCCCATTAATTTAAATCAATAAAGTATAAATGGAGGAGGATCTGTCTTGTCAGAGAAAATAGATCTGTCGAAATTGGAAAAGAAAATATTAATAAGGAATGTTAAAGAGGAAGACATTGATGAAATAGTGGAATTGTCTAAAATATGTTTTCCTGATATGGATCCCTGGAAAAAAGAGCAATTAGAAACTCATATTAAAGTTTTTCCCGAAGGGCAGCAGTGCGTCGAATATGATGGAACAATAATCGGCGCTGCCTCCAGCCTTATTATAGATTTTAATGAGTATGCGGATAAACATACCTATGATGAAATTACCAATTATGGTTATATCACCAATCATGATCCGGAAGGAAATTATCTCTATGGCATCGCCATTATGGTGCATCCGGACTATCGGAGGCTGCAAGTGGGGACCAGGATTTATGAAGCCCGGAAAGAACTGGTGAAAAAATTAAACTTAAGAAGTATGCTTATAGGGGGAAGAATTCCCCATTATCATAAATATTCGGATCAAATGTCACCGAGGGAATATGTGGAGGAAGTCATTAAGCATAAAATTTATGACCCCGTCCTGACATTTCAACTCATGAACGGCTTTACCCTGAAATGGGTGAACCCTAATTATCTCGATGATGATCAGGCTTCCAGGAGAAATGCGGTGCTCCTGGAATGGAATAATGTGGATTACCTGCCTCAACCCAAGGCAAAAAGGCTTTATCTGCGTTCTTTTCCGGTGAGAATTTGCTCGGTACAGTATATGCTGAAAAGAATCGAGTCTTTTGAAGAATTCGCCCACCAGTGCGAATATTATGTTGATCTCAGTTCAGTATATGAATCGGATTTTGTGGTCTTCCCGGAAACCTTTACCCTGCATCTGCTCTCTTTTCTGGATGAGAAAGTACCCAGTTTACAGGTGCGCCGTTTGGCTGATTTTACCGAAGATTATATTAAATTATTTTCCATGCTGGCTGTGAAGTATAACGTAAACATAATTGGCGGTTCGCATTTTGTGGAGGAAAAAGAGCTGCTTTATAATGTTGCATATCTTTTCCGGCGGGATGGAACTATCGAGCGCCAGTACAAACTTCATATTACCCCCAGTGAGAAGAAATGGTGGGGGCTTCAGCCCGGCAATGAATTAAAGGTTTTCGACACGGATTGCGGGAAAATAGCCATAATGATCTGTTATGATATTCAGTTTCCGGAAGTGTGCAGGCTGGCTACGGAATGGGGAGCAAATATATTTTTCGTTCCGTTTTGTACAGACGATCGGCAGGGGTACCTGCGGGTACGTTATTGTGCGCAGGCCCGGGCTATCGAGAATCAGGTTTATACGGTGATTGCGGGAACTGTGGGCAATTTAAGCCATATCCTACAGTCGGATATGCAGTATGCGCAATCCGGTATATTTTCTCCTTCGGATTTCCCTTTTTCGCGGGACGGGGTTGTAGGAGAAGGCAACGAAAATATTGAAACTGTGGTGATTGGAGAAGTTGACCTGGAGACTCTGCGCCGGCATCGTTCCACAGGAACGGTTACTCAACTTAAAGACAGGCGCAAAGATTTGTATCAGCTTACATCTAATCATAATTAGGCTCAAAATTGTCATGGGGGGTAGTATATTATATAATTGAAATATGGTATGGAAGGTGTTGTGGTCGTAATGAAAGTTATTTTTCACGAACAATTTTTACAATCTTATACCCATGATCCGGCTGCTTCCCCCGGTCGTCTGGATCAATCTTATCGAGAAGTCGGGGGTAAGTATGCTTTTTTGGAACCCTCTCCATGCGAGGAAGAAGATGTTTTGCTGGCCCACACAAATGAACATTATAACCGGGTGAAAGGAGATGAGTCTGTTTTTGCATCTGCTAAACTTGCCGTGGGTGCAACTATAGATGCTGCTTTATGCGCGGCAAAAGGAGAACCTTCTTTTGCCTTATGCCGCCCTCCCGGCCATCATGCCAGCCCCGATCATAGCTGGGGGTTTTGTTATTTTAATAATATAGCTATAGCTGTAAAAAAATATCTTCTTAATTATCCGGAGAAGAAAATACTTGTTGTAGACTTTGATCTCCATTATGGAGATGGGACCGCTAATATTTTTCAAGGAAACCCGGCGGTAATTTTTTACGAATTACCCTCAGGCAAAGGTTACAAGGCTATAAGTGAATTGAAAAAATTTTTAGAAGGGCAGAAAGTTGACATGATAGCTTGTTCGGCCGGGTTTGATCGCCATGTGAATGATTGGGGCGGGATGTTGACTACAAGCGACTATGGAGATATAGGAAATTATTTAGGGGAATATGCCCATAAATATTGTGAGAATAAGATTTTTGCTGCCCTGGAAGGCGGATATAATTCCCGGGCGCTGGCAGAGAGCATAGTTGCTTTTCTGGATGGCATTGAAGCAGGAAGATACTGATAGATTCTCAATACACTACTATAACAGGAGAAATTATGCGCAAAATTCCCGTCACCCGCAAGCATGTTACCTTAATGGCCTTTTATACTATGCTTTCGGGTCAGGTGGATATTCTGAAGAGAATAGTAAGTGAAGCGAATGTACCGGTTCATGAAGGATTGCCCCCGCCTATTTTGAAAAAGTTAATTGGCGTTTCCCAAAAGTATGGTAAAGAGGCCGCATTATCTCTAAAAAATGTGGAGAAGGGCAATTATAAAAGAAATCATCGTCATATTTTGGCCATGCTGCCCGGGCAACTTCAAAAATGGCCCCATTCAATTGATGAAGCCCTACAAAATGATTATGCCCGGAAAGATATTATAAATTATATGCTTCTGGAAATTCAGGCAATTTCTCTTTTTCCCGCCAAGTATCTTCTCAACAGCCATTTTGGCCAGGAATTACACGATGATTTTCAAAGTCAATTATTTTCCATTTACAAAACAAAAAAATGGAGCGCAGAAAACAGGGAAAATTTTTATCAATTAATACTCCGGAGACACCGGGAATACTATCAATTAATTAGTTCCATCAATGAGAGCAGGCAGTTAATTGTGGAACTGGGCAATATTTCCGGCACTTATATACTGGGAGAAGAGATTGCAAATAAAGATTTTGCACGGACTGCCCTTTCTCTGGGGCAATACATCCCCGAAACATTAAAATATTACGGCGCAGTATTTGAAGAATACGCCCTGCAGGACTAACTACAGGAAATAGCAAGACGAAAAAGATTTTTAGCTATTGCAGAGGACTTAATGTAATATTTAACATGGAAGAAATTATAGCCCGCATCTTTCACATTTGTATCACCAAAATTTCCCTCAACTGTAATATTTGCTTTTTTCCAAGTAAAGGCAAATAATGCCCCTCAACTAAAGCCAAACAATGAATTAAGTTAATTTTTATTCACCTTTAAATGTAAAAATATTAAGAAGGATTATTTTTTTAGGTAAAGAATTATATGGTATAGAACAAGGTTTGTTTTTAATAAATATTTTGATAAGTATAAATAATGGTTATAAGCCTTTTCTCTCATCGATTATCTTTTCTTGTATATATTTATAATGGTGGCTTATTATTTATGCAAGTGTTGCCAAACTTCTAAGAAGGAGGCTTTTATCTTTTTTCTAGTATAAGGAGGAGGTGATTATTAATTAGTTTAAATTAGCAACTAAAACTATTGAAAAAGGGGGTTTTGTATATGAGAGTTTTTGAAAGTACGGAAAAAATGTACGAAGTTTTGGGAGAACTATTTAATACCCTAATGGAAGATAGCGAGGCTAAAAAAAAGTATTTGGATTCGGGATTGAACATCAAGTTTGATATTTTTGACCCCGATGGCGTTATTTGGCTAAGCGCTGAGGAAGAAAAAGTAATTTGTGGAGACGCAGATCTTAAACCCCACGTGGAAATGACCTTAAGTGGAGATACCTGTCACAAATTTTGGCTGCAGCAGATTAAGATGCCGGTGGCGCTGGCTAAGGGGGAAATCAAGGTTAAAGGCCCTATGAACAAGGTGTTAAATCTGCTCCCTATACTAAAACCGGCTTATCAAGCATATCCGGAAATAGCTAAAAAACATGAAATTCTTTAGAAAAAACAAGGAAAGGGTGAACGAATTTGGAAAGGAGCCTCAAGCAATTTGAGGAAGACCGCCGGGAATCGGCAAGGTTGGCGGCAAGGCTGTTGCTAGCTTCGGGAACAACTGCTCCCCGTGTAGGGGGAGTTGGTGAATGCAGCATACATATTCTGGATGATGAATGTGATATTGAAGATCTTTGCCAGGTATTGGAGGAAATGTCTGTAGAAAACAAAGGGTGGGAATTTTTTAAGAGAGATGCGGCGATGCTGCGCGATGCCGATGTACTCATGCTGATTACCACCATGAGAAGCAAAACGGATCCTGCCGATATTAATTGCAACATGTGCGGGAAGATAACCTGTGATAATCTTCGCAGCGAGGAAAAATTCCCGGAAGAGCCGGGTGTGGCTTTTACCGGCCCTCTTTGTATTTTTCGGGCCAATAACATTGCCTATGCTGTTGATGGGATAGTATCCCTGGCCAGGAACATGGGTATCGATTATGGGGTGTTTTGGTCGCCAGGCGCAGCCGGGATGAGGATGAAAATTCTTCCCCAAAAAACGGGATTTGCCCTGGCTGTGGCTATTTCTGTGACCGAAAAAAATCCTTTCCGGGATATCCCCAAAAAGTATGATGAGATCAACAGGCGCACAATGAATGACAGGATCATAGACAGGTTATGGCCTCAGTTCAGGTCTATTTATAGTTAATAACGGATGAGGTAAAGCTTATTTTAATAAAGATTAAGGAGGTTAATTATGGCCAAAAGAGAAATGGATGATCTTGTTCAACACGGCCTGGATCGGGCGGTGGAATTAATGGCACTGGCTGCGCATAATAGCTTCAGGTTTGCTTCTCAAAATACAACTAAAATAATTGCTGTGGGAAAAGAGGAAATGGAAGAAATCGCCGAATTTTGCTTTTCTCTGGGAGATATGTCCCCTCTGGCAGCCCGCGATGGACGTCACGTAATAGAATTAATCAAAGAACCTTGTTCTTTGCTCATTTTGGGGGATACGCGTAAATCTCCTTTTGGTTATAACTGTGGAGCTTGTGGTTACCGGACCTGTGCCGAACTTAACCGGACTGAAGAGGCAGAATCGTTGATGGCCGGAGGGCCAAGTTGTCAGTTTAAAAATATCAATATGAACATTGCCGCCAGTGCTGCTGCTTCCATGGCTTGGCGCCTGGGGCTTCACTGCCGCGTATTCAGTACATTGGCTTTTGCTGCCCGGGCAATGGATATTATTGAAGGTATGGATTTAGTGGTTACTGTGTCAGTGAGCGCAGCCAAAAAAGACCCCTATTTTGACCGCCACGAATTTTGGACGGATGAGCACTGGGAGGAAATATTTAAGCAGGAATTTCCTACTTTTGTCAGGGGCTTTATTGGCGCCGTTGAAGAATAACAGGGTGGCAAAATTGATTATTAAGGGCAAATATTTCTTAGCAGGAGGTATAATATGTCTTCAAAAGCCCATTTAAATCAGGTAATAGCTTCACACCTGGTGGAACTCAAGGCCTATGAAAATCCTGACCAGGTTATCTATGTTTTTGAAAAAGGGGAAAAGGGGGAGGATTCACTTACTTACGGGCATCTTCATGAAAACTCCAACAAAATTGCCCGCCTGCTTATGGAAAAGGGGTTGAGTAAAGGTGACAGTTTTGCCATTTATATGAGGAATCACCCGGAGTTTGTATATTCTTTGCTGGGAGGATTGGTGATAGGGGCCATAGCGGTTCCTGTGGATCCACGTTATAAAGATGATAGATTGAAATATATTATTAACAACAGCGGGGCCAAAGCTGTAATTGCCTCCGGTGAATGCCTGGCAGATTTGGAGGCGGCCTTGCCGGATTTACAGGGGGTAAAATTTGTTTCTGTGGCCTATCGCCCGGAACAGGAGGTGCCTGTTTCAGATAAGTACCATGCTTTGAATGAAACCCTGGAACAAGATAGCTGGGAAACTGTAGAACAGCAGATTATGGATGTTAGGCACCCCATGCAGATCATTTACACTTCCGGGACGACGGGTAACCCCAAGGGGGTGTTAGTCCGCAATAACCGTACCGGTATGTATAACATATTGACCCGCCTGGTATGGAAATATAAGAAAGATGACATTCTTTATTCCGGTTTGTCACTTTCTCATGGAAATGCTCAAGCGGTAACCCTTTTTCCTGCTCTTTATTCAGGCATTAAAGCTGTTTTTAGTCCCAGGTTCACCAAAAGTAGAATATGGGATATTTGCCGTAAATACGGATGTACTTCTTTTTCCTTGCTGGGAGGTATGATGGTGGCTATTTACAGTGAACCGGAAAAACCCGACGATGCGGACAACACTGTTAATTATGTTATCAGTGCAGGTACTCCACCTTCTATCTGGGAAGCCTTTGAAAAAAGATTTGACGTAAAAATATTAGAATGGTACGGAGCGGTGGAAGGCGGGTTTGCGTATAAACCCGTTGATAAAGGGCCTATAGGTTCTTTTGGCAAAACCATTCCCGGGGTAATGGAGGTAAAAGTGGTAGACGAGAACGACAACGAGGTGCCTCCCGGAGAAACCGGCGAATTAATTTTCCGGATGCTCAAAGGGGAAACACGGGTGGATTACCTGGGAATGCCGGAAGAGTCAAAAGAAAAAACAAGGGGAGGCTGGTTGAGAAGTGGAGACATGGTGCATAAAGATGAAAACGGCTGGCTCTTTTTTGATTATCGTAAGGGCTCGGAACTGCGCCGCGCCGGAGATTTTATTCAGCCGGATCAGGTGGAAAAAGTTATCGGGGAGCATCCCGAAGTAAGTGAGGTTTTTGTATATGGCGTACCGGCTTCTTCAGGAGCGCCGGGGGAAAGTGATCTTGTAGCGGCAGTGGTTCCCTTTGATCATTCTAAATTCGATCCGGCTTCTGTTTTTGAAAAATGCCGCAGTGAACTGCCGGCTAACTTTATTCCTTCGTATCTTCAAGTGGCGGAAGAGATACCTAAAACGATTTCCGAAAAACCATTGGAAGGTCCTTTGAAGGACAAGTTGCTAACAGGAAATACTCCGGTTTACCGTTTTGAGGACTATAAAGCATAGGGTATTTAGATGTTAGAAAGGAGTGAGGAATGATGAGCTATCTAGAGCTCAACATGGATATAACCGAAGAGCAAATAATGTTTAGGGATAATGTGCGGAAATTTGCCCGGGAAGTGATGAGACCCGCAGCTATGGAGCTTGATAGTATGTCCCCGGATCAAGTAATTGCTTCGGATTCGATTTTTTGGGATTGTTTAAGGCAGGGATATAAGATGGGATTGCATAAGATACTAATCCCCGAAGATTACGGCGGACTGGGGCTGTCTCCGCTGGAGATACATATAGTGATGGAAGAAATGGGTTATGGAAGTGTTGATTTTGCCACTGCTTTTGGAGTAGCCTCATTTCCTGCTTTTCTTGCCTCTATGGTTCCTACCGATGCCTTGATTGATGATATAATAGTTCCTTTTTGTGAAGATACGGAAGCTAATATAATTGGATGTTGGGCCATTACCGAGCCGGATCATGGTTCTGATTCTTTGGCAGCGGGCACCGAGCAGTTTAAAGATCCATCTATCGGCTGTCAGTGCCATGCTCGCCTGGAAGGGGATGAATGGGTTATTAACGGTCAAAAAGCTGCCTGGGTATCGCTCAGCACAATTGCTACCCATGCCATGGTTTATTTGAATATAGATTCCAGCATGGGCTTTGCGGGGGGAGGCATATGCATGGTTCCCCTGGATTTGCCGGGGGTATCCCGAGGCAAGCCACTGAAAAAAATGGGCCAGAGGGCTTTAAATCAGGGGGAACTTTATTTTGATGATGTGAGGGTGCCTGCGGAATATATGTTTGTAGATGAGGAAAGCTATGAAGCCCTTCTCGATATTACCCTGGCTACGGCTAACGCTGTTATGGGGAGTTGGTTTACCGGACTTGCCCGGGCAAGCTTCGAGGAAGCTTTGAATTATGCCCGCGAAAGGGTTCAGGGGGGGAAGCCCCTCATAGAGCACCAGCATATCCGCTATAAGTTGTTTCATATGTTCAAGGGGGTGGAAGCCTGCCGAGCTCTTTCCCGAACTGCATTAGAATATAATTTAAGCAACACACCACCGGCGACCAAATATTCAGTTGCATCCAAAGTCTTTTGTACCGATACCGCTTTTCAGATAGCCAGTGATGCCATTCAAATCTTTGGGGGGAATGGCTTGGCCACCGAATATCCCGTGGAAAAGCTTTTCCGGGATGCCCGGGCCGGAATGATCGAAGACGGCTCCAATGATAGCCTGGCATTATTTATGGGTGAACAATTATAATTTTTAAGGGGAGAAATCTTTTAATCTCATATTTTATTTGTAAGGAGGAACTGTATGAGTGGAGTTTATGTAATTGGTGTAGGAATGTCCAAATTTGGAAAATTTGAAGACAGCACGATTAAGGATCTGGCTGCAAAAGCAGTCCATTCAACCCTGGAAGATGCCGGGGTGGACAAAAAACAATTGGAAGCCGCTTATGTGTCCAATTCTTTTTGGGGTATGTTTAATGAGCAACATTCTATTCGAGGACAGGTAATGCTTCATCCTTTAGGTATAGGAGAGATACCTATTGTCAACACCGAAAATGCTTGTGCCGGTGCTTCTACAGCTCTGAACCTTGCCTGGACAGCAGTTAAAGCGGGTATTTACGATGTAGTTTTGGCTTTGGGAGTGGAAAAAATTAGCAATCCGGATAAAATGCTTTCTTTTAAATCGTATGCCAGCTGCCTGGATGTAGAAGAATTCCCTAAGAAGATGGATTATCTTATGGAAATGGTGAACCGGCTGGACCTTGACATTCCGGAAGAATCACAGCCCGGCGAAGGCCGCAGCATTTTTATGGACATTTATGCTTTGGGTGCTCGCCTGCATATGCAAAAATATGGATCTACCCAGAAACAGATGGCAGTGATATCGGCTAAAAATCATGAGCACGGTTGTTTAAACCCCTATGCTCAGATTCATAAAAAAATGAGCGTGGAAGAGATCTTAGCTGATAAGCCTATTTCCTACCCCTTTACCAGGGCAATGTGTTCGCCTGTGGGCGATGGTGCAGCGGCTGCCTTGATTTGTTCGGAGAAATATTTGTCCAGGTTAAACGGGGGGCGGCCGGTGAAAATTTTAGCTTCTGAAATGGGCACCGGCAGGGAAAGAGATTATGAGGAAGAACATATTGGCAGTATTGTTTCCCGCAAGGCATATGCCAATGCGGGTGTGGGGCCTGAAGATATTGATCTGGCTGAAGTACATGATGCTACTGCTTTCGGAGAGCTATTGCAAAGCGAAGTGCTGGGATTTTGCCCCGAAGGAGAAGGAGGAATTTTCGCTGAATCAGGGGCTACCAAATTGGGAGGACGCTTGCCCATAAATGTTTCCGGAGGGTTGGAATGCCGCGGGCATCCTATTGGGGCATCGGGCCTGGCTATGGTTCACGAAATTGTTACCCAGTTACGGGGTGAAGCGGGTGCCAGGCAGGTAGAAGGTGCCCGTATCGGGCTCACCGAAAACGGAGGAGGCTTCTTGGGAGCGGAAGAAGCAGCTGCGGCAGTACAAATATTTCAAAAAGAGTAGCAACTATGGCTGCAGTTATTCTTTTTAGATGCCCCGGTATTATTGCTGTTTTGGAAACGGGGTTTTTAGACTCATGGATGGTGATAATAAGCAATGAAAAATGTAGCTATTACCGGCGCAGCAGGTTTTCTGGGTAAAAAGATACTGGAACGTTTGCAAGAGCAGCCCGGCATTGAAACTATTGTTGGCACGGATATACAAGAATTACCTGACAAATATTATACCGATAAAATAAAATTTTACCGGTTAGATATAAGAGATAGAAGTTTAGGTGAGCTTTTTGAAAAGCATGATGTTGATACGGTGATTCACCTGGCCTTTGTTCTTAATCCCATCAGGCAGGTGGATGAAATGCGCTCTGTTAATTTGGAAGGTAGTAAAAATGTTTTGGACTCAGTTCGTTTATGTGGCGCAAATCATCTGGTGGTAGCCTCTTCAACTTCCGCTTTTGGTGCTTTACCAGATAACCCGGCGTGGCTGACTGAAGAAACGCCGGTAAGGGAACATCCCACCTTTATTTACGCTGCGGACAAATATACAGTGGAACAACTTTTAAATGACTTTATTGTGGAAAACCCCGGCATTAAAACTGCAATTATTAGGCCCTGTATCGTATGTGGGCCTAATGTGGACAACTATATTTCCCGGATGATGAAGAATTGGCCTTTTTTGGTCCGGGTGGGGAAAGATTGCCCACCCATGCAGTTTGTCCATGAAGATGATGTGGCAGATCTTTTCCTCTTGGTTTTGGAGAGGGAAGCAGAAGGCATATTTCACTGTGTGGGAGAAGGGGTCGTTAACATGCATGAAATTGCCGCCAAAGCAGGTAAAAAAGTAATTCCCCTTCCGGCATGGTTGGCATACCCCTTTGCCGCGCTCCTTTATTTTTTGCGTATTCCCCTGGTGGAAGCCCCGGCTCCTTTTCTTGATTTTTTACGTTACCGTTGGACGGCTTCCGATCTGGAAACCAGGCGTAAAATAGGGTTCAAACCTCATTATTCCAGTGAAAAGGTTATTGAAATGCTTTTTGAACAATAAAGAGGAAATGAACTATTTAACGTAGAATAACTTACTACAGTGGGGAGTATATATTATTAAATAAACTTCAGGGGGTATGAAATTTATGGCAAACAGGGTAAAATGGCTTGGCCATTCTACTTTTGAGGTGATAACCGGAGGAGGGTTGAAAATTCTCATAGATCCCTGGATTACAGGCAATCCTTCTTGTCCGGTGAACAAAGAAGAATTACAGGGTCCGGATGCTATCCTGATTACTCATGATCATTTTGATCACCTGGGGGAAGATGTGCCTTACCTGGTAAGTGGTTCGGACGCTGTTATTTTGGCTCAACCGGAAATTGTGAGTAAGCTTAAAGAGGCCGGGGTGGATGATAACAACTTTATTTATGGCATGGGGATGAATATTGGCGGTACCGTGCAGGTAGGTAATGTAGAAATAACCATGGTTCAGGCATTTCATTCCTCACTGACGGGATCCCCTGCCGGCTTTATTATTTGCACAGAGGATAAAAAGGGTATTTACCATGCCGGAGATACGGGAGTTTTTGGCGACATGAAATTGTTGTCGGAATTATACACCATAGACCTTGCCCTTTTGCCTATAGGAAGTGTTTTTGTTATGGATCCATTGCAGGCGGCTCAATCTTTACAGCTGCTAAATCCCAGGAAAGTAGTGCCCATGCATTATGGCACTTTCCCCATACTGGTCCAAGATACGGAGGAATTTATTGAACTGGCGCGGCAAAAAGCACCCCACGTGGAAATAGATGTAATTGCACCCGGTGAGGAATTAGAGTTTTAAAGAAAGGGAATTGCTTTTTCTTAATGGGCGAGATATGGGATAGCATTGGTTTCTTCTGGAAACTAACGCCTCCGGCTAAGCGGAGTTGTCTTCTTTATTATACCCGGCAACAATTACCGGGTATTTTTATGTGGTAAATATTTTTTACTAAAATAATTAAATGCAAAGGTAAAAATAAGCACGATAATTCCGAGCAATATCCAGCTTAACGCGTAAGTTTCAGTTTGATCTGCTACCAAACCAAATACAGGAGGGGCAATTACTACTCCAATACGGGTAAATATGAGGGCAATTCCGGTAACTACTCCTATATGTTCCGGAGCAACCAATTCGCCCACAGAGGTAAAGTATAAGGCCATGGCTCCCATAGTGCAAAAACCCAATAAAAATGAAAATACAAGCACGAGCCAAAAAGGAAGACTAAAGGGACTAATTACCAATCCAAAAATAATTGCCAGACAGGCAATACATGCCCCTAGCAGGCGAAGCCCTTTGCGCCGGTCTCCTTTAAAGAATACTTCGTTTATTATGCCCCAAACAGGGTGACCACTAACTCCGCCCAAATGGGCTATTCCCAATCCTAAGCCGGCCAGAGCGGGAGTAAATCCCAGGTCTAGGGTAAGGTAAAGGGAAAAATGCCCTGTTATGGAAGAAATGCTCATGCCAAAAACGATGCCCATGCTGCAAATGGAAAGCAGATAGCGGTTTTTTAGGAAATGAAGTAAATCATCTTTAAAAGAAGAAGTTTTATCTTCACCGGAGGTACTTTCATTTTCTGGTTCCGGTGGTGCAGACTCCCGGTGAAACTTTAGAATAAAAAGGCCGATGAGAATAGCAAAAAATCCCCCGCCTAAGAGCGCTATCCGCCAGTCATATATTTCACCCAGTACGGGTAAGAGGGAAGCCCCCGCGAAAGCCCCAATGCCACCACCACTGTGGGCGATGCCCATAAAAAAGCCTTTTCGGGAAGGTTCCACATTTAAAAGTATGCCTTTACTCACTGCGGGAGTCAGCACACTAAAACATATGCCGGTTAAAAAAGCCATAATAAGAATGAAACTAAATAAAGGAGCAAAAGAGTGGAGCATAATTATTATTCCCACCAAACTGGTTCCCAAAAATAAACTTTTTTTGGCTCCCAGCCAGTCAACTATCCGTCCGCTGAAAACAGCAAGCAAGGTAGCGCTGAGAAAGTAGAAACTGGAATAAAGGCCCGCTTCAGCCCGGGAAATTAAAAAATCTTCCTGTACCATGGGTAGAAGAGCTTTAAATCCCTGGATATTGGCCATTACTGCCAGGTATGCCAGGGAAATAATCAGCGCTGCTATCCAGTTTCGACGGTTGGTATTTATTTCTTGGGAATTATTTTGTTCCATATCTTTTTGAACCTCATTATTCATTAAAGTGCTTCCCATGGTGAAATAAAAGGATTGTGACTATAAGTTAGTATATCAAAACATGAGGCTGTAAGGAAGAAAACTACAAGAGAATAAAGAAATATGTATTATAGAGGAATAAAGTGTTTTAAATAGAAATAATTACTATTAATTAAGTTTAAGTAAGAAAAACTAACAATTTAGAAAGGAAGATGCTTCGTGTTCTGTAGAAACTGTGGAGAAGAAGTAAATGACCAGGCAGTAATGTGTGTGACATGTGGTTGCTCACCGAAAAGCGGGAGTAAATTTTGTCAGAATTGTAAAGGGGAAACGGATCCTGCAGCCGTAGTGTGTGTGAATTGTGGGGTTAAACTTGCCGGGATGACTCCGGCCGAGATGGCTCCGGCAGACGCAAAATCTAAATTAGCGGCGGGTTTGCTCGGTATATTCCTTGGAGGTTTTGGAATTCACCGTTTTTATTTGGGTTTTACCGGTATAGGGGTTGCGCAAATAGCAGTGACTTTAGTAACATGCGGAATTGGCGCTATTTGGGGATTTATTGAAGGTATTCTCATCCTTACCGGTTCTATTGACAGAGATGCCGATGAACAACCTTTAAAGGATTGAATTGATATTCAACGGGACAGGAGGATTAAAATGATTGGAGCTATTGCCTGTGATATTATCGGATCGGTATACGAAGGAAAACCCATTAAGCATACGGATTTCCCTCTTTTCACGGAAGACTCTGTCTTTACTGACGACACGGTGATGACAGTTGCCGTGGCAGATTGTATAATGAGGGGTAATGATTATGCAAGCTTTTTGCGGGAATATGGGCGGATGTACCCTTATGCCGGTTACGGGGGAATGTTTAAGCGCTGGCTTTTTTCTGCGGATCCCCGCCCTTATAATAGCTTCGGCAATGGTGCGGCGATGCGGGTTAGCCCGGTGGGATTTGCTTTTAACAGTATGGAAGAAGTTTTGGAAGAATCCCGGCGCAGTGCGGAGGTAACCCATGACCACCCAGAAGGAATTAAGGGAGCCCAGGCAACTGCAGCGGCAATTTTTTTAGCCCGTCAAGGGGAAAGCAAGAAAAATATACATGATTACATCACTAATAACTTTGATTATAATTTAGATGCTTCTCTAGAAGTTATTCGGCCGTTTTATTCTTTTGATGTAACCTGTCAGGGCTCTGTACCGGAATCCATTATAGCTTTTTTGGAGTCCACCGGCTATGAAGATACACTGCGTAAGGCTATTTCTTTGGGAGGCGACAGTGATACCATGGCATGTATAGCAGGAGGTATAGCCGAGGCTTTTTATGGGGGTATTCCGGAAAACATAGAAGCTGAGGTGAAGAAACGCCTCACGAAAGACCTTTTGGAGGTTGTAGAAAAGTTTCAACAGTATATTGGTTGATTCCAGATAAGGGGGGATAAGTATGGGGGAAGAAGAATTGGTGCAGCGTTTGGCCCATAACGTAATTAATGCCAAATATGTCATAGCACTCACAGGAGCAGGCCTTTCTACAGAATCCGGCATTCCGGATTATCGGGGTCCGCAGGGAATTTGGACAAAAAACCCGGAGGCGGAAAAAAAGGCTTATCGTTCTTTTGCCCTGTTTCAGGAAGATCCCCGTGCCTACTGGGAAGAAAGACTGAGTGTTTTCAGCCTGCTCGGAGACCTGGCTTCATATGAACCCAATGCCGGTCATTATGCTCTTGTAGAGCTGGAAAAAATGGGCTTGTTAAGATGTGTAATAACCCAGAACATTGATGGTTTGCATTTAAAGGCCGGTTCAGAAAATGTTTTGGAATATCATGGCAATGCTTTTAAATTAAGATGTATTTCCTGCCGTACCCGTTTTGAACCGGAAAAATATAATGTGGAAAAATTGCAAAGAGAAGGAGCGCTACCACCGCTTTGTTTGCGCTGCCAGGAACCAATAAAGTCTGATATAGTGCATTTTGGAGAACCTATCCCCGAAGACGTGATTATCCAAAGCATAGAAGAAGCTCGCAGGTGTGATGTTATGATAATATGCGGCACATCCGCTTCCCGTTACCCTTTTGCAAGCTTACCCATGGAGTCCCGTGGGAGAGAAGGAGTCATTCTGGTAGAAGTTAACGCTTCACCTACCCCTCTTACGGAAGACAAAATTTCTGATTTTCTGATTGAAGGGCGAACCGGTGATATTTTGCCCCGCCTTGTAGAAGCGGTTAAAGCATTGAAACAGGGAGATAATTAGCTATAGAAAATGAATGGGTTTGCGCGAAAAATATAAGTGCAAAGGCATATGAAGGTCTGTTTTACGGGTTTGAAGGAGAGAGGTGATCCGGAAAAATGAAGAGGGTTACATTTGATTATGCTTCAGCCAGGGACTTTTTAGCTCCTCATGAACTGGAATACATGGGGCCTAGAATTAAACAGGCTCATGAGTTGCTGCATGAACGCCGGGGTCCGGGAAATGAATGTACGGGATGGCTAAACGTTGCTTCTGATGTTATGGATGAAGATATTAAACATATAAAAGAAGCTGCCGGACGCATACAAGAAATGGCGGATGTATTTATAGTTGTTGGTGTTGGAGGTTCTTACCTGGGTGCCCGGGCTGCTATAGAGGCTCTTACTCATAATTTTCATAATTATTTTACCCGGGAAAAAAGAAATGAACCTGCTGTTATTTTTGCAGGCAATCACCTCAGTTCCACTTACCTTTCACACCTTATGGATCTACTCGCCGGAAGAGATGTGGCTGTGAATGTGATTTCTAAATCGGGCACCACTCTGGAACCGGCCATAACCTTTCGCCTTCTTCGTTCGTTTTTAGAAGAATGCTATGGAAAAGATAAAGCCGGAAAACGAATATTTGTTACTACTGATAGGGAAAAAGGGCTTTTAAAAGAAATGGCCGTTAAAGAAGGGTATGAAAAATTTGTTATTCCCGATGATGTAGGGGGAAGGTACTCGGTGATAACTCCGGTAGGGCTCTTACCTATGGCTGTGAGTGGAATTGATATAGAAAAAGTACTGGAAGGCTACCGCGAAGGACAGGTGCTATGTGATAAATCCGATTGGGCTGATAATCCTGCTTACCTATATGCAGCTATTCGTAACCTTCTTTATGCCCGGGGAAAATTATTGGAAGTTTTGGTTACTTATGAACCCTATTTTCATTATATTGCCGAATGGTGGAAGCAGCTTTTTGGGGAAAGTGAAGGCAAGGATGGCAAGGGTATATTTCCGGTTAATATGGGTTTTACCACCGATTTACACTCCATGGGGCAGTACTTACAAGAGGGGCGGCGGCATTTTTTTGTAACTTCTTTATGGCAGGATGAACCCA
>PUKQ01000147.1 GCA_003550565.1 Syntrophomonadaceae bacterium
CGGGATTTGTATTGGGCATTTTGTTCTTGCTTTTATTGGGTTTTTTTCTGCCTTTGTTTCCTATCTCCGGGGGAGCTTCCCCGCACATGGATTATACCGGATTAGCTCGCCTGGCGGATATTTCCCGGCACCTTTTTTTACCTGCTTTAACTTTAACCCTGGGGCAGCTGCCGCGGAATTTTTTACTTATGAGGAGTGCCCTCATTAACGTAAAAGAGAAACCTTATGTTTTTACAGCCAGGAGCAAAGGCTTAAAAGACCGCTTGGTTCGCTACAGGCATGCGGCCAGGGGGGCTTTGTCTCCGGTTATTACCCGTTTGGGAATGAGTGTGGGGTTGTTGTTCACGGGGGTTCTCTTTGTAGAAATTGTATTTGCTTATCCCGGATTAGGGCACCTGTTTTACGTGGCCATCCAGTATCATGATTATCCTACCATACATGGTTGTTTGCTCTTAATCACCGTCTGTGTGTTATTTTTTAATTTTTTGGCTGATTGGGGTTCTCAAAAAATTGATCCCAGATTGAGGGAAAAAGATGCACGTCAATTATTGGAACGAACTTAAGAAAGACAACATGGGCCGCAAAGGCCTCTATATGATGGGTGTGCTGGCGGTAGTAGCTGTTGGTGCTGCCTGGCTGGCACCCCATGATCCTTTTGCTTACGTCGCTGAGCCGTTGAGTTCTCCTTCTTGGTCTCACCTGTTGGGCACTAATGAAGTAGGGCAGGACGTTTTTAGCGAACTGCTTTACGGCGCTCGCACCACTTTAATGGTGGGCACCCTGTCTGCTTTATTTGCTACCCTGATTAGCCTTTGTATAGGGTTAATAGCCGGTATTTTCCGGGGCTGGGCAGAGCGCTTAATCCTGCGCCTGGTGGATGTCATGCTGGTAATTCCCATATTCCTGGTAGTTCTTTTGGTGGCGGCGTATGTGCAACCGGGGGAAATTACTTTGATAGCATTGTTTTCCCTGCTTTTTTGGCCGCCGGGTGCCCGCATAATTTGGGCACAGGTTCTTACTTTAAGAGGACAGGGGCACATAGCCGCTGCCCGGCATTTTGGCGCCGGCAATAGTTATGTAGCTGCCCGTCACCTGGTCCCCGAGCTTTACCCCCTTTTGGCGGTTAATTTTGTCCAGATGGTGCGCCGGGCTGTGTTTATGGAGGCCGGAATGGCTTTTCTGGGCATATTCGATCCTACTCAGAAAAGCTGGGGGCTAATGCTGCATTATGCCCGGGAATTTATGTTTACCGAGGCCTGGTTATGGTGGTTGCTGCCGCCGGCGCTGGCTATATCTTTTACTATTATTGCTTTTGCCCTGGTGGGTTACGCTTTGGAATCTGCCCTGGATCCACGTTTAAGGAGGCCGACTTATGCTGGAGATTAGTGACTTAACCGTAAAAGTTCCCACCGCTCACGGAAACTTGCCTGTTCTGAACGGGGTAAACTTGTCCGTGAAGAAAGGCGAAATATGGGGGATAGTAGGCGAATCCGGATCGGGGAAAAGCACTCTGGCGCTTACTGTTATGGGAATGTCTGCCGGCATAGTGACCGGCTCGGTTAAATTCAGGGGTGAAGAGTTGTTACATAAATCATCACGGGAGTGGGAAAAGGTGCGGGGATCTTCCATTTCCATGGTTAGGCAACAGTCCGGGGAAATGCTCACTCCCATGATTCCCCTGATTGATCAGGTTATGGAACCTTCCCTAAAAGAGCTTCCCTACCAAAAAGAAGAAGCTTATCAGAGAGCTGCCCGGCTTTTAAGCCGGGTTGGATTGGGAGAATCATTCTTTTATAGGTATCCCTTCACCCTCAGTGGAGGTGAAGTACAAAAAGCTTTGCTGGCTATGGCCCTGGTTACGGATCCGGAACTTCTTATTCTTGACGAACCCGTATCTTCCCTGGATGCCCTTACCAAGTCGGAAATTCTTGATTTATTGGAGGAATTGAGCGACGAGCGGACAGTGTTGGTGATTTCTCATGATCTCTCAACTGTGGCCAGATTAGCTTCTGAGACTGCGGTCCTTTATTGCGGTTCTATCCTGGAAAAAGCGCCTACTAGTTCTTGTTTGCAGACTCCTCTTCATCCCTATACCCGTTCCCTGGTGCGTGCCTATCCGACGCTTGATGGCCCCAGGGAATTGCAGGGTATTCGCGGAGAATTCCCTTCTTTAAGCGAACGTCCGGGGGGGTGTCCTTTTCATCCTCGCTGTACCCAATCTTTAGAAGTTTGTGCTCGGGAACACCCTCAATCTGCTCCTGCTGAAGTTAATTCCGGGTGGTTTCTGTCTTGTCACCGGGGAGGGGTGATTGAACTTCTTCGCGGGAGGGGGTTAACCCAGAGATACAGCCTGAATGGCCTTAACGGTGTACCCGGAAGCAGCGGATCCTCCTATCTGGAGGCGGTGAGCGGTGTAAATGTGAGTTTGAGGGAAGGAGAAGTTTATGCCCTGGTAGGGGAAAGCGGATCAGGGAAAAGCACTCTGGGGCGTATCCTGGCCGGTGTAGATCCCCCTTTTCGAGGGGAAGTGTTTTTTCAAGGAACAGAGCTCCGGCGTTTCAAGGGCAGAGCAAAGAAAGAATTAAGCCGGGATTTGCAAATGCTCTTTCAGAATGCCGGCGAAGCTCTAAGTCACCGTTTGACGGTATCAGAGTTGGTAGCTGAACCCCTGATTATTCAAAAAATAGGAGATGAACAAAGTCGGCGGGAAGCTGTTTGCCGCTCTTTGGAGTGGGTGGAGCTGCCTACTAATGACCACTTTCTAAATGAATATCCCCATCACCTGAGCGGGGGAGAATTACAGCGGGTGGCATTAGCCCGGGCTTTGGTTTTGGAGCCCCGCCTGCTTATTGCTGACGAGCCCAGCGCTTCACTGGATGCGAGTGTTCAGGCCAAAGTAATTAAGCTTCTGCTGCACCTGCAGAACGAAAGAGGTTTTGCCCTTTTCCTGATCACCCATGACCTGGCACTGGCTGCCAGAGCCGGAGATCGTATCGGGGTAATGCAGGCAGGCCGCATTGTTGAAGAAGCTACCCCTTCCCGGATAATTCATCACCCCGGGCACCCTTATACACAATCACTGCTTAGTTCTGGTTTTACCCTGTTCAATTTCTAATTAAACGGATAAACAAGCTGACTTAGGGTAAAATAATAAAGCACTCTGGCGCAGACTCCTTAAAGAGAGAGGGAAGTAATAGAACCGGGCAAATTATCGGCAAGGGCTTTATTAAAAAAATGCGGGAAGCATTACCGAAAGAATCAGTGTTATCACAATGATGATCCCAATAATAGCTAAAACCCTATCCAATCGTTCTTTCTTGCTAAAAAACTTGAAACAGGCTTCACACAGCTGTTTGCGGCGATAAATAAAAGGTAATGCCATGTAGTCTGTGGAAATGCCATCTCGCACCACTTTGGAATGTGTTTCTGTTTCTATCAATTCTTTTCCGCAGTGGTTACAGTGGTTATTATCTTTATCTTTGTGATGGTGGCTTTCTGAGGTTTTCTCTTCATTTTTTTTAGTAGACATAAAATTCCACCCGTCCGTCCGGGGGCATATTTTTTGTCCTCTCCAATAAAAATAAAAAAATTAATTTTCGTTAATTTTTAAGGACTTGTGCCTCCAGGTTATTATAGCCGCTTACGTCAGCTTAAGTTTAATTTTTAATGGTTGTTTTGTCAAATCTATTCCATCCTGCTATATTTAATGGTACGCTGTTAATGGTACGCTGTGTGTTAACTTAACTCTTATTGTTTACACTGTGTGTTAACTTGTTAACTTATTTGTAATATAGAAGCTTTGGTAGAAAGAAAGGAGGAGTGGCGATTTCTCTCCCACTTATGTTATTGCTTAGAAACGGGAGTATCTTCGCTTAAAACAGGATGAACAGGGAAAAAGAAAATCTTGAATCGGGACTTCGCCATGCAACCATATCATTTTGCAGAAACTATGAACAAGCTACTGTGAATGAGGCTTTAAAGGAAGCGTTACAGTATTATGGAGGGCTTGAAAATTATGTGAGCCCTGGTTCTCGGGTTCTTATTAAGCCTAACTTATTGGCGCCCGCTTCCTCTGCAGATGCTGTTACCACTCACCCGGCGGTGGTTCAGGCAGTGATTGAAGCAGTGCAGAGTGTGGGAGGAAAAGCCTATATAGGTGATAGTTCCATGCACGGCAGTTTACAACAGGTAGCGGAAGTAAGCGGTATAATGAAAGTAGTTCAAAATACGGGAGCAGAATTGTTACCAATGGAGAAAAAAAAGATCCTTACCTGGGAAGGCGCGCATACCTGTCCTGCATTTGCTGTTTCAGCGGAAGCCATGGAAATGGATCTGATTATTAATCTTGCCAAATTAAAGACCCATACCCTCACCGGGCTTACAGCTGCAGTGAAAAATTGCTATGGACTCATTGTGGGCAATTATAAGAGATATTATCATCTCCGTCATCCCGGAGTTGGTGATTTTGGCCATATGCTTCTTGATTTATATCTTAATATAAAACCTTCACTTTCTCTCGTAGATGCAGTGGTAGCTATGGAAGGTTTAGGTCCGCGAAACGGGCGTCCTCGTAATTTAGGCGCTCTTCTGGCTTCACCGGATGGGCTGGCGCTTGATGCTGCCTGTGCCCGTTTGGTCGGTTATGTCCCGGGTGAAGTTTCGGTTTTGGAAGCGGCAGTGAAACGGGGGTATTTAAAGAGGGATCTTTCTGATGTAGAAATATCCGGCCCCTTTCAGGAACTATGCTTGCAGGATTTTGATAAGGGCGCTTCCGGCCGCGGTTGGTCTTTTCTGTGGAGATACATGCCCGCCCGCCTGCGGGAAATACGTGAATTGTATCGCCCCTGGCCTCATATTGGCAGTCGGTGTACCCATTGTAAAACCTGCCTTGATCATTGCCCCGTGGGATGTATATTTAGGCAACCTGCTTCCAGCTGCAAGGAAGGTTCTAAAAGGATAAAAGATGGGAGAAACAAACATGGGAACAATGTAGGGCAGGAAGTTATATTCATTGATCATTCATCTTGTATCCGCTGTTATTGTTGTCAAGAGGTCTGCCCGCAAAATGCCGTGGAATTAAAGCGTAAGAAAATGTAAAATTTTAGTTTTGGTCTAATAATTAATATGAGGTTCCTTTAAGTATAAATGTATTATGCGCTAACTATAAATAATTTCAAACCATTTATGGAAACTGTAGTAAATTTTAATGGTGGGTATGAGGAAGAATACAAAATGAAATATGAATGAAGTATGGGGTAGAATGAAGTATATAAAGTATGAAAGAAGAGAAACTTTTCAATATCCTTGTATAGAGACGAGCAGTACGGTATACTACTGATTATGTTAGTAAAATAATAGAGTAATTAATCAAGCCAAGTACTACAGCGAAACTTTTACGCAAGGAAAAAGCAAGGCACGGGGACGGTTCCTTTGCCTCGCTGCCTTCGTTTCCCTACGGGATGCTCGAACCGTCCCCGTGCCTTAAGGCAAAAGAACCGTCCCCTTGCCTTAAGGCAAAAGAA
>PUKQ01000271.1 GCA_003550565.1 Syntrophomonadaceae bacterium
GGAGAATTTGCTCTGGTGCTCCTTGTCTTTGCCATTATTGTAATTTCGGCGATAATTTCCATAATTCCTGTTTACAAACATGACCCCTTGGAGGTAAAATAGACTTAAATATGAAAAAAATACTGATAATTTTAACTGCAATTATTTTATTGCTGGCAGCAGGATGTGAGGAAGAGCCGGGGGATACTGCACACCTCCAATTTGCCGAGTTATGGGGTGAAGAATTTAGTGTTTCGCAGAGGGTGCAGGAACTTGATGGGCAAAGTGTATCAATGACCGGTTTTATGGCTATGCAGTCACCGCTGGATGGTAGTTTTATTTACTTGACCAACGCTCCCATGGTTTCCTGCCCGTATTGCATCCCCGGCACCGATACGCCGGTTTCTGCCATACCGGCCATGGCTCAAGAGGGGGATTCCATTGATTTTACTGAAGAGCCGGTGACCATTAGCGGCAAGTTGGAAGTGGAGGAAAAAACCGATGAATTCGGTTACACTACCCCTTTCCGTATACATGTGAATGAACTGGCAGTTGCGGATAAGGATAAAATGCCCCAGTCGCTACAGGAATATGCTATGCTCACTGCGGATGGAGTGGGGATGGAGTTGCTGGGAATCATGAACGAAATGCAGGCCTATACCGCCGAGGAAATACCCGAAGAAGAAATGGAACCGCTGGGTATAGGTGAAATAGAGACTCTTATTAACCAGGTGGAAGGTTATGGGGTAGATTCTTTTGAGCCCCTGCTGGAAATAATGGAAGATGCAAAAGAACTGGCGAAAGAATTCAATGAACTCATGGATGAAGGAGAAGAAGAAAAACTTTCTGCGTACAGGGAAGATGTAATAGCTCTTTGGGATGAGTATTTTGAGTGGTCCAATGAGATGGCCAGAATGGATTAATTTCAAAGAAATTACTTGTAGAAAGTTTTCGAGATTTTATTATTTCTTTGAGTTATTTCTTTGAACTGGAGGATAGTTAATAATGAAAAAAAATCCTCGAAAGTTGAAAATCTGGGAACGTTGCTTCATTACGGTGGCTTTAATCCTCGCTGCGGGAGTATTAATGGCCTGTGCGGCATGCTTGGAAGATGATGAGGGTGGAATAATACCTGAACCGGGGGCTGTGGAAGAATCTGAAGGCACAGAAGCTCCTGAGATAGATGAACCGCAATATGAGACAGAAGCAGAAACGGATATGATGGCTGCTTGGCCCTTTTTAGTGTTAGTGGGAGGATTGGCTGTTGGAGCTGCCGGATACAAGGTTTATAATAACCGCATCAAAGAGAAAAATCTTACCAGACAGCAGAAGAGGGCCCTGGAAAACCAGCAAAAGAAAAAACAGAAAAAAAACGACAATAACACCTTAAAAGCTAGCCCTGGCACTACCAATGAGAATTCCCAGAAAAAAGCGAAATCAAAAAACAACTCCGGCAATAAAAATAAGAAAAAGAATAAGAAAAAGAAATAATATTCGCCAAAAAGGGGAGGTTGTCTTTTAGTATCCCCAAAAAACTACCAAAAGAAACCGTTCCCTTTGGTAAAAAGCAGCTGTGTGACAAAATTGCCCCGTCCCCACTGTCACGCTCACTCCGAAAGAAGCAAAAAAAAGGTGTCAAAAGGAACCGTCCCCTTTAACACCTTTTTTTATATGAGTGAAGCTTGATTATTCTTCGGTGTACATTTTTTCGATCAAGTCGTGGTATTTTTCCTGAATGACTTTTCTCTTCACCTTCTGGGTAGGAGTAAGTTCTTCCGTTTCCTGCGTCCACTCGGCATTGATCAGGGTAAATTTACGTATCTGTTCTACCCTGGCAAATTCTCTTGTCTTTTCATCAATTTCTTTTCGGTATAGGTCCTGAACCTGTGAATTTTGGAGCAGTTCATTTGTATTCGAGTAGGAAATTCCTTGCTGCTTGGCCCATGACTCAAGTTCAGGGAAAGCCGGAACTATGAGAGCAGAAAGGAACTTGCGCTTATCTCCGATGATGGCTATTTGTTCCACATAACGAGATTCTTTGATATTGTTTTCAATGTTTTGCGGGGAGATATTTTTTCCGCCGGCAGTGACAATAATATCTTTTATGCGGCCGGTGATTTTCAAAAAGCCTTCTTCATCAATGGCTCCAACATCACCGGTGCGGTAAAAACCTTCGGATGTTATTGCTTCCTTTGTGGCGGCTTCGTTTTTGTAGTAGCCGGCCATGATTTGGGGGCCTCTGGCCATAACTTCTCCCTCATTGCCGATTTTAATTTCAGTATCTTTAATTGGTTGTCCTACAGTGCCCACCTTAATATACCACGGACGATTGAAAGTGAGGATAGGGGATGTCTCGGTAAGCCCGAATCCTTCAAGAATTTTGAGTCCCATTCCAATAAAAAATTCTGCGTCACTAGGCGCAAGAGGAGCTCCCCCGGAAATAGCATATCTTAAGTGATCCATGCCCAGGGTTTCCTTTAATTTGCTAAACACCAACTTATCAGCAAGCTTGTATCTAAAGCTTTTTATTTCCTGGTTACGGCATACCTTCTCGAGATTCTTTTTGGCTTGTCCGGAAGCGAAAGTAAACATTTTTTTCTTCAAGTTCGAGGCGTCATCCAGCTTTGCGTAAATGCCGGCGTGGATTTTCTCATAAATGCGGGGCACGCAAATAATGATAGTAGGTCGTACTTCTGCCAGGTCATCCATAATAGTGTTAATATCCCAGGCAAAAGCTGTTTTAGCGCCGGCGTATACCGCTCCATGGAAACCTGCTGTTCTTTCCAATGAGTGAGAAAGAGGTAGGAAAGAAAGAAAAACGTCGTTTTCTGTGATTAGATATTCGCCGGTTTTGCGGTCTCTCATCTCGTAGAATGTGTTTGCCACATTGGAATAAAGATTGTTGTGTGTAAGCATAACTCCTTTAGGTTTTCCTGTAGTCCCTGAAGTGTAAATGAGGGTAGAAAGATCGTTGGGCTCGATGGAATTTAACCTGGAATCAAACTCCTCTTCAGCCGGCTTGGCTTCACCTTCTTTTAAAACCTGTTTCAGCGTTTTTACACCTTCCGCACTGCCTTCATATTCATCAAATAAAATGTATTCCTCCACCATAGGAAGATTGTCCCTCACTTTAAGGACTCGCTCTAATTGATCGTTATTACCCACCAAACACATTTTGGCATCTGAATGCTCAAGCACATATTCTGCTTCTTCGGAGGAATTGGTAGCATAAATGGGTACATCCACTGCACCTATGGACGTTATAGCGAGAGCGGCCATATGCCATTCGTAACGGTTGGCCGCAAAAATAGAAATCTTATCCCCTTTGGCAATGCCTTTGGAAATAAGGTAATAAGAAAGATTTTTAACCATTTTGCTCATTTCATTCCAGGAAATGTCCGTATACTCTCCGTCTTTCCGATAAGAAGCATAAGTTTTTCTTTTAAGCTTTTGAGCATTATTCTGGAATACTGCTGCAATTGAGTTTTTTTTATATTGACTCATATTTTCCTCCTTTTATTTTAATATTTTCTTTTTAATAAAATAGTTTTTTGACCTTAACAATAGTAGCATAATATCGCTTTATAAGTCAAATAACAAAAGGCTGCCTCTCCTACATCGATTAACCTCAAAAATGAGATCTTTATCCTCTTAAAACTCCCATAAAAATTAATTTCAGATTACAGAAAAAGGTGGGTCTTATATTAAGAGGGTTTTGGCTGTTATTATAGAAATAGCTCTTGTAGATGATGTAAGCTATTTGGTAGGGAAGTTTTAGAGTAAAATAATTAAGTCAATAACTGGCAATTCACTTCCTAACTACGCTCTGCTTAGGAGGTGGGAATATTCTTGCCAAAATTTTAGTTAAATAAATCGGCGGAACGCTGAAGAGAGGTAGTTTATGAAGAGAAATTTTGCCGTTAATAACTCGGGAATAACGGTAGGGATACCTTTTTATAGGGGAAGCAATACCGAGCAATTTCAAGAAGCTGTGGATTCTATTCTCACCCAAACTTTGCTGCCTGAACGTATCCATCTCATCCAGGATGGTTCCATAAGTAGTGAACTTTACAACCTGGTGGAGAGTTATGTGCGGGAAAATGATAATATTCAGCTTTTGAGAATTCCCCAGAATAAAGGGCTTCCCTATGCGCTTAATTACTCTATCCTTCATACGACAACCCCTTATTATGCCAGAATGGATGCTGATGATATTGCGCATCATGAACGGTTTGAGAAGCAGTTAATATTTTTGGAAAAGCATCCGGAAGTAGAAATTTTGGGCACCTCGGCCTGGGAATTCAAAAAAGATCCTTCAAATGAGGATTGTTTTTTGCGCAGAATGCCTCCCGACCGATCCCGCATAGAAGCTTTTTTTCATTATCGCAGTCCTTTGGTGCATTCATCTGTAATATTCCGGCGTTCTGTTTTTGCCCGCATTGGCTTATACAATGTGCATTTTCGCACTCAGCAGGATATAGAACTCTGGGCGCGGGCGCTACGAGAAAATGTGGTTATCAACAATCTTACTGAGCCCCTCCAATACTTTCGTACTGGCGAAACTGTCAGTCGGTCGTCAGAAAAAGATAATTTTATACGCCAGCTTAAGGCTCGCTATAAGTACAATACCTGGTCTCCCCATTTAAATGCCCTTAAAGTTTCTACTTTGGTCTTCCGCCTCATGCCTTTTTTTATTAAAGAATGGGGATACCGGCGTTTGCGATAGATAAAAGAAACTGCAGTTTTCTTTAGGCAAATAGGAGTGGGGATAATATTATTAGGTAAAGGGGAATAAGAAATAAAAAGCTTTCAAGCAGATATTTAGGCTATACTCCCATAGAAAGGCAGGAGGTTGTAAATAGTTATTAAAAAAATTATAATAGAATACAGAAATTTAGAATTTTTGGAAAGGAGTATTAACATTCCATGACCGTAAAAAGCGAAAAACTTGCCATAACCATTGTGGGCACCGGTTATGTGGGCCTAACTACCGGTATAGCTCTTGCTTATCTGGGGCACCGTGTTACTTGTGTGGATAATAACCCGGAAGTGGTTGAAAAACTAAAAAAGGGTATGGCTACAATTTATGAGCCGGGAGTGGAAGAGCTTTTAGTTGAAGCTGCTGCTAATTTATCTTTTTCCGAAAATCTGCTGGATAGCTTACCGGATTCTGATGTAGTGGTTATTGCAGTAGGTACTCCTGCCAAGTATAACGGAGATACCGACCTAACTTATGTAGAAAATGTAGCCAGGGAAATAGGGGCTTCTATAGCGCCGGAAAAATTCCTGGTGGTAGTAAACAAATCTACGGTTCCCATAGGTACGGCCAGCCGCGTAGACACGGTAATCAAAGAAGAGCTAAGAAAGAGAGGGCTTGAAGGTAATTACAGTGTAGCTTCCAACCCTGAATTTTTGCGTGAAGGCGCGGCGCTGCATGATACTTTTTATCCGGATCGGATTGTGATTGGAGCAGATGAGCTGCAAGCGGTAAATGTATTACGCCAGATGTATGCTCCCATATTGGAGCAAACCTTTACAC
>PUKQ01000275.1 GCA_003550565.1 Syntrophomonadaceae bacterium
AGGGTTTCACCCTGGTAGAGTTGATGGTGGTCGTGGTTATCATCGGGATTCTGGTGGCTATCGCCATACCCATCTATAATGCTATCACCGATGGCGCCGAGCGGAGCGCCGTGGAGGCGAACCTGAGGACCATTGACAGTGCCATTATGCAGGCGCAGGCAATGGGTGATGTCACGATAGAAGAAGTTGACCCGGGTGAAGGTGCTTTAGATGGTCCGTTAGGTGACTTTATGGAGCCACTTGATTCCGCAAGTAATGATGACCCTGTTGATGTGTACGGCATTACTAACTTAGGGACTGATGATAGCCCCAGGTATCGGGCATGTGTATCTGGCAATGCAGGTGGCCATGATCTAGAAAATAATTATCTCGGCGACCTGCCCTGGAATGAATAATCAAGGGATTAATCAACACTGTGTGTTAACTTGTTAACTTATTGACACAGGCAGCAAGAAATGATAAAATAATCAACACTGTGTGTTAACTTGTTAACTTATTGACACAGGCAGCAAGAAATGATTGAATAGGAAAGCACCTCCCGTTATCGATGTATAGCGGGGGGTGCTTTTTTTGAAAGCAAAAAGAAATAATCAAAATAATCAACACTGTGTGTTAACTTGTTAACTTATGAAAATAATCAACACTGTGTGTTAACTTGTTAACTTATTGACACAGGGAGCAAAAAGAGATTGTATTGGGAGGCACCTCCTGCTATACTTAGATATTGGGAGGTGCTTTTTGTGAAAGAAAGAAGACGTATAGAATATCCCGGTGCCTTTTATCATGTTATCCAACGGGGCAATAATCGGGAAAAGATTTTTCGGAGTGATGCCGATAAAAATTTTTATCTCCAAAGCCTGGTGGAACTCAAGAAACAATATTATTTCAAACTGTTGGGATATGCGCTCATGGATACCCACTATCATGTGATGATGCAAACAGCGGAAGTGCCTCTATCAAAGATAATATTCCGCCAGAACATGCTCTACAGCCGATATTTTAACAAAACCCACAGTCGTTCGGGACATCTTTATAGTGGCCCCTACAATGCTTCTCTTATTCAGGATGAAAATTATCTTTTTGCCGTGCTTCGCTATATTCACAATAACCCTGTCAAAGCGGGTATATGCAAAACTCCAGAAAAATTTAACTGGAGCAGTGACAAATATTACCGCAGCAATCACAATGAAATAGCGGATACCGATTTTATATTAAACATTTTAAGTTCTAATCGTGAAACAGCGCTCCGTGAGTATTTTAGATTGATGCAGGTTGTTGATGAAGTAAATTATGGTTCATTAAACCTGATAGGAGATGAGTCGTTTATAAATGCGTGGCAAAAAGAAGAGGAGCAAAACTTGCCCAAAAACTTTAAATCTAAATCGCTGGATGAAATTTTAAAAAGCGTATGTGCTGATGATGACAATTATCAATTAATCAAGGCTGGCTCTCGCAAAAGGTCGTTGGTTCCTTTAAAGGCTTGTTATGTTTCAGAAGCTGTTAACCAGGGATATAATTATGACGAAATTGGGGCAAATATCGGAATAAGCAAAGTCGCCGTGGCTAAAATAACCAATAAGCAACACTGATCAACACTGTGTGTTAACTCACTGCTCAACACTGTTCAACACTGTGTGTTAACTTGTTAACTTTCTTCTAGTAACTTTTGCCGAGCTTCAGGGTAGCCGGTAATTTTTTTGCTCATCGGGCAGGATTATTGCTTCCCCCCATAGAAAAACTCAATCATATACAAATAAAAAATGAACAAACTATAAGGCCCAAAAATTATGGGGAGGAGAAGTAGAATGAATTTAAAAGGGAACTTGAAGTTAATTTTAAGTATGGCAGTGCTTGTTGTATTTGCCTGTTCGCTGGCAGTGCCGGTGGCGCCGGCGGAAGAGGAGGAGAAAAGAGAAATAGGTGCCCAACCCCTGGGCAATTTGGATATCGGCGACCGGGTTGTGGATAACAGCTGGAAATGGGAGCACCGCACCGGCCTTAACTACACTGCCTATGAAGGTGATGTGGTCAAACCCGTAACCTGGATCGTGGTGGCCGGTGATCATTACGGTGAAGGCGGGGTTACCCTCCTTTCGGAAGAACTTATCGGCATGCATGCTTTTGATGACAGCACCCATGAACATGAGGACGGTTTTAACCACTGGGGTGAAAGCGGCACCCATGATTCAGCCGAGCGCGGCCTGCGCCCCTGGCTGAACAGCGACGGCATTCACGCCGGAGAAGGTTTCTTTGAGGCCTTTTCAGACACCTTTAAAAGAGGGGTCATTCCTACATCCGTGCCCAATAAAGAATGGGGCGGCAGTTCATACCGCACGGAAGATAAAGTATTTGTGCCTTCCGGCACGGAATTGGGCGACACCGAACATGATCACACTCATGAAATCGGCGCGGCTTACCCTTATTTTGAAGAAGCTGAAGATGGAGTGCGGATTGCGGAACTTCCGCGGTTGGGAACCAGGTGGTATTGGACCCGTTCCCCTTATGCCGGGGGGCCTAATTATGTCTCCAACATCAACAGGGAGGGTGCTTTTGACTACTATAGTGGTGCCGGCAGTGCCAACCACGGTGTCCGAGCGGCGGTAAATATGCAAGCTGAAATTCCGGTTTCCGGAGAGCCGGATGAGTTTGGAATTTATGAGATGGAATATGACTATGAACCCGGAATAGACGTTAACCGTATTTACGGTTCCCAACGCTATGAAACGGCGGTAGAAATCAGCGAGGAAGCTTTTCCCCATCAAGCAGATGCGGTGGTGCTGGCCCGCGGCGATGACTTTCCCGATGTTTTAGCCGGGGTGCCCCTTGCTTATGAAAAAGGAGGACCCATTCTACTCAGCCTCGCGGAACAAATACCCCACGCAGTTACCCATGAAATGGAGCGCCTCTTGTCGGAAGGGGATAACGTTTATATTCTTGGCGGTACCGCCGCAATTTCTTCCGAGGTGGAAGAAAAATTGGAGCGGGAGTATGAAGTAGAGCGCCTGGCGGGTGAAAACCGTTATGCCACGGCGGTTGAGATAGCGGAAGAGCTCACGGCAGACCCCGCAGAAGTTTTTTTAACTTCCGGAATGGGTTTTGCCGACGCCCTATCTGCTTCCGGGCCTGCGGCAGTGCGGAATGCCCCCATCCTCCTTACCGACCCTGATGAATTGAGTGCCCATACGGAGTACTATTTGGAAGAGCACGCAGAAAGCATAACCCGGATCAATGTTATCGGCGGCGAGTACACGGTAAGCGGTAGTGTTAAAGAAGATGCCGGGGGAACGGAAAGGATTTTTGGTCAAAACCGCTGGGAAACTGCCGTAGAGATAGCCCGCGAATTCTTTTCGGAACCGCAAAAAGCAACTTTGGCCACGGGTTTTAGTTACCCCGATGCTTTGAGTGGGGGTGTTTATGCCGCTCTCCATGAAAGCCCGGTTCTCTTGACTGCTCGGGAAAATCTTCCCGAAGAGACAACCGCTTATTTCCGCCAGGAAGAAACTCTGGCAAACGTGACGATATTTGGTGGAGAAGAAGCGGTTTCGAAATCTGTAGTGCGGGGCATAGAGTTTATCAGATAGCTCCTTCGGTCAATATTTGGCGGTAAAAATGTGGTATGAATATTAATAAATATGAATATCGATTAAAAAAAATATAAATTTTAACTTTTCAAAACCTTCTGCATGTGGTATCCTTTTAGAAGAGAAATAAAAAGATATGTAAAGTGGGGGGGGTAAGTTGTTCAAACACGGGCAGTTGGCGAAGCTTAGAGTTGGAAAGTGGGAGGATGCCTTTACCCTGGTGGAGTTGATGGTGGTAGTTGTTCTTATTTCCATTCTGGTAGGTATTGCCATACCAATTTATAACTCCATCACTGAAGGTGCGGAGCAAAGTGCCGTGGAAGCAAATTTAAGGACTATTGACAGTGCCATCATGCAGCTGCAGGCATTGGGGTGTAGAGATTTGGATCTCGATGAAGGCATAGAAGCAGTGAGTGATTTATTAGAGCCCATTGATCCTGCTGCTGAAGAAGACTATGACATAGAACTAGTTGGTGAAGGCGACAGAGAAGCTTACCGCGGGGTTGTTTGCGGTGAGGCTGGCGGGCAATCATTAGATGGAGAGTATCTGGCCGAGCTTCCCTGGAGGAATAACGGTAATTAATCGCCGTAGTGTAAAAAAATTAAGACAAATTTAAAGTTGCCAAAATCTTCTGCCATATGTTATAATATATTAAACTAAATAATAAATGTGTACTGAATAAATTTGCATAAAGTGAAGAAAAGACTGCAAATTATAAGGTAAAATATTGATTATTTATTTGAGAAGGTGGGGATAATATGCTGGAGATTGGCAAATGGTCAAAGGCGATGCGTAACAGCCGTGAGGGCTTTACTCTGGTAGAGCTGATGGTGGTAGTCGTTATTATCGGGATTTTGGTGGCAATTGCCATACCCATATACAATACCTTGACCGATGGCGTGGAACGAAATGGGGTGGAAACAAACTTGCGTATCATAGACAGTGCCCTCACGCAACTGGAGGCGCGCTACGGAGGCCCCGAGGGGGTGACAGAGGAATTCGGAGATATTGGTTCAGGAGAGTATATGGTTTTTAGAACAACTAACTGGGCTGAAGATGCTCCTGAAGAAATGAATAGGTTTATGGAGCCCGTTGAGCCCGTAGCCGATGAAATTTACGGCGTGGATTACGTAGAGGAGACCGGGAATTACCGGGGAACTGTTCTTGCGTCTGGCGGAGTTGGAGGTTATACAATTGGATTGGATGGCAGCGGAAGCACGAGGTCAGTAACCCTTGCCGATCTTCCCTGGAAAGACTAATAATATATTATTTGTCGGCGCCTGCCAATTTATCAGCTTAAGCACAGGCTTAATTTTAGCCAAAGCAACTTAATTAATAGCTTTTAAATTATTATGCTTTATATTTGTTCATATAACCCCTGCCTGTTATAATAAAGGCAGGGGTTATATGCGTATATAGGCATATAATATTTATTTCAAATTTACACATAAGCTCCATAAAAATAGGGGGTGCTTATCCAAAGAATGAAAAAGCTTTTGTTAAATGCTTACGAAGAAAGAACATTAAGGTGTTTACTGTTCGCCGTTGCTATATTCAATGTTCTCGATTACCTGCTTACTGAAATATTCCTGCTGTTAGGTTACCGGGAGCTGAATCCCGTTATAGACTTATTTGAAGGCACGCTCTATTTCCCTCTGCTTAAGCTCGTAATTATCCCCCTTTCGCTGTATTTTGTCTGGTGGCTGCGCCACGGCGTGGGAAAAAGGATTTTATATTATACCTGGTTTACTTTTGGGGCTTATTTAAGCCTGATGGTCTACTTTGTTGTCCACCTCTGGAGGTTTAACTTTCTTGCCCACTTTTATCTTAATCTTCTATAAGTTAAATTTCTATTATCTGAAACAATTATTAA
>PUKQ01000003.1 GCA_003550565.1 Syntrophomonadaceae bacterium
AATAATAATTACTCTGCTTGGAGCCATATTTGGACCGGGACGGAGGGTACCTGAAATGTTAAAGGTTTTTTTATGCGAGCGTACCTTGCCCCTGGAGCAAGGTATTTTTACTTTAAGTAGCAATGGTGGCAATTATCAAAAGCCTCTGCTGTGATGAAAGGTTTGGGCGCATGACAATGAAGAGTATTGGTATTATAGGCGCGGGGAATGTGGGGGTAGCTATGGCCTTGGCCCTGAAAAATAATGGTTATAGCCTCACAGGCCTTTGCTGTCGAACAAATGAATCAGCCCAACATTCTGCTGCAATACTTGACACCGGCCAATTTACAGATCCGGTTGAAATTACTCATCGGGCAGACATAGTATTTATTACTACTCCGGACAGTTATATAGAGGAAGTTTGCCAACAAATTGCTTCAAAAGAGGGCTTTTTCAAAGGGCAGATTGTTTTACACACCAGCGGGGCCCATACCTCTCGCCTTCTGGAAACTGCCCGGGAAAGCGGGGCATTTGTTCTTTCCATGCATCCCCTACAAACTTTTCCCAGTGCAGAGACGGGATTACAAAACCTTCCCGGCACCTATTTTACTCTGGAAGGAGACGAAGAAGCCGTGCAGGTGGGACAAGAGATTGTAACTGCCCTTGGGGGTAATGCCCTAACTATTTCTACAGAGATGAAACCTTTATATCATGCTGCAGCGTGTGTTTCTTGTAATTATTTTGTGTCCCTCCTGGATTTAGGGTTAAAAATGATGGAGGTTTCCGGGGTGCCGCGCGAACAAGCTTTACCGGCGCTAATGCCTCTTATTGAGGGAACCCTGGCTAATATTAAAAAAGTGGGAGTGCCCCGGGCATTGACCGGCCCCATTGACCGGGGAGATGTGGATACAATAAGCAGCCATATGGAGTTAATTAAAAACGAAATGCCTCATATACTGGAATTGTATTGCCAGCTGGGGAATTATACAGCTTTAGTGGCTAATGAAAAAGGAACCCTATCGGCAGAAAGCAGGCATAAGATTAAAAATGTTTTAGAAACAGAAGAAATTTTTTAATCTAAATGGGGAGGTTAACCAAATGCCTGAAACTAAAACATCGATTATAGACCTCAAAGAGAAGAAAAGCAGCGGGGAAAAAATCACCATGCTTACGGCGTATGATTATCCCACCGCTGAGCTGGTTGATCAGGCAGGCGTGGATACAATCCTGGTGGGTGACTCATTAGGTATGGTAGTTTTGGGTTACCAGAATACATTGGCGGTAACCCTGGAGGACATGATTCATCATGGACGAGCTGTAGTACGCGGAGTTGAGAAGGCCATGGTTATTATTGACATGCCTTTTATGACTTACCAGATCACCAGAGAAAAAGCCATGGAAAACGCGGCCAGAGTAATTCAGGAAACCGGCGCGGATGCTGTCAAATTGGAAGGCGGTGTGGAAATAGCTGATGCGGTGCAGGGAATAACCGAGGCGGGCATACCAGTGCTGGGACATCTGGGGTTGACGCCCCAATCGGTGGGACAAATGGGAGGATTCAAGGTTCAGGGAAAAGACATTCAAACGGCTTTAAAAATGATTGATGATGCCAGGAAGCTGGAAAAAGCGGGAGCTTTTGGAGTTGTATTGGAATGTGTGCCCTGGTTGTTGGCGGGGTTGATTACTCGATCTATTAGTATTCCCACCATTGGCATTGGAGCCGGAGAACATTGTGATGGGCAAGTTTTGGTTTATCATGATGTGATGGGACTGACTACCGGCAAACGTCCGAAGTTTGTTAAAGAATATGCCAATGCCCGGGCAGAAATGGAAAAAGGAATTCAGGGCTATATCCAAGAAGTAAAAGAAGGCAAATTTCCGGCGAAAGACCATCGCTTTGAAATGCCAAAAGATATTTTTGAAAAAATTACCGAGGCGCTGGGGGAATAAATAACTCATCACAAAAAGTAATAAAATATTTCTTGGGTGAGATGGCTGTTATGAACTTAATACGGGATTTAGCGGAATTAAAAAATGAAGTAAGGGGGGTAAAATCAGAAGGCCAAAGCATAGGTTTTGTTCCAACGATGGGATTTTTACATGAGGGCCACCTTTCACTCCTGCGGGAAGCCAGGAGAAAAGCGGATTATGTGGTAATGAGCATATTTGTAAACCCAACCCAATTTGGCCGGGACGAGGATTATGAAGATTATCCGCAAGATTTAGAAGGTGACCAAAAAAAAGCGGCAGAGGAAGGATGCGACCTCATTTTTTTTCCGGAGAAAAAAGACATGTATCCTCCGGGTTATCTTACCTATGTTAATGTAGAAGAAATTACGGAAGTTTTATGCGGTGCATGCAGGCCTGTTCATTTTCGGGGAGTTACCACGATAGTAGCCAAACTGTTTAACCTGGTGGAACCCGACAGAGCATACTTTGGACAAAAAGATGCTCAGCAGGCGCTGGTGATAAAAAAAATGGTTGAAGATCTCAATATGAACGTAGAGATAATAGTTTGCCCGACAGTGAGAGAAGAAGACGGGGTGGCTATGAGTTCCCGCAATAAGTACTTGCAACCGGTAGAAAGAAAAGCTGCCCAAATTATCTATTCTACTCTTCTTGCTGCCCGGGAAAAAATTATTGCCGGGGAAAGGAATGCTGAGGTTCTACGCAAGTTTATGTGGCAAAACTTGTCTCAAGAGCCGTTAGCTGATCCCGATTATGTGGAAATAGTGGATGAAAAGAAATTGCAAAGAGTAGATCAAATTCAAGGACCGGTTTTATTGGCGCTGGCGGTAAAATTTGGCCAGGCCAGGCTAATTGACAATTTATTAGTGGAGGTGTGATGGAGTGTACAGGTTAATGTGTAAATCAAAAATTCACGTGGCCACGGTGACAGGGGCAAATTTAAATTATGTGGGCAGTATTACAATTGATTCTTCTCTCATGGAAGCGGCAGACATCTTACCTTATGAAAAAGTGCAGGTGGTCAACAATAATAACGGCTCCCGGTTAGAAACTTACGTTATTGCCGGACCTGCCGGTGAAGGAGATGTCTGTTTAAATGGAGCTGCCGCTCGCCTGGTGCAGCCCGGTGATCAGGTAATTATCATTAGTTATGCGGGCATGACAGGTGAGGAATTAAAAAATTTCAAGCCGCGGGTGATCTTTGTTGATCATCTTAACCGAATTAAAGATATTAAGGAAGAAACAGCTTTTACCGAATTTTCTCTGTAATGCCGGTGCAATGCCTTTGTAATGGTCATATACTACCGGAATGAAATTGTTTTCTAGTGATGGTCGAATTTACTGCAAAATGATGAGCTCTTAAAGTATCAATGTTAAAGGATTAAATAAACATGCTTTTGGAGTCGTGCTTAATATAAAGAAATATCTATTTTGGAGGTATTAATATGGAGGCGCAAGAAAAGCAAAGAAGGGAGAAGTCTTTGGCCAGAGCGGCTCAACTGAAAGAGAACATAAAAGACTACCTGGAAATTTCGCAGGGGATACCCTCCGGATATAAAGATTGGGAACGAATAAAAAAGAACCAGGCAAACATTCAGTCCGCCTTTGGCATCTCTTCTACAGAGTGGTTTGATTGGAGATGGCAGCTGGCAAATAGAATTGGAGATACGGATAACTTGCAGAAAGTGCTGAGTATTGACGATGAAGAGGCGGTTGATATTAATACTACCGGCTCCAAGTATCGCTGGGTTATTTCTCCGTATTACTTGAGCCTTATTGATCAGAATGATCCGGCAGATCCGGTGCGACGCCAATCCATACCTACTGCTATGGAGTATTATGACACCCTGGGTGAAATGGATCCCATGGATGAGGAAAATACATCTCCTGCTGCGGCAATTACCCGTAGATACCCCGACCGGTTAATTATAAATGTAACCAACAAGTGCGCCATGTTTTGCCGTCACTGTCAGCGAAGGCGAGATATTGGGGAGACGGATACCAACGCCACCGAAGAAACTCTGGAAGCTGCCCTTGATTATATCCGCCACAATGAAGAAATAAGGGATGTTTTGCTAACCGGCGGTGATGCTTTTATGCTGGAAAACGATACCATTGATTGGCTTCTTACCGAGTTGGAAAATATTTCTCACGTGGAGATTAAACGATTGGGTACCAGAGCGCCGGTTACACTTCCTTATCGTGTGGATGATGAGCTCTGTGAAGTATTATCCCGGCACATGCCCCTTTATGTGAATACTCAGTTCAACCATCCTTTGGAAGTTACTCCCGATGCCGGCGAAGCCTGTCTGAAAATGGCCAGGACAGGGGCTGCGCTGGGCAACCAGGCTGTTTTGCTGAGGGGGGTAAATGATAATCCTTATGTGATGCGTAAACTAAACCAGGAGCTTTTACGAATAATGGTTCGGCCTTATTATATATTTCATGCGAAAGAAGTGAAGGGAACTTCACATTTTCGCACCCGAGTTGAAGAGGGTATTGAAATCATGGAGCAACTGCGAGGTTATACTTCCGGGTTGGCTATTCCTACTTATATTTTAAACAGTCCCGGAGGTTATGGGAAAACCCCCATACTACCTAATTACCTGGTGAACTTTTACGATGAAAAAGTATGCTTGCGGACATGGGAAAATCATATCATGGAATATGAAAACCGTAGTTAAAATAAACAGGATAGTAAGCGGAAGGGATAAATGGAGAAAACAGCATATTTAAATGCTTTTAACATGGTGCCTTATTTGGGCCCCCGGAGAATAAAGTCGCTGCTACGGGAGATACCGGACCCTGCTGAAGCCTGGAAAGCTCCGGTGAGCTTTCTTCAAAAAATTGATGGTTGGGGTTCCCTTGCTCATAAGTTTGCGGGGGAAAGGACCCGCATTGATGTCAAAAATGAATGGGATAAATTACAAAACAGTGGGATATGGGTTTTGACAGAAGAAAATCTGCAGTATCCTGATTTATTGCGAGAAATTTTTTCTCCACCTTTACTTCTTTATGGAGAAGGTGAACTAAAGAATGGCGAAATAACAATAGCTATCGTGGGCAGCCGCAAAGCAACTGCTTATGGTCAGGAGATTGCTTTGAAATTTGCCCGGGAACTGGCATTTTTAGGAGTTACAGTAGTAAGCGGAATGGCTTTGGGCATTGATAGTTGGGCTCATAAGGGAGCCTTGGAAAGCGGTGGCCGAACCATAGCGGTGTTGGGTTCGGGCGCGGATGTTTGTTATCCTCCTCAGAATCAATTGTTAAAACACCAAATTGGTGCAAGCGGTGCCGTAATCAGTGAATTTCCCGTTGGCACAAAACCTATCCCTCAGCATTTTCCCCGGCGAAACCGCATTATTAGCGGTTTATCTATGGGGACGGTGGTAGTAGAAGCCATGGAAAAAAGCGGTGCTTTGATTACAGCTGATTTTGCCCTTGAACAGGGGCGGGAAGTATTTGCCGTGCCGGGCAACATCAACAGCCCTTACAGTCGGGGGTGCAATCGTTTAATTAAACAGGGTGCCAAGCTATTGGATGCCTTGGACGATATTTTAGAAGAGGTGGGACTGGCCATAACTGCCGGCGGCAGTGGTAAGAATGAAGACGGAGATCATAAAGAAACGGGGCAGATGAGCTTTATAGAAAAAGAGGAAGAAGCAATTCTCTCTTTGATACCCTTTCAACCTACTCATGCCGATGAAATAATTCGAAATAGTGGACTTTCGCCGTCGAAATTTAGCGAGCTAATTTTAAACTTGGAAATGAAAGGTTTTGTGCGGCAGTTACCGGGAAAATATTTCATCCGAATTTAGTGCCGAGGGATATTTTTTGTAATTATACTAGCGAGGCAAAAAATAGAGTCTTTCGGGAAGTAATAGCCCTTTCCCCTAAAAAAAGTGAGGAAACCATATATCCGGAGTTTAGCGGTTTATAATGTCAAAACCTACTATGAGCGGTGAAATATTTAATTTAGCAAATATGCTTGAATAAATATCAATTAATATATTATATTATACTATGTGCATAATATTGTAATTTTAGAGAAAAGGATTAAATTATTCGGAAGCTCCTGCCAGGAATAATTTTTGATTATTTAAAATCATTTAATGTTTGAGGAGGAAGAGATTATTGAAGAAAAAAACACTTTTAATTGTAGAATCTCATACTAAAGCCAAAACCATTAAAAAATTTTTAGGTTCCAATTACCAGGTGCAGGCATCTAACGGTCACTTAATTGATTTACCAAAAAGTAAACTAGGCATTGATGTGGAAAATGAGTTCCAACCTCAATACATTACTATCCGTGGGCGGGGAGAAATATTGAAAAAACTCAAATCTGCCAGTAAAAAAGTAGATCGGGTTTTGCTGGCTACCGACCCTGATCGCGAAGGTGAAGCTATTTGCTGGCATTTGGGTAGAGCTCTGGAGCTTGATCCGGAAGAACCCAATCGGGTGGAATTTAACGAAATAACCAAAGAAGCAGTTAAAAAAGCCCTCAAGGCTCCCCGCTTTATAGATAATAATCGGGTAGAAGCGCAGCAAGCCCGACGAATATTGGATCGTTTAGTGGGCTATAAGATTAGCCCCTTACTTTGGAAAAATGTCAAAAAAGGCCTTAGTGCCGGTCGGGTCCAGTCGGTGGCTGTTCACCTGATTTGTGAAAGGGAAAAAGAAATCGAGGCCTTTGTCCCCGAGGAGTATTGGACTATTGAGGCGGTCCTGACCGGGAGTAAGGATTCTACCCCCTTTAATGCAGAGCTTCGCTGGCAGGGTAAAGAAAAAATAAAAATAAACAATAAAGAGGAAGCGGAAAAAATAGTGCAGGATTTACAAAACAAAAACTTCCGGATAGAGAAAATTACTTCCCGCCAGGAGAATAAAAAACCTGCGCCTCCTTTTACCACCAGCAGTTTACAGCAAGAGGCCTCTCAAAAATTAGGTTTTTCTACGCGGAAAACCATGCAGTTAGCCCAGCAACTTTATGAAGGGGTTAATTTAGGTGAAAGCGGAATGACAGGTCTGGTAACTTATATCCGTACTGATTCGGTAAAAGTTTCCGAAGAGGCTGCCGGACAAACTCGGGAATACATTAAAAATCACCTGGGTTCTGACTATGTTCCCTCCCAACCCCACAAATTTAAATCAGCCCGAAAGGCCCAGGAAGCTCATGAATCCATACGTCCTACGGATATTAACCGGGAGCCTGAAAAGGTAAAAGCTTATTTGAACAAAGATCAGCAGAAATTATACACATTAATTTGGACTCGGTTTTTAGCCAGTCAAACAGCGGCGGCTCTTTTACACAAGCTAAGGGTTGATATTAGCGCCGGTAAATATAAGTTTAGAGCCAATGGCAGTAATATCGTATTTCCCGGTTATTTGTACCTCTACCGTAAAGATAAGGATCGGGAAGAGGTTGATAAATTATTGCCATCATTATCCGAAGAAGAGGCTTTAGGATTGGAAAAACTAATACCGGAGCAACATTTTACTCAACCGCCTCCCCGCTATAATGAAGCTTCCCTGGTAAAAACGCTTGAAGAAAAAGGAATAGGCCGTCCCAGTACTTATTCACCCATCATTGAAACTATACGCAGCCGCGGATATGTAATCATCGACAATAAGGCGTTTATCCCTACCGAATTGGGCAAGGTAGTGTTAGATTTACTGCAGGATTATTTCCCGGAAATAATTAATGTTGAATTCACGGCCAGGATGGAAGATAAACTTGATAACATTGAAGAGGGAGAGATGAACAGCCTGGATATTTTGCAAGAATTCTATGAGTCTTTCCGGCAGCGGGTGGAAGCAGCCGATAAGCAGATGGAAAATGTGGAGCTGGAACCGGAGTATAGCGAAGAAACCTGTCCAAAATGCGGGCTTAATCTTGTTTACCGCTACGGGCGGTTTGGACGATTTTTAGCTTGTCCCGGCTTTCCTGAATGCCGATTCACCCGTAATGTAGATGCGGAAACTGGGGTAAAATGCCCGGTGGATGGGGGTGAAATAGTATTAAAGCGCAGCCGTAAGGGGCGTCCTTTTTACGGTTGTAATAATTATCCTGATTGTACTTTCTCCTTATGGAAAAAGCCTCTGCCTCAAAAGTGTCCTCACTGCGGTTATTTTATGGTGCAACAAAACAAAAATGTTTTAAGCTGCGGTGATCCTTCGTGTGAAAGCAATATTAAGTATAAAACCGAGGTGGATAAATAATATATGATACCTGATATAGTCATAATCGGGGGCGGTTTAGCCGGTGCAGAAGCTGCCTGGCAGGCAGCGGAAAAAGGAGCTTTAATTCTTCTTTACGAAATGAGGCCGCGGGAATTTACATCCGCTCATTATACAGGTTTTTTGGCAGAATTGGTCTGCAGCAATTCTTTGCGGGCGCGCTCCTTGCATAATGCTGCCGGACTTTTAAAAGAAGAGCTGCGCCGTATGGATTCACTGATCATCAAAGCTGCGTTGGAAACGAAAGTCCCCGCGGGAGGAGCTTTGGCGGTGGATCGACAGGCATTTGCCAACCTTATTACCCGTCGGGTAGAAGAGCATCCCCGGATCAATGTGGTGCGGGAGCCTGTGCATTCTATTCCTCCGGAGCGTCCCCTTATAATTGCTACCGGACCGTTAACTTCTGAAACTTTGGCGCGTTCACTTTATGCTGTAATCGGCGAAGATTATTTATACTTCTATGATGCCGCTGCCCCCATAGTAACGGCGGAATCCATCAATTTTGATCGCGTTTTCCAGGCATCGCGTTATGAAGAAGAGGTGGCGGATTATATTAACTGCCCGTTAACCAAAACGGAGTATGATGATTTTTGGGAAGCTTTGGTAACGGGGGAAAAGTATATCCCGCATCTAACCGAAGAGAGGAAATTTTTTGAAGGCTGTATGCCCGTGGAAGAAATGGCGGCGAGGGGAAGAGATACCCTTTTATTTGGCCCTTTGAAGCCGGTAGGGTTGATGGATCCCCACTCGGGAGAACAGCCATATGCGGTAGTTCAATTGCGGCAGGATAATCTTGAAGCTACCCTTTATAATATGGTGGGATTCCAAACTCAACTGAAATGGCCCGAACAAAGACGAATATTTCGCATGATTCCGGGGCTAGAAGAGGCCGAGTTTGCCCGTTATGGCATGATGCATCGCAATACTTTTTTAAATGCTCCCCGCCTTTTGAAGAGCACCTATGAATTAAAGGAAGTTGAAAAAGTTTTTATTGCCGGTCAATTAAGCGGAGTGGAAGGCTATGTGGAATCCACTGCTTCCGGTTTGGTCGCCGGGCTTAATGCTGTAGCTGCTGCCCGGAGGAAGTCTTGTTTAGAGTTTCCCCCGGAAACAGCGATTGGTGCACTGAGCCGATACATTACCACTGCTGATCCGCGGCATTTTCAACCCATGAATGTGAATTTTGGCATGTTTCAACCCCCCGGAGAACGTATTCACAAAAAGCAACGGCGAGATTATCTGGTCAACCGTTCCCTCGATGCCCTGGAAAAATTTCGAATAGTCTGTCAGAGCTTACTTGCATAACAATTTTCAATATGCTAATATTTAACAGAAGGGAGATGAATTGTGTACAAATACCTCCGGAAATTTATAAATTATATGCAGGTGGAAAAAAACTTTTCTTCCATGACTATAAAAAGTTATCGGGAAGATCTGGAACAACTACTTGCATTTATGCAGGAGAGGTACGGAAGTACGGATTATGTGGAACGGCAGTGGATATTAAGGCATTTTTTAGCTTACCTTATGGATAAGGGATACAGCCGTAAGACCATTGCCCGTAAGCTTTCTTCCGTGCGGTCTTTTTTTAGGTATTTGCAAAGAGAGGGAGTGTTGAAGGAAGGTAAATGGGCAAATGTTTCTACGCCGAGGCAGCCTCGCAATTTGCCAACTTTTTTATATTATCATGAAGTAGAATCCCTTTTATCTTTGCCCGATATGAAAACTGCACTGGGATGCCGTGACCGGGCTTTAATGGAATTAATCTATAGCAGTGGGATTCGGGTAGGGGAAATTGTTAATACTACCTTAACTTCTGTAGATTTTGCTCAAAGGCTGATCAAAGTTAGCGGCAAGGGAGGCAATGAAAGAATTATTCCCGTGGGAAACAAGGCTATTGAAAGCCTGCTCACTTATCTTTCCGGCCCCCGGGAGCAGTTGCTTTTCACGGGGCGGAAAAGGGCGAATCAAAATGATATCAAGACCGATGCTCTTTTTTTAAATAGGTTTGGCTCCCCTTTAGGTGAACGTGGCGTACGTTACATTTTTAATAAATATTTGCACATGGCAAGTTTGAAAGAGGGCATAAGTCCACATTCTTTGCGGCATTCGTTTGCTACTCACCTTTTAGAACGGGGAGCTGACCTAAGAATGGTTCAGGAATTATTGGGGCATGTGAGCATATCCACCACTCAATTATATACTCATATCACCAAAGAAAGGTTGCATGAGGTTTATAATTCTGCTCATCCTAGAGCTTAGCTAACTTTTCTTCTTTATATAAAGAGAGCAAAAAATGCTTGGAGTTAATGAAATAATCAGTGTATTAAGGAATTGAGTTAAATATTCCTTAAGGGAGTAAGGTAAATTTGATAAAATCGACAACTATAGTAGCGGTAAAAAAAGGTGGATCTGTGGCCCTTGCCGGTGACGGACAGGTAACATTCGGTGATAACACCATTATCAAAAAGAATGCCAGCAAGGTGAGGCGTTTGTATGAGGGAAACATATTGGCAGGGTTTGCCGGGTCGGTGGCAGATGCCTTTACCCTTTTTGAAAAATTTGAAAGGAACCTTGAAAGTTATAGCGGCAATATTAAAAGAGCTGCGGTAGAACTGGCTAAAGAGTGGCGTACCGATCGAGTGTTAAGAAGGTTAGAAGCACTTTTAGTTACTGCCAGCTCTGAAGATTTGATTATTATTTCTGGTACCGGCGAGGTTATAGAGCCTGATGATGGGATTGCCGCTGTTGGTTCGGGAGCATCGTATGCTACCGCCGCTGCTCGGGCTTTGATTAAACACACCGATCTTTCGCCTGCGGAAATTGCTTTTGAAGCTATGCGGATAACGGCAGATATATGTGTATATACTAATGAAGAAATCATAATTGAGGAGTTGGGCTAAACTTGCTAAATGAAGAGCTTACCCCCAGAGAAATTGTTGGAGAACTTGATAAATATATAATAGGGCAAAACGAGGCCAAGAGATGTGTTGCTGTGGCACTGCGTAACCGCTATCGGCGAAAATTATTGCCTTCCTCCATGCAGGATGAAATTACACCCAAAAATATCATCATGATCGGTCCTACCGGTGTCGGAAAAACAGAAATTGCCCGCAGACTGGCTAACCTTGTTAGCGCTCCCTTTGTAAAAGTGGAGGCCACCAAATTTACCGAGGTGGGGTATGTTGGCCGTGATGTTGAATCCATGGTCCGGGATCTTGTAGAGACTTCCATTCGGATAGTACAAAATGAACGTATGCAGGCAGTTGATCAGAAAGCTGCCCACAGCGCGGAAGAAAGGTTGGTAGAAATATTAGTCCCTTTGCCGAAAAAACGGGAAAAAAGCACCAACCCTTTGGGCTTCCTATTTTCCAGCTCAGGTGAATCCGATGGTAGCGAAGAAACTGATATAGAAAGTGAGGATGCCCATTATCGGGAAAGACTTCGAAGAGCCGAGGAAGAAAGGGAGATCATGAGGGAAAAGCTTAAAAGGCAAGAATTAGAAGAACGGCTGGTGGAAATTGAAGTTGACGATAAAAGTTCTCCCATGCTTGAAGTTTTTTCCGGTCAGGGGATGGATGAAATGGGCATAAACTTACAGGATATATTTGGAAACTTGCTTCCTTCCAAAAAGAAAAAAAAGAAAGTGCCGGTAAAAGATGCTCGGCAGATTCTCAAAGCGGAAGAAGCGCAAAAAATGATAGACATGGATGCTGTTAACAATGAAGCTATAGAAAGGTCGGAACAGTTGGGCATTATATTTCTGGATGAGGTAGATAAAATAGCGGGAAAGGAATATAGCGGCGGTGCCGATGTTTCCCGCGAAGGTGTCCAGAGAGATATTTTGCCCATAGTGGAAGGTTCTACAGTGATTACTAAATACGGACCGGTTAAGACCGATCATATGTTATTTATTGCTGCCGGTGCGTTTAATATTTCTCAGCCTGCCGATCTTATTCCGGAATTGCAGGGGAGGTTTCCTATAAGGGTAGAATTGGAAAGTCTTAGCATGGAAGATTTCGTGCGCATACTAAAAGAACCGCAAAATGCCTTGCTAAAGCAATACACAGCTTTATTACAAACAGAAGGGCTGGAAATAGAATTTAAAGAAGAGGGTATAGCAGAAATTTCTCGCATAGCCACCCGGGTAAATGAAGACATGGAAAATATAGGAGCCAGGCGCTTACATACCATTATGGAAAAACTTTTGGAAGAGATATCTTTTGAAGCCCCCGAAAAGAAGGGAGATAAAATTATTATCGATGCTCCTTATGTGCAGAATAAATTGCGGGATATTGTGCAAGATAAAGATTTAAGTAAGTACATATTGTAGTTTATGTCCATATTATTAACATGGGGTATAATTACATTAAAGAAGCTTTTCATTAAGAAAAAATAAAAAGGAGTGAAAAAAATGATTGAATCACCATTATTGGAGAAGACCAGGCGTATTAATATGATTATGCAAAAAACGGCTGGCCAGCGGGTAGACTTTGACGTAGTAGCGGGTGTGTTAAAAAATGAGATTGATGCTAACATTTATATTGCTGATAGCGAAGGGAAAATTTTGGGCTATTCTTTGGTAGATGAGTTTGAATGTGAGATTATGGTAAAGCATGTTTTTAATGACGGGGCTTTTCCTGAGAGCTACAACGAATTCTTATTGAAAAATGAAGAATCTCGGGTAAATTTGCAGCAAAAGTCCGGGCATTGTGTGTTTATAGATACGGAAACCTGCAAATTTACCGGGAAAACCACTTCCATTATTCCTATTATAGGTGGAGGAAGGCGGCTGGGAACTTTATTGCTGGCTCGTTTTAACGAACTATTTGATGATGAAGATTTAATCCTTGCAGAAACCGGAGCTACTGTTGTGGGAATGGAGATTCTTCGATCCCGGTCTGAAAAAATTGAAGAAGAAGCTCGCAGCAAAGCAATAGTCCAACTGGCCATTGCTACCTTATCATATTCCGAGCTTGAAGCTGTAGAGCATATTTTCCAGGAGTTAGGAAGTACCGAGGGGCTGTTGGTGGCCAGCAAGATTGCCGATCAACTGGGCATAACTCGTTCGGTTATAGTAAATGCCCTGCGGAAATTTGAAAGTGCCGGGGTTATTGAGTCTCGCTCTCTGGGGATGAAGGGGACCTATATAAAGATCCTTAATCCCTATTTACTGGAGCAGCTATTAGGTCAGGAAAGTACCAGTTTATAGTGTGTGGAAGATGGTTTTTGACATAAAACGATGGAACAATCACTTAGCATCATGAAATAGAGTAATCGCCGTATTACTCTATCTTTTTGTCATTGTGAAGTAGGCGGGGGTTAAGGTTCGGCGATATTTTAGTTAATGTTGCCATTGCCACAAAACTATGCTATACTACTCATGTTATTTTTGAATACGCACACTTGCTGATTTTATCCACGGTTTTTTCTGGGCGCAGAAAATTTGGATAAAAGATGACGGGGTGGAGGAAAAAACCAATTTGAAAGGAGTATTGATTAATGGCAGTAGCTACCATGAAGCAGTTGCTTGAAGCGGGGGTCCATTTTGGCCATCAAACCAGACGTTGGAACCCTAAAATGAAAAAGTACATTTTTACGGAGAGAAATGGCATTTATATTATTGACCTGCAAAAAACGGTAAGGTTGCTTGATCAACATTACAAATTTGTGCGGGATCTAATTGCCAACGGGGGAACCATTCTTTTTGTAGGCACCAAAAAACAAGCTATGGATTCCATAAAGACTGAGGCAGAAAGATGCGGTATGTTTTACGTGAATCAGAGATGGTTAGGTGGCATGATGACCAACTTTAAAACCATTTCTAAACGGATTGGCAGACTTGAGGAATTAGAAAGAATGGAAAGGGAAGGAATATTTGATGTTCTTACCAAGAAAGAAGTAATGTCTTTAAACAGGGAAAAGGAAAAATTGTTAAAATTTCTGGGCGGCATTAGGGATATGAAAAGGCTGCCGGATGCAGTTTATATTATTGATCCGCGCAAAGAAAGAATAGCTGTGGCTGAAGCACGTAAATTGGGCATACCAATTATTGCTATCATAGACACCAATTGCGATCCGGATGAAATTGATTATCCGATTCCCGGTAACGATGACGCTATCAGGGCAGTTAAATTAATTACTTCGGTAATCGCTAATGGAGTGATGGAAGGGAAACGGATATTAGAGGCCTATCGTCAGGATGAAGCTGAGGTAGAAGAAGCAGCGGATGATGCGACAGCGGCAGAAGAAGAGGCTGCTGGGAAACCGGAATTTTTTGATGAAGAAATAGAAGAGATTTTTGGAGATGACGAAGAAGAAACATTGGAAAAGCCCCTTCATAAGGATTTGGAAGAAGCAGAAATCGGTGGTGACGATGTTAAAGAAAATGTCCCTGCAGCGGAAGATTTGGAAAATGTAACTTTGAAACAGGCTAATACATCTACGGATACTTCTCCGGAGGATTATACAACAAAAGAAGAATCTCACGTAGCTGAAGAGAAAGATAATAATGAAGAAGAAAAAGAAGAAGATGAGGAAGAACCTGAAGAAGAACCTGAAGAAATTGAAGATAAAAAGAGTTAAAGTAGTAAGAAAAAAAGAGAAGAGACCGGAATAATACTACCTATTGTTATGAAGAATACACCAAAGCAATGTAGAGGAGGATTGATCAGGATATGCACATAGATGCTCAACAGGTAAAAAGGATGCGGGAAAAAACAGGTGTGGGCATGATGGATTGCAAAAAAGCTCTCCAGGAATCAGGTGGAGATGAGGAAAAAGCTCTTGCTTACCTGAGAGAAAGAGGCCTTGCTATGGCGGCTAAAAAAGCTGAGCGCACGGCTTCTGAAGGAATAATAGACTCATACATACATCAGGGTGACAAAGTTGGGGTGCTGTTGGAACTTAATTGTGAGACAGATTTTGTGGCAAAAAATGAAGAATTCCGGGAATTAGCTCGTAATCTTTGTTTGCAAATTGCTGCTGCCAACCCTAATTATTTGAGGGAAGAGGATGTGCCGGCAGAAATTGTAGAAGAAGAAAAAGAATTTTTACGTCGGCAGGCAGTAAATGAAGGCAAGCCTGAAAATGTAATAGAAAAAATAATCGAAGGTCGGATAAAAAAGTTTTATCAAGAAAACTGTCTTTTACAGCAACTATATGTCAAAGACGAAGAAAAGACAATTAACGACCTGGTTATTGAAACGGTAGCTCGTCTGGGGGAAAATATTATTATCCGCCGTTTTGCCAGGTTTGAAGTAGGTGAAATGGTGGAAGATTCCGCATCCTCCATCGAGGAAAATAAATCTTAAATTTTTTTTGTTCGACCCTTCTAAAAGGGTCATTTTTTTGTTATATAATATAATGGTAGCAAAATTAGCGGTGGATTAAGGAGGTAAAGTCGGCAAATGAGCGTGCCTGTTTATAAACGGGTCATATTGAAGCTAAGCGGCGAAGCTCTGGCGGGAGATCAAGAATATGGTATTAATCAGGGGTTTTTACGTGATATTGCGGTGCAGATCAAAGAAATCGTAGAGAGCAATGTAAGTATTGCTATAGTGGTTGGCGGGGGTAATCTTTGGAGAGGGGCGGATGCTGACAATAAAGGTATGGATCGCGCCACAGCTGATTATATGGGTATGTTGGCTACGGCAATAAATGCCCTGGCGCTGCAAGACGCCCTTGAACATCAATCAGTTGATACCCGCGTCCAGTCAGCAATAGAAATGAAAGAAGTAGCTGAGCCTTATATTCGCAGGAGGGCCCTAAGGCACCTGGAAAAAGGCCGGGTAGTTATATTTGCCGGCGGTACGGGAAATCCCTATTTTTCTACTGATACATGCGCGGCGCTCCGAGCGGCAGAAATAAATGCCAGGGTAATTTTACTGGCCAAGGGGCAGGTGGATGCCGTTTATGAAGAAGATCCCCGGAAGAACCCTGATGCCATAAAGTTTTCCGAGTTAAGTTATCTCGAGGTCCTCAATCGGGGATTGGGAGTAATGGATGCTACGGCCACTTCCCTTTGCATGGATAACAAAATCAAAATTATTGTTTTTGGGCTCCGGCATTTCGGTAATATAAAAAAAGTGATTATGGGCGAAGATATCGGAACTACCGTAAGTTAGTATGTTAATTTTCCTCGAAAAGGGGGGACACCTGTTATGGAAGAATTAGAAGAAATTTATCTGGAATTTGAAGATAAGCTTAAAAAGACTGTAGCTGCCATGAAACGTGAGTTTGCAACTTTAAGGGCAGGAAGGGCTAATCCTTCCATGGTAGAAGGATTAGAAGTGGAATACTACGGGACTCCCACTCCTTTAAAACAGCTGGCAAGTATAAGCGTGCCTGAACCACGGTTAATTGTTATCCAACCGTGGGATAAAAGCTGTATAAAAGATGTGGAAAAGGCTATATTAAAATCTGAACTGTCTTTAACGCCTAATAATGATGGAAGTGTAATACGCTTAAACGTTCCTCCTCTTACTGAAGAACGCCGGCAGGAATTGGTGAAATTTGTGCGCAAGAAAGCTGAAGAAGGACGCGTAGCCATTAGAAACTTACGGCGGGAAGTAAATGACAGGCTTAAAAAGATGGAAAAAGAAAGCGAAATATCAGAAGATATGTGTTACAGTGCCCAGGAAAAAACTCAAAAAATGACCGATGAACATATAAATGAATTAGATAAGATCGCGGAAGCCAAGGAAAAGGAAATAATGGAGGATTAGTAGTGTGGAAGAAAGACAAGTTCCTCTGTTAATTGCTTATCCATTGCAGGTGGCAGTAGAAAAGATAAATGAAGCGGGATATGAAGTAGAAGTAGTAAAAACACTGCCTCCAAGGTATCAAGAGCCGCCTGATGCTGCATACAGAGTAATAAGGCAGTTAATCAGAGCCGGTAAAGTTGTAGAATTGACCGTAACAATTGATCCAGAAAAAGGGGGTGAATTAGATGGCATTTCGTATCGATCCTGAAGAGTGTACAGCTTGTGGCCTGTGCATGGATGTATGCCCCACGGAAGCTATAAGTGAGGGTGATGATTATTTCGAAATCGACCCCGAGAAATGTGACAGCTGCGGTACCTGCCTTGATGAATGCCCTAATGACGCAATCATTGAGGACTAATATTAGCGCGCCCCCTCCAGGTGAGGAGGGGGCTATTTTTAAATTAAGGGAAATGAGAATGAGGCTATTAGAATATCTCCATTTCTTTTTAATATATAAACGGGAAATTTTTTTGAAGGAATATTGCCATGGCCTGGTATGACAAATATAATTTTAACGCATATGAAAAAGACCTGGCCGATTCTATCCAATGGGAAAAAGCTCCTGCGCATATAGCTATTATCATGGATGGAAACGGCCGTTGGGCTGCTCAAAGAGATTTGCCCCGCATTGAAGGGCACAGGCAGGGTGTAGATACGGTAAGGGATATTGTAAAAGCTTGCCGTCATTTAGAAGTTGAAGTTTTGACCATTTATGCTTTTTCTACGGAAAACTGGAAAAGGCCGAAATGGGAAGTTAAGTTTTTATTAGAGCTGCCCTATAAGTATTTGCAAGAAGATCTGCAGTCATTACTGGATAATAATATAAAACTTCGGATTAGCGGTGAAGCAGAAGCCCTGCCGGCAAAAGCCCGCGAGGCTATTAGTAATGCGCTGGATCGAACAGCAAATAATAACGGCATGATATTTAACATGGCCATTAACTATGGGGGGCGTCCTGACATCGTGCAGGCTGCTCGCAGAATAGCCTTTGAAGCGCGAGAAGGGCAAATTAAACTGGAAGACATAGAGGAAAAATTTTTTGCTAATTATCTGCAAACTGCGGGATTGCCCGATCCTGAACTGGTAATCAGAACCAGCGGAGAATTAAGAGTGAGCAATTTTCTCTTGTGGCAAATAGCATATGCCGAACTTTACTTCACTCCTGTTTACTGGCCGGATTTTAAGCGTATGCATTTGTTGGAAGCCATTTATGATTATCAAACGAGGCGACGCCGTTACGGGGGATTGGAGGAAGAGTAGGGATGCTGCTAAAACGAATTCTTTCCGCGTTAGTGGGAATTCCCCTGTTATTGTATTTTATCTATTTGGGGGATATATGGTATACTATTCTTATATGGTTAATTGCACTTATAGGATTGCGCGAGTATTTTCAGATGATGCGGTTGGGCGATAAAGTACTGCTTTTTAGTGGTTTTGTGGGACTAACTGCTCTTTTGGCGGCGGTATATCTGGGAAGTATGGAAGTAGTATTGATAGTTATTACACTTCTGTTTTTGTGGATTGCCCTGAACCTGGTATTCAGGTTTAACCGCTCTACCCTGGAAGAAACTTCATTGTTTTTCTGGGGTATAATTTATATAGGCGGTTTATTGAGTTATTTGGTAATACTGAGGCAGGAATTTGTTTTTGAATATACCGTTCTTTTATTAGCTGTTGTATGGTTAAATGATACATTCGCCTATTTTGTGGGAAATGCGTGGGGAAAAAGAAAATTAATGCCGGCAGTGAGCCCTGCAAAAAGCGTTGAAGGATCACTGGGAGGATTACTGGGTACTATACTATTAAGTATATTGTTATATTTCCTCATCCCGGATTTTTACCAGTTAAGCTTATTATTAACTGTAGTGTTAGTTTTTGTAATCATTCTTTTTGCCCAAATCGGCGATTTGGTAGAATCTGCAATAAAAAGAAAATTGGAAGTAAAGGATTCGGGCAATTTTATTCCCGGCCACGGGGGCATTTTGGACAGGTTTGACAGTATAATGTACGCAGGACCTTTCGCTTATTATTTTATTTTACTTGTTAATTATTTATAAATTTTGCCTAAAAAATTAGGTATCTTTTTTTATATTTTTGAGGTAATGTAACTTTTAGAAGTAAGTTCCGGTTCCACAGGTAAAATAAAAAAATTTACCGGGAATGCCGGAATGGTTGGGAGGAAAATCAAACTGCCGAATGTGAGCATATTGGGTTCAAGCGGTTCCATCGGGCAGCAAACACTGGAAGTGTTGAAATACCTGGGGGGAAATTACCGGGTAGTGGCTCTCACCGCCCATACCAATTATTCATTGTTGGCAGAACAGGCTCGGCAATTTACCCCCGAACTTCTGGTTTTGGCTGATGGCCAACATATGGAGCAGCTTAAGCAGGAAACCCATAATATAAACCCGAGGATCGCTGTGGGTGAAGAAGGCCTGAAGCAGGCTGCTACCTGGGCAAGCGCCGATATTATCCTCATGGCTTTGGTGGGGTTCAGCGGTTTTCGTCCCACACTGGCGGCTTTAAAAGAGGGGAAGAGAGTTGCCCTGGCTAACAAGGAATCGCTGGTGGTCGGGGGAGAGTTGCTTTCCCGCAAGTTCCCCCGCTTTCGTGAGCAGGTTATACCTGTAGACAGTGAGCATTCTGCCGTATTTCAGTGTTTGAAAGGTGAGTCTGCGCGGGAAGTAAAGCGGGTAATATTGACTGCTTCCGGCGGTCCGTTTAGAGGTTTGGATTACGGCCAATTAGAACAGGTAAAGCCGGCTCAAGCTTTAAAACACCCTAACTGGCAAATGGGAGCCAAAATAACCATTGACTCGGCAACTTTAATGAACAAAGGGTTTGAGGTATTGGAAGCCTGTTGGCTCTTCGGCCTGGAATTGGATCAAATTGAAGTATTGGTGCACCCCCAGAGCCTGGTGCATTCACTGGTTGAGTTTGTAGATGGCTCTGTGGTGGGCCAAATGGCTGTTCCCGATATGCGGCTTCCCATTCAATATGCCCTTACCTTTCCTAAACGTGAAAAAGGCATTATTAAGGGAATGGAATGGGGCAAACAAAACCTGGAATTTGAAGAACCCGATACTCAGGCTTTTCCATGCCTGCGGTTGGCTTATCGGGCCGGAAAAATTGGCGGAACCATGCCGGCTTGTATGAATGCGGTTAACGAGGTGGCGGTACAGCTGTTTTTAGATAATAAGATAAAATTTACGGCGATTGCGGAAATGATTGCAGCCATAATGGATGAACATCAGTCAGTGAGCAATCCCGAAGAAGAAGATATCCTTGCTGCCCATGAATGGGCCCGGGGTAAAGCTTTAACTTTAGGGGAAATGGGAGGTTACCGGTGTTAACTTTAGTAGCGGCAATATTTGTTTTTGGTGTAATTATTTTTGTGCATGAATTTGGCCATTACCTGGCAGCTCGCCGTGCCGGCATTAAGGTTCTTGAACTTGCCTTAGGTTTTGGCCCTCGCCTGCTGGGTTGGTCCCGGGACGGCACTGATTATTCTTTGCGAGCAGTGCCTCTAGGCGGTTTTTGCCGTATGTTGGGCGAAGATGAAGATGAAAAAGATAAGCCGGGCAATTTCATGGAAAAACCGGTGCGCAGTCGCATTGGTGTGGTGGCTGCCGGTTCTCTCATGAATTTTGTCCTGGCTATAGTGCTTATTTTTGTGGTTTATTTCTTTTTGCTGGGAATGCCCGCGGAGGATACTACTGAAATAGGACAGGTGTCACCCGATTTTCCGGCAGCCGAAGCCGGGCTGCAGGAAGGAGACCGTATATTGGCGGTGGAAGGGGAATCTGTTGATAAATGGCAGGATCTCTCGCGGATCATAGGAGATAGGTATGGTGAGAAAATTGCCTTAGCGGTTGAGCGCAACGGGCAACATAAAACAATTAAACTCACTCCGGTAGTAAATTTATCTTTATTGGGTATGGTCATTGAAGAAAATGCGGAAATAGGAAATATAGTTTCTGAACTTCCGGCGGCTGACGCCGGGTTGCAAGAAAGGGATCGTATAGTTGCCGCGGAAGGCAAACCTGTTAACGATTTGCCTCAACTGGTAAGCATTATAGAAAATAGGCCCGGCGAAGAAGTAAAC
>PUKQ01000016.1 GCA_003550565.1 Syntrophomonadaceae bacterium
CAGCGGTGACTGCATAGCCATAAAACCGGTCATTGATACACTTTGCCCATCAAGTTCCTGCACTCTCTGCGAAACACTAAAATCTTCACCCCATAACTCGGCAAATTGGAGGTGTGGTGTCTCCCCCGGCTCTTCCTCACATCCGGCTGCAAGCAATAAAACAATTGTAGTTAGAATTATCAGTGTTTTTTTCATATTTAACTCTATTCTACCTCCAAGGGGTCATGTTTGTAAACAGGAAAAATAGAAATTATCGCTGAAATTACAATAATGGCAAAGACAAGGAGCACCAGAGCAAATTCTCCCGGGTAATGTTTCGCCGGGTCTATCATTATGCCCATTCTGTCTGCCGTAAAATTATTGATCAGGTAAAGTCCGCCGTAGCTTATCAAAAACGAGATAGCAATGCTCACCACGGAAATAATTACCGTCTGCAGGACAAATAAGGAAAATATGGTTTTCCTTTTTATGCCCAACAAACGCATGATCAGAATATCTTTTTTGCTATCCTCCACGAATGAAGCCGTGGTCACGTAAATTACTACCGCTGCCATAAACACTATAATAGCAGCTAGAACAAATAATACGTCCCGCCCCAGGTTAAGGTTGTCCAATAGATCCCTTAATACGGTGGTCGGATTAACCGCTTGCACACCGGGCTTTTCGTCAAACTGAGATTTCAGTTCCGTATGAGCAGCAAGCCCCTCTGTGTTCACAATTACCGATATCAGGTCACCGGTAACTTCTTCATGGTGGTCGTGTTCATGAGCGTGGTCATGATCATCGTGGCTGTGATCATCATGGTCATTGTGATTATGGCCATGCGCATCATCGTGGATATGCCCGTCTTCATCGTGGTGGTCATCATCGTGATCATGGTCGTGTCCGTTGTGATCATGGTCATCATGGTCATGGTGATCGTCATGGTCATGGTGATCGTCATGGTCATGGTGGTCATCATGGTCATGATCGTCGTGTTCGTGGTCTTCATGCTCGTGTTCGTCATGATCATCATGGCTGTGATCATGATCGTCGTCACAATCGTTGTGGTCATGGTCGTGAATTACCCAAACGCTTTCGGCAGTCGTAAAGATAACATTGTCCGAAGCCGTCCCGCTCCGGGCAAGAATCCCTACTACTTCGTACTCAAACTCGTCATGAACATGCCCATTTCCTCCAAAACCATGCACCCCTACAAAAATATCACCTATCTCTAAAACTCCCGCATCAGCCACATTGTAGCCGATTACAGCTTCTTCGGTCTCCTCAAACATTTCGCCTGCCTTCAACTCATAATCCTGCAGGTATCCCGGGACGGTGCCAATAATGGGAATCCCCTGATAGGAATCTCCGGCAGCCATGGGATAGGCTTCCCTTACTGAAGGATTGGCTTTTAGTTCTTCATAGTATTTATAAGGAATCGTCCCCAGCGGACTTTCCGTGAAAAACATGCTGGAAAAAACCAGTTCCAAGGGGCTACCTTCGGGGCCGACAATGGTATCGTAATAGCCCGCAGTTGAAATAACACCATCCTCTACTTGATGAGCTGTATTATAAGTGATCAAAGCAATAGTGGTACACAATATAACCGCTATGCAAGCCAGCAATGCCCGGGTGAATCGGGTTCGAAGGTTTTTCAGCGCAAATTTAATCATTATTTACCCACCTCGCTTAATTCCGTATTCAGTTCCGACATCTCTATAAAAACGTCAAAATGCTCTTTCATATCATAATCATGGGAAACAGTTATTACCGGTATATCAAATTTCTGTGCATACCCCGCCGTCAAGGACATGATCTCATTGGCTATCTTTTTATTCAGGTTGCCGGTGGGTTCATCCGCCAGTAATAACAGGGGATCCTTGATGAGGGCTCTGGCAATAGCAACCCTCTGTTTTTCTCCCACCGAAAGGGTGGTAACTTTCTTTTTCTTTTTAGGCAAAATCCCCATGATTTCAAGCATTCTATCAATATCCAGTTTTTTTCTTAATTCCAATTCCAGAAGCTTCAAGTTATCTTCTACGGTCATCTGGTCCAGCAGACGGAAGTCCTGGAAGACGTACCCCACGGAACTCAGGCGGTACTCATCTCGCTTTACGGGTGTCCACCCGGTAATATCTGTCCCATTGACCACAACTTGCCCGGCATCAGCAGGAATCACGCCGGCAATAATGTTCAGCAGGGTAGATTTTCCACATCCCGAAGGACCAAAAACGAGGTAGCTAACCCCCTTTTCGAATGAGTAGTCGGGAATGTCAATGATTTTTTCATTGTCATAGCTTTTTTGCAGGTTTTTGATATAGATCATGATTTACCCCCTTTTTTACCTTCCTAAAGTTATTTGTTGCAACTCTTAAAAGGAAAGAATCAAATAGAACATTGCTCAACATTGGTCATGTTTCTTACCTTTAGAGCCTTCTTTTACTTACGTCTTAACTTTTCTTATTTTTCTTCCAAATAATAACAAAAGGTGTCAAAAGGAACCGTCCCCTCGGTACCTAACAAAAGGTGTCAAAAGGAACCGTCCCCTCGGTACCTTTTGGGGAAATGCAATTAGCCAAGGGCTTTCTCCAATTTCATGATGTTATATAAAAGAAGTTCTATATAGGAATTTCTATTTTCCAGGTCTTCTCCGCCTAAAGGATCAAGGTAAGCGACCTCGCCCCCAATTTCTTCCGCCAATTGCTTCGCTACCGCCGGGTTAAGCTGGGGTTCGCAAAAAATCACGCAGGCGCCGATTTCCTCTGCGACACCAACCAGTTCAGCCATCCAGGCGGCAGAAGGCTCTTGGCCCGGGTAGGGCGCTATAACCGCTGCCTCCTCCAGGCCGTAACGGTCCGCAAAATACTTCCAGGCAGAGTGATAGGTAATAAATTGATTGCTAGAAAAATCGGAAACTTTTTTTTCAATCTCGGCATGGGTCTGCGTCAACTGCTGCGTATAAAGCTTCCGCTGATCGCTGAAATAATCTTCCTTCGCCGGTTCTGCTTCCGCAAGGACTTTTTCGAGCCTAGGCAAGACTTCATCCCTGACCAGTAGGGGATCCAACCAAATATGGGGATCACCCCCCTTCTTTTTACACGTGGAAGAATGGTCGGAGTTGGCAGTTTCCTCATAGAATTCAGTTGGAGAAGACGCTTCTTTGAGCTGAATTCCCTCGGTTAACTCTACTATTTCCAAATCAGAGGGGGCGCCTTTTACTATTTCAGTGGCCCAATCGTCAAGCCCTCCTCCCACGTGAACAAATACGTCCGCTCCGGACATCTTTTTCATTTGCTCCACTGTAGGATCAAAAGTGTGAGGGCTGGCACCGGAAGGAAGAAGGTAGCTCACTTCTACTTCTTCCCCACCGATATTCCGGACGATGTCGGCAAGGGGAAAAATTGTAGTAACTACTTTAACACTCTCTTGCTCATTAATACCCCGGGTATTCTCATCACAACCGCATACCCAGAAATTAAGGGAAAATAAAGCAACTAATATTATTAATACTGCTGGTTGAAACTTGCGCATTTATACCACTCTCAATTTTTATTGAAATTTATTTTCAGTTTTTCTTATTTTATAATATTAACTTCTTTTATGTCAATGACTTTGAAGTAAAAATAAATGATAATAATTATCAATAATTTAAAAAAACCTATCATCCATATCTCTCAGCCATTCTCATTTAAAATATTAAGTTATATAATTCTAGGAATAATATAGTTGCAAGTATGGTAGCTTAACTTAACTGGAAGCGGAACAATGAGGACAAAGCCCGTAGGCTACCGTAGAATGGGAGTAAATCTTAAACCTGGTGGACGATTCAATATCTTCCACCAGATGTTTGAAATTGCAGTTGCCAAACTCTACAATACGCTTGCATTCCATGCACACCAGGTGATGGTGATGGTCTTCGGGAAGGATTATTTCATAACGTTGGCGGCCCTCGGGAAGTTCCAGGGTGTTAATTAGATTCAACTGACGAAGCAGATCCATGGTTCGATAAACCGTAGCCACTCCTATACCGGGGTAATCTTTACTCACCTCAGAATACAGATCATCAATATCCGGATGCCCTTCGGTATGGATCAAAAATTCAATAATGGCCAAGCGGGGTCCTGTTATTTTATAACCATGTTTCTTAATTTCATTCTTTATTTTTTCCAACAAAGGCTTAAACCGAAAATTGTTTGCCATTTTTTCCTTTACTTTCCTTTTTGAATAAAGTAATTGCTATGCCAACCAATATTAATATACAACAGAATTAGGCTTAATTAAAGAGTAAAATTAACAATACTTCCTGCTGTCGTATTTTTTTCACCTTTTGTACAACCACGAAAGGCCAAACAAAACGGTCATGGTAAGCACGATTGAAGCTCCCGAAGGAACATTGAGATAATATGAAATTACCAATCCCCCCAGGCAACCCATCATACCAACTACCACCGCAATAAATAGCAAAGAGCGGTAATGCCGGGAAAGTCGGTAACCTGTAGCAGCGGGAATGACCAGCAAAGCAGCAGCCAGAACTATTCCCACCACCTGTACAGAAACCATTATGGTAACTCCCACAGCTGCCATTAAAGCAAGATAAAGCGGAGTTACAGGCAGGCCACCAGCCACAGCCGCCTCTTCATCAAAACAAATGGCCAGCAACTCTCTAAAAAATATAAGGAGGAAAGCCAGCACCACAACCATGGCTACAGCCAGAATGGCGAGATCTTGCCGAGACACCGCCAGAATGTTTCCGAAAAGCAGGGAAAAAAGTTCAGGATAATACCCCCGGGCATAGCTGATAATACCAATGCCCAAGGCCATACCGGAAGAAAAGAAAATCCCGATAATGGTGTCTTCATTGATGCGGGTACTACGGCTGATCTGGCCGGTAATTACGGCTACAGCCACCGCAAAAATGCTGCCGGTAAGAACAGGACTTACACCCGAAACCAGCCCTATGGCAATGCCACCCAGGGCGGAATGGGAAACCCCAACTCCCAGAAAAGAAAGCCGCTTCATTACCACGAAAAAAGAGACGAAGGAACACAGCAAACCGATCATAATCGCAGCCAGCAAAGCATGTTGCATAAAAGTAAAAGAAAACATCTCAATCATGGTGCTCATCTCCCGCCCTTAAATAGTCAAATTGGCATTGATACGCATCCTCCAGTTGGGAGCTATGCAAAACATCCGCCGGGTTGCCGTGAATGTGCATATACCTGTTAATACATATTAACGAAGTGGTATAAGGAATTATGCCGGTAAGTTCATGATAAATAAGCAAAACGGTAATTTGACGCTCTCGCTTCAAGCGGTCCAACAGTTCCATGAAAGATTGTTTGGCCGGAAAATCCAGCCCGGCTACCGGTTCATCCAGGAAAAGGATGCGAGGCTGATGAACCAAGGC
>PUKQ01000072.1 GCA_003550565.1 Syntrophomonadaceae bacterium
CGAAGATGATTTCATAAAACGAGGGGCAAAACAAGGTGGAAACACGGGTACAAAGTCATAACCGGCCCTTACATAAAATTCGACCTCATCTTCTAAATTGTTAATTTCTCTTCCTAGAAACCATTCCTGAATAGGCAATGCTATCTCTGCTTCAAATAAAGGAACCCGATCCGGTTCTTCTTTTTGGAGAGCTGCTTCCAGTCTTGAAAAATCAGGATCAAGAGGCACACCTCAGAGCTCGCCTTCAATGGAAAGTTGTTTTGAGTTCATTACTCTGGAACTACCAACTGTCTTTTTTACGCGCGCCCAAAAAGGAGGAACACGTCTTTTCTTGCCGAGAGTATCGCTCACTTTAAGAGTTGCGCCACCATATTCATTTGTTATGAAGCTTATTCTAATAGTATGCTTCCCTTTAGAAAGTTTGCTGCCAAAAACGCGGATAGTAAGCCTGGAATTATTGGAAAAGGTAACCGGTTCAACCAGTTCGGTATTACCAAGCCCAAGAGGACGATCATCTAAAAATAGCCTTATCTTTTCTGCAGGGTAATCAATCCCGTCAACATTAAGTCTTATGTCCCTCATCCCGCTTATTTTTAATGGAGTCATGGTGTTAACAAAACAAAATTCAAATCCGTCTTCCGTATTACAAAGACTTCCCGAATCATAAACTTTATTAACCAGGAATCCAGGTATGTAAACCATATTATCACCTCCTACCTAATTTTAATTATAAATCATACGGTCAATCAAACCTAAAACATTGAATATTAATCAGACAGGCTCTTTTGAATTTGCTCTTCCGGATAAGCGGCAAAAAAGAAAAAACTAATTAAACTAAAAACAGTAACAACTAAAATAGTAAGTTGAACACCTAAGGGTTCGGCTATATCTCTTCCAAAAGCAGATATAAGATAAGCAAACGCAGCGCCGGAAAGGGCTACAGTAAATTTCAGCGGAAGATTACGGGCAGCGTAAAACATAGCTTCACGTTGTTCCCCCGTTCGCGAAGACTCTTCTCGGGCCAAATCTGCATAAGTCGGAACTATTAATATTGCTCCGACAGCTAAAGAGATACCACCCAATCCAAACATTACCAACCCGACGTATAAAAATATGCCGGTCATATTCCAACTAAGCAAAAATATCACGAATGAGGCAATTACCATTATTAATATTCCCAGTAAAATAATTTTTCTCTTACCCACTTTTTTAGAAAACTTATTGATAAAGGGAAAGCTAAGAAGGGCAACACCGATAGTAATCCCTCCAAGCACAGCCAAGAAGCTTTCTCCTTTTACAAAAATAACCGCCACATAATACATTAAACCCAAATTAAGCATATACAAAGCAAACTGAAGAAATAACTCGCCCATGAGAAATATTCTGAAGGGCTTACTTGATAAAACGGTTCTTAAAGACTTCCACATGCTTAAATCAGGAAGCTTCGCCGGAAAGCAATGTTTCTTTTCGCTAAAGGAAAGAGTTGATATATACATAAACAACAATGCAACCAATGCAAATAATCCCGCAGTTAATTGATAAGAAAGACGAATTTCCGCTCCTGCGCCTTGAAGTGAAGTTATAATTAAGGGAAAAACCACAGTAGGAATAACCGTCCCAAACAAAGCAAACAGGGCATGTGTTGTTCCCAGGTTTATCCTCAAAGCATTAGTGTGTCCCAGCTCAGATATAAGCGCAAAATAAGGGGTTATAAACGCTGTAAAAAATATATAAAATAAACACCACATACCTCCCAGCCAAATACCGTTTAAAAAGGACACTTCATGCAAGCCCGGCGGATAGAAAATCAAAACAGATGTAGCCGCCATTGGCAAAGCACTTATTAGTAAAAATATTTTTCGCCGCCCCACTTTGGCTTTGGATTTGTCACTCAATGTAGCAATAGCCGGATCTGCCAGGCCATCAACTATCCTTGCCAACAGTTGTGTTATTCCTACAACGGTCAAAAATCCTAAAAAGACCTGGTCAGATACAAGGTTAACAATTTGATACTCCCCGGGCGGAAGGTAGAAAAATATAACATAAACGATGAGCATTCTTTCCAGCAGGGTAAAACCCAAAGCACCGCTACCCCACAACCATTGGTTAAATGCAGATAAAGGTTGTACTTGATTCTCCATGTTTCTGCAACCTCCTTTTCCGCTCTCGCCTACAAAACTAAAAAAATTCCGGCAATAAGAAGCAGCATATATACAAATAGCCGGAATGCCTTTTCATTTATTCTGTTATGTATAAATTCGCCGATAATAATCCCCAAGATAAGAGCAGGTAACATCATAAAACTTATACTTAGAGTTTCAAAAGTTATTTGTCCCGTGTATAAATAATTGCCTATAAGTATAATGGTAAAAATTAACCATAACATGGACAGTGTACTGCGAAAAACTTTTTTATCGTTAAACTGCCTGGTGGCATAGTAAACAGCAAGTGGACCTCCGGAGGCGTAAATGCCGTGGATTATGCCTCCACTAAAAAGACAGATAAAAGATTGCCAGGCATTCAAAGGTTTGCGGGAGCTATCATTCCCATGTAATTTTAGAAACCAGGCTGTTTCAAAAACAACAATAAATATGACAATCCCCCCTAATCCTATTTTTAAAGCATTCCCCGGCCCCAAGTTAAAAAGCGCCATGCCCACCGGCAAGCCCAGTCCCATAAGGGGAATTATCCTGGTAACAAGAGTTTTCCAATCTATATACCCACCATGCCTTAAAACCAGGTAAAGAGTAGTAACCAGGTTAATAGAAACCATCGCCGGAACAATTACTTCCATCGGGTAAAGGAGGGCACCCAGGGCTATAGAAATAACAGTCCCTCCGAAACCGGTCACTATCTCAACTGTTTTCGATAGCCATACAATCACCATTAAAAATATTAATGAAACAGTAAGTACCGACGGCAAATCACATAATAACGATTGCATATCTATTATTACTCCTGTCGGGAATGCTCATTTATTAATTTATTTATTTCATTGTTTTACTCCAATATCAGTATATTTTATTATAACAAGTTTGCTCCCTTTATGGTCATTATCTGATTTGTGGCATCCATTATTTGAAGCAGCTTGGCATCGCGCATATATTTTTCTATGGTGTATTCTTTCGATATGCCATACCCGCCGAGAATCTGGACCATTTCTACGGTGTACTTCATAGCCATATTAGTAGCAAAAACACGTGCTGCAGCAGACATTTTTAAATCACCCATAAATTGCCTCCCCAGCACCCACGATGCTTTCCAAAGAAGCCCTCGCGCTGCTTCTATTGCTTGAAAACATTCAAACAGCTTAAAAGCAACAGCCTGGTGTTGAATTATAGGTTTACCGAATTGAACCCTTTCTTTGGAATGTTGTAGGGCTTCTTCATAAGCTGCACGCATAAGCCCCAGCGCGAGATACCCTACTCCTAAATTCCCTACTGTCTTGATGGCATTATGGATCACCGGGTAATTATCACCCGGCGGCATGAGCATATGATCCTCCGGAATTTTGACCTCATCGAAAGCTACCTCCCCCTGGTTCAGTGCTCTCATGCCTATTTTGTCCATAGCTTTGCCGCGGTTTACCCCCTTGTCAAGCGGCACAAGGAAAACACCCGAACCGCAAATGCCCCTTGATGGTTCTACACAGGCAAAAATTAGGAAAAGGTTTGCTATACTTCCATTACTGACAAAACTTGATTTTACTCCATTGATTACCCACCCGTCCTTAATTTTGGTTGCCGTTGTCTCGTGATGTACATCGGGATCATAATAGTTGCTGCCGTCGGAGCCTATGTTGCCTTCAGAACTGCCCCAGGCAGAAATATTGGTCCCTTCAGTATCTTCACAATAAGGCCTCACATATTTATCTATTAACTCTTGCCGATCAGCCGCCATTATGCTGATAAATCGCGGGGCTACCGCCCCCGCCAGTAATGTAGCCGAAATACCTATACCGCCCACAGCCAATTCTTCCCAAATAAGAGCTGTTGTCAAAGGTTCAAGGCCAAGCCCACCGTGCTGTTCGCTAATACCCATATTATGAAAACCGAGTTTATATGCCTGCTTAATGGTATTACGAAAGATATCGCTCCGAGAAGCCTCATCGGGATCAACCATTTTATCAAGAGCCACCTCTGCCGGTCGAATAACTTCTCGCGCAAACTTACGCGCCATTTCTTGAATGGCCAGCTGATCATTTGTCGGTTCAAAATCGATCATTCTTCATACCCCCAGTCTGTCCTTGAGAATGAATACGGCAAAAACGTTTCGGGATCAACTTCGCAAAGTACCTCACCGGGCATCATGGTATTGGTACTTATAAAATAATATGCCGAAATTACACTTCTGCATTCCATTTCAATCCATGGGTCAAACGGCGACTTTACAAATTCTATCTCCCCTGGCCCCATCGCAAATGAATGGTATGCAATCTCGGTTCTTTGTTTGACTAAAAGTACCGGGCCGTCAAAACCCGGTTTTAAATCGGCTCTCGGTAGATATTTGAAAAGAAAATTCGGCCCTACCTTAAGGGGAGGTTCATCCATCTTTGTCGTCAGGTGGGCTTTTATACTTACAAACCTGGTACCCTTTCTTTCAATCCATCCCTCGGCAGCATCATTTTCCCGGTGCAAATAAATAGTCCCTGTCTTTTTGGGAAAACCGTAAATCTCGCGACCATTGAAGATCCGATCATCGCTACCATCCAGCGGCATGGAAAGGCAATAATTACCTACCTCATCATTATAACGACAGCGGATAAAAATAGCCCCCTCCCGGTACCCGGGGCCGAGGTTGGTGTCGGGAAAGCGAGAAATGTAAGACATCGCCCATGGCTCATCAGCAGGTTCAAGCGGAGGGGGCAGTAATCTAGCCACAACATCCGGGTCGGTTTCATACAAAATGCCTAACATTTCGGCTCCGGGAAATTTGCGCACCGCCAGCTCAAAATGCCTGTTCATTTCCTCCTTATTTCTTACAAATCCCATCTCATTATCATCCCCTTTGCATTTCTCTTTTTAACTTCACCTTTTATTTCTTTATTATTAAATAATACTCTTTATTTCCAATAAAAAAATGCTGACCAACGGTTGGACTTACATCTTCCTTATCTATTCAAAATTACGGCAAAACCGGCATTTTCATATATGCCGGTAATTTTTTCGATTTCATATTCCGGTAATTCACCAAAGTTAAGGTATTCACTACCCCGGCCAATCTTTTCCCATTTAGTCTTGGCCATATGATTGTACGGCATTAAATGTACCTCTCCGCAGTAACCGACCCTTTTAAAATAGTCAACCATATCATAAACAGAATCGGTGTCAATATTAAATTTCGGAATAAGAGGGATTCTAGGGACTACTTTTTCCACTCCCCCTTTCATAATCAGCGCCTCAAAATTCATTTTTACAATTTCATTTGCCTTGCCGGTATATTGCTTGTGCCATTCAGAGTTCATATGCTTAATATCAAAAAGAAAAAGGTCAGTAACCTCAATCAGGTTATCAATAATATCAGCATCAAAATACCCGCATGTTTCTATGGCAGTGCTGATGTTATCCCCCCGGAGAGCTTCCAGTATGCTAATAAGAAATTCGTACTGCATGGTGGGCTCGCCACCGGAAATAGTCACACCTCCACCGGAAGAATCATAAAATGGCCTGTCACGCCGTACCTTCAATAATAATTCAGTCGTATCTATTTCCATACCGATTACTTCAGTCGCTTTCTGCGAACACGCTTCAGCACACGCGCCACATAAAATACATTTTTCTTCATTACGTATGGGACCATTGTTTTTCATTTTCAGTAAGCCCTCAGAGCAATCTTTTATGCATTCTCCGCACGAAATGCATCTATCAGCAAGGTAAGAGAGCTGTGGACTAAGAAGATGGGATTCCGGATTCTGGCACCACTTACAGCGTAACGGACAACCCTTGAAAAATACACAGGTTCGAAGGCCCGGGCCATCATACGTTGCCCCGTATTGGATGTCAAAAATAATACCTTGCATTATATTAAGTCACCACACCATGCTCTGTTCGGGCAATAACCTCTTCCTGTATTTCCCGACCAAGATCAACAAAATATGTACTGTATCCGCCTACTTTTATGATCAGGTCACGATATTCTTCCGGATTTTTCTGCGCTTCACGCAATTTTTCTGCCGATGCAACTGTCGGTTGTAGCTGTGAGCCACCCATATCGAAATAAGTGCGTAATAAAGAAATCCACTTGCTGCGGGAATAATTATTTGTCCCAATAGCCAACGGGTGAAATTTCATATTAACCGCACACCCGAGAACATGACTAAAGTCAATAGCTGCTACCGACTTTAAAGCACCGGTTATACCGCTTTTCTCCACATTATAAGGATTGCAGCTTGCAGCATAGGGCATTGCGGCAAGACGCCCGTCAGGGGATGCTATGGAAATACGTCCATCTATGGTATGGGTGGTCATGCTAATAATATAAGGTACAACCGGACCACCGCGATAGTTTTTATACTTATAGGTTTCTTTAAAAAGTCTTTCCGTAATGTGCTTCGCAAGTTGATCAGTCTCCTCATACCCATTGCCCCATTTACCTTCAATGTTCATAATCCTCCGGTAAAGCACACTATCATTTCTAAAATTATTGTCCATGGCTTCAACAAGCTCTTTAAAGGAAAGCTCTTTCCTTTCAAAAATGAGTTTTTTGATCACCAAAAGCGAATCAACCACATTGGCGATACTGTTAATAAAACTAATGCCGGTGATGTCATAATGCGCGCCGCCTGCAGTGACATCTTTTTGATTCTCCAGGCAACCGTCCATAAAAGCTGATATATAAGGGGCAGGCAATATTTCCTCATAAAGCCGATCATGAATATTCGCTGCGGTAACAATAAGTTCAATCTGATACTTTGCCTGCTCGATGAAAGCATCCACAAACCGGTCAAACGACTTAAAGGAATCAGGATCACCCGTTTTCAGGCCTACGTTTTTAAGCCTACCCATAAGTGTTTGGGAATCACCATTCCGGAGAGTAATGTCTAACAGGCGGCTGAGCAGAAGAGAAGTAGCACTCATGGCCCCCGTTTTGGCAGGACATGTCATTTCTACGCACCCCATGACGGCATAATTCCTCGCATCCGGTATAGTAAAACCGCGACGCTCCATAGCTTCCACATTGACGTCGTCATTAAAAATGGAAATGTTTGAACAACCCTCACTTAATAACTCCGTCAACTTAAACATAAGCTCATCGGGAGTATTCCTGTTTATCCTCACCGAAACATTTATAACCGCCCTTGAATTGTTTGCTGCTTCAAGAAACAGATAGGTAAGCTCATTGGTACCATCAGAACCATCAGGCTTCAAGCCACCTATTGTTACCGGCGCTGAACCCAGGTAACGGTGGTAGAAATTGCTGAGTATGTTGGATTCGGGCCTCATGTTCTGCGACATGGCTTTCAGTAGCAACTCAGAAAGGATTTCCCTGGCCTCACCGGGTGTAATATCTCCATTCTGAAGGTCATTCACATAGTAGGGATTTAATATCTGGTCCATCCGGCCCAAGCAATGCAAATTAGTAGGAAGAGCCAGTTCAACAGCGGTTTTTACTGTCCATACTGACTGGACAGCTTCATAAAAAGTCTCGGCTTTCCTGAGGGGTACTTTACGGCAATTTTTGAGAACAAAACGCAAGTTATCAACTTTTTCTGGGTCAGTTTCTTTAGACAAGACTTCTTCAATTTTTTCGGCAAGTCTTTCGGCAAAAATTATCGTTCCCTCGATAGCAATTTTCAAAGATTCCAGAAAATCAGTTTCTTTGGATTTTGTTTTTTCCGCGTTACCGATCTTTTTTTCCACATCATCCCTCATCGCCAGAAGGCCGCAATGCAAAACTTTTTCATAATCTATAATCACATGTCCCTGAATGGTAGCAATATTTGAACACGGGGAAATCATATTAATCTGGCGTGATGTGTTGGCCGGAATAGCCAAAGCAAATTGCCGCATATCACCTTTGAGCAGAGCGGAACTATATAATTCCTTCTCAAGTTTGTCGGCAAAGCTCTTACCGTTCCAGTAGGGGATTAATTTCTTTTGCAATTCCTCTTTGTCGGCTGCTGTAATTAAATACCGGTTATCTTCCCTCTCTGTCATGGTATTAATTCCAATATTTAAAGCCTGTGAACCAATTTCTCTGGTCATTTTCATGTTACGTATAAAATCACTTAACTGGCGCTTACTCAGCAGATACGACAAAGTTTTGGTTATAGCTTTAACGCGGAAGACAATCATTGAATATTTGTCCAGCTCGTATTGAAGAACCTTATTATATTCTCCCCGCTCAATCATAACAGGAAGGCCCAGAAAACTTTCCGTCCAGTAACCGGATATTTTATCTTCAGGATTTACGAAGTGAGTCATATTTTCGTACACGTGTTTCATAGAAAGCGCCACCCGTACTTCTTTAGAGAGCCCGCTATTTTCTGTCTCCAGCCATTTTTCCGTGTAGTAGCGTGCCCTTTCTATGGAAATTTTAGGAGTATCATCAATATATTTCCGGCGTAAACGTTTGATTCTATCCCCCGCCTCCATTGCTACCGTTTGCATTATTCAGGCTTCCTTCCCCAATATTCAAATTTATCTAAAACGGCATCAACCACCCAGTGAACATGCTCACGTCTCTCTTCCACAACTGAATGATCCAGGGGATCTTCATGCCATAACTTATCTATTACGGGCATATAATTAAAATAACTTACAATCATCCCAAATATGCTGATGAATAAATGCTTTGGTGACAGTGCCCCCTCCTGCGGAAGAGTATTTCCAAAAACATTCTCGCCCCAGAGCCTCAGCGGCTCCATATGTTCCACTATCTTTTCCAATACCCTGGTATTAGTGCATATTTCGCCCTGTATCAAACGGGAATAGCCCGGATTTTGTATGATATAATTTAGGTATGCATCGACACCGGCGTGCATTCTGTCTCTTATGGATCCCTTACTACTTATGGCAGCCCTAAGGGCATTCGATTGTTCCAGATAATAGCGATCAAGAATGGCATTGAAAAGCTCGTTTTTGTTGTTAAAATGATAAAAAATTAAAGCTTTCGCCACTTCAGCTTTTTCCGCGACATCTTTAACGCTTACACCGTCAAAACCACACTCAATAAAAAGAATTTCCGCTGCTTTCAGAATACGCTCCCTACCACTTCTACTTTCAACTTTGTTCAGGGAGGTTGTTTCGTTTGTTTTTTCCATTTCTATTTCTGAGTTCACCCTTATTACCTCCCATCCAAAACTTTACCGGAGCAACAGCCCCTATTTTTTAAGAATATTGACCGAACGGTCAGGACGTGCTATTATTATGCTAACCGAACGGTCAGGTATTGTCAAGAAAAAAACAACCAATATGTAGCATGCAAAATAACTCAGAGAGGATTTATTCTATAATGAAGGCACTTGTAACAGGGGCAGACGGGTTGCTTGGAAGCAATCTTGTCAGGCAACTTCTTCACAAAAATTTCGAGATAAAGGCTTTGATTCATCCTTCAAGCAAATCAAACACACTCGAAGGTTTAAATATAGAGAAAATAACCGGTGACATCCTTGATATTTCATCAGTAAAAAATGCAGCAAAGGGATGTAATGTGGTTTTTCATGTTGCCGCATCAACATCAATGTGGCCGCCGCAGGATCCTAGAATCACAACCATAAACGTAGAAGGCACACGCAATGTGCTAGAAGCATCCCGATACGAAGGCATAAACAAGTTTATCCACACCGGATCGGCAAGTTCCTTTGGTTATGGAACAAAAGAAAAACCGGGCACGGAAGAAACTCCTTACCGTTACGGAAATCTCCGGCTTGCCTACTTCGATTCCAAGCTAAAAGCCCAAAAAATGGTATTACAGTATGCAAAAGAAGGTAAAATTGACGCCGTAGTTGTAAATCCTACTTTTATGTTTGGTCCTTATGATGCTCAACCCAGTTCGGGGAAAATTATTGTAAAATTTGTTCAGTTAAAGCCTCCTTTTTATCCGCCGGGAGGAAGATGCTTTATCCACGTTAACGACGTTGCAGAGGGGATGATCGCTGCCCTGGAAAAAGGTCGCACCGGGGAATGCTATATTCTCGGCAACCGGAACATGGAAATGAAAGAACTGTTGTCTTTACTTGCAAAAATTACAGGAATTAGAGAACCCAAAATTAAAATCCCCAAACAGGCTATGATATTTACAGGGCGGCTTTCTTCAGCCATAGCATCAAAAACTAAGAAGACACCGGAGCTCACTTATGAAATAGCAAGAATTTCCTGTGTGGGAAGTTATTACAACGCAGCCAAAGCCATTCAGGAACTGGAATTACCACAAACTCCAATTGAAAAAACCCTTGAAGACGCATACAGGTGGCTCAAAGGTAATGGCAAACTTTAATACTTGGAGGTAATAACATGCAAAATAAAGACTTTTCCGGCAAAGTAGCTCTTATTACCGGGAGCAGCAAAGGCATTGGGCTGGAAATTGCCCGCGAACTGGGACGCCGAGGGGCAATGATTGTCCTAAATGCAAGGGGTAAAGAACAACTTGAATCAGCACACAACAAACTGGTTATGGAAAGGTGTGAAGTTACTTCCATACCGGCAGATGTCTCTTCTCCTGATGAATGCAAAGAAATGATCACCTTTGCAGCAAATAAATGGGGAAGGCTTGATATAATTATTAATAATGCCGGTATTTCCATGCGTTCTAACATGGAGGACTTAAACGCAGAATCATGCCAAAAAATTGTAGACATAAACCTTCTGGGATGTATCTATCCTACTCTTTACTCTATTCCGGAAATAAAAAAAAGTAGGGGAAGCATTGTTTTTATCTCCAGCATCGCCGGAATAATAAGTTTGCCCACAGCAACACTTTATTGCGCAACCAAAAAAGGGCTGGTGGGCCTGGCTGACTCTCTCCGTTTCGAACTCGCCTCCGATAAAGTTCATACTGGAGTTGTTTTTGTTGGTTTCACGGAGAATGATCCTGATAAAAAAGTTCTTGGACCGGGAGCGGTAACAGTACCGCATAAACGCCCGAACCATATGTCCCGGAAAGAAGTGGCTAAAGAAGTGGCAAAGTTGATAAAAAAAAGAAAAAATCGTGTGGTGTTGACACCGCTTGGCAAATTTGTCAGTTTTGCTACGTGGATTTCTCCAAAACTGGTGGAAAAAACAATTATTGCCGGCAGGAAATATAACCTTGACAACCGGTTGGGAATCCATTAGTAGTGTAACAGGTTCCCTCTCCCCCTGCAACACTCATGCTAAATTAATCCATCTTCACTTTTGTCCCGGGTACTTTCCGGGTATTTTTCTTTGATCTCCTTTTTCAGCGCCTGTACTTTTTCCATGAAACCATCTTGAGCCGGAGCATTCTCTATAAACAGAAACCGGTCTTTAAGTCCGGAATCGTCCATGGACTGCCTGGCCTGCCGGTACATTTCTATACCTTCCCAGACGCGGTCATATCGGTGCCCGGCTGCAGAAATGCATGCAGGATGGTTCCTGGAAGCATTAAAACCTTCCATAATTGTTTGCACTGCCTTCAAAAGCTCTCTGCCTTTATTCACCGACATGATCATCATCTCCAAGTATTCTGAAAAAAATGGGATAGTTATTTGACTAGGTTGCAGGCACATTCGTCCGTCCCTACCGGGCCATTAAATGAACAGGCAAAATTAGCATTCTTCTAAGCTAACGTGGTGCCGCATCGGGCAAACCTCCATCCACCGGCAAGGTTGCCCCGGTAGTTGGTGTTTGGCGGGTAACAAAAAAAAGTACCGCATTAGCCACATGGTTCGCCGTTATTTTGGCTTGCAATAGGTTCCTGCTTTGGTAATATTCTTCCAACCCTTTTTCATCAAGACCCCTTTTTTTCATCCTGTCAGGGCCTATCTTTTCCCATAATCCCGATTTCCGTTCTCCATGTGCAAATATGGCATCGGGGGCAACCATATTCACCCTGATTTTTTCCGGCGCAAACTCCAAGCTGGCTATTCTGCATAATTGATGGGCCGCAGCTTTCGTGGCACTGTAAGCTCCGAATTGGGCACCCGGCGCTAAAACATTCTTGGTAGAAATCAACACAATATCCCCTCCCAGTCCCTGTCGGATTAAATAACGTCCTGCTTCCGACAAGACCAGGAGTGCTCCTTCAACATTAACTTTTTCCAATTCCCGAAAAGCTTCGAAGTCCATTTCTACAAGGCTTGATACCATGGCAATCCCCGCATTGATAATAACAATATCCACTCCACCCCATTTCCACACCACCTCTTTAAAAGCTTGCTTAACCGACCTCTCAGAGGTAACGTCCATGGGAATTCCTTCAATTTCACCCGAATACCGCTTTTTCAGTTCACCCACAAGGCCTTCAAGCTTTTCCCCGGCCAGGTCCGTTGCCACCACCTTGCAGCCTTTTTCCAGCAAAGCTTCACAAATTCCGGCCCCAATTGCACCTGCAGAACCGGTTACCAGCGCTACTTTATTGTTCAATACCTGCCCTTTATCAGCATGCGGAACATGGCACCTGGCTGTAATGATCCCCACATCGGGACAAAAAAACACCTGGGGACTGTGATTATGAAAGCCTATATATTCGTCCACTGACTTTGCAATTTTCTCTTTTAAAGCTTCTGTTTGGGTACCTTCCGGTAAATCGTCCAGTTTCATCGGAGGAAGTTGGAAGCCGTTTAATTCAACCGGACAATCGTTGCCGGCATGCTTTTCTGACTTAACATAATCACGGGCCTCACTGTTTGCATGTACAGTCATAATTGACCGCTGGTAAGGGTCATCCTCGTTGTCTGTTAATTCGGCAATACATCCCCTCAGTATGGGAACAACATTGATTAAATAACTTTCCAGCTCTTTCACCATTTATCACTCATTCCGGTTTTTTCTTAGACTTTCCATAATTTATTTCGAGTTTTTTAATTGCTCATAAAGTTCATATGCCTGATCGGGCTTAAGCCCTTCATGAACAATACCGTTTACGGCTTGAATGATGGCAACAGGATCGTCCCCCTGAAATATATTCCTGCCCATGTCCACTCCTGCAGCACCCTGCTGCACTGCTTTATAGGTCATTTCAAACGCATCCTTTATGGCTATCTTTTTGCCTCCGGCCATCACGATGGGTACCGGGCACGACGCAGTAACAGTTTCAAAGTCTTCTTCGACGTAATAAGTCTTTACCATATGCGCCCCCAGTTCAGCGCATATGCGACAAGCAAGTCGGAAATACTTGGCATCCCTTGTCATTTCCTTGCCAACAGCAGTAACCGCCATAACGGGTATTCCGTAACGGATCCCCATATCAACCAATCGAGTCATATTAGTGACTGAACGAGTTTCAAAATCTCCCCCAATAAAAACCTGTATTGCCACGGCAGAAACATTCATCCTGATTGCATCCTCAAAATCAAGCGCTATTTCTTCATCGGAAAGGTTTTTGAGAATGCTGGGGCCTCCACTGGCACGCATAACCACAGCACGTTTATAAGTAGGGGGAATAGTTGCCCGAAGAATTCCTCTCGTTAACATTAATGCGTCCGTATAAGGCAAAAGCGGAACTATGTTTATATCTACCCTCTCCAGGCCGGTTACGGTGCCCTGAAAATAACCGTGATCTATCGCAAGCATTACCGTTCGACCGGTTTCCGGTCTGAATATCCTGGAAAAACGATTTTTCATGCCCCAATCAAGTGAACCCGAACCTTTCAGGAAAAATCCAGGTGTTTCTTGAGGGATATCCAGGCAAAAATCTTTTTCTCCTTTGCCGCCATCAGCTTCTGGCATAGCTAACAACTCCTTTCAAATGTTGTTACTGAGTTTTTTTAATACATTTCCTTTAACCCCTTCACCACTCCCGGAGCACCAGGAAATTTTAATTCTCTTGTCTTAACAGTTCTATCCAGGTCTTCCAGATCTTTTTCCGATATTTCTCTCGCTTCCCCCGTGGAAATTGCCACAAATAGAGAATATGCCGTGTTTTCCATCATTTCCACCATTTCCTGAGTGCGAGCCACTCCTTCTCGACCACACATCAAAAATCCATGGTTTTTCATCAAGAAAGCATCGCCCTTATCAAGGACTCTCTCAAAAGCCAGCGCAAGTTCTTCCGAAAGAGGCTCGGCATATTCAACCGGCAACACCGGTCCTACTTCGAAAATAGGTTCCGGAAGGTACGGCCTGGTCAATGCTTCAGGATTTCCAATGGAAAAACCGGTTAAGATTGGAGGATGTGCATGTATTACAGCGTTAACGTCAGGCCTTTTTTTCAAGATTCGGAGATGAAAAGGGCTTTCCCCGGTTGGTTTTCGGTTCTTTGCAGCGAATAAAACCTTGCCGTTTAAATCAATAATTACAATGTCATCAAAACTGACCTTTCTCTTGGAAACCTTGGTAGGAGTGATTAATATAGCGTTTTCATCAACCCGGTAAGATAAATTTCCTCCGTGTGACGCGACATAACCCAGTTCCCCCAGCCTGACGCATGCATCGGTAATTTCCTCTATCTGAGCCCTGTACCTGACCTGCATTTCATGCACTATTCCTTTCCCCTCCTTTCTGATTAATAATTAACTAAAACGCGTGGAAGCAAATGAAGATACATATGAGCATTATTTTCTTCGGGCAAAACTTGACTATATCATAAAGCAAAACTCGGAGCTTTTCATTGATTGCTTGAATATTTTGCAACGTTGCTGTTATTTCCTTAATTTTTAAATTTTACAAAAATAATACTAGTGTATAAACATTTATTTGTCAACAATTAATTTTACTCACAATTCTACTTATACAGAATTATAATTATTGGGGAATCTTTCTTTTTACTCAACCTTTGATTAACCCCTGCTAATCCAAAAAGTTTTGTTAGAGAGTAACCTGGGGAAACTTTTAACCAGAATGTTAAAAAGCATAAATTTAGAACGCTTTTGGGATGGGTTATAGCCACTTTCGCCACAAGCTTCTTTCAGGTAATCCAGCAAGTGGCGAATTGGCTGGCGTGTGGGGAAAAACCAACGGCAAAGATTAAATGTTATATTACATCCACCACAATAGAGAGCAAACTCCCTGGCTCCGGTTTTCTGCCCTTGCCACAGCTCTTTAAAACTGGAGAAAACAATATCAAAAGGGCTGTAGCGATTAGCACCGGCAGCAATCCCGCAACAGAGACCTTCTTCTTTGTTTAATTCCATTTCCAAAATTTCTACTCCTGTATATTCCAAAATCTGCCGGGCACCTTCCATCACTTCTTCCCCCAGTATTCTGGCATGGCATGAATCATGCAAGGTAACCTTTTGATTAAACTCCCGGTCGATTCTTATTTCCCCTGCTTCAATTTTTTCCAGAAGATAGGTTCCCAAATATTTGGTTTTAAATTTAAATTCGGCGCCAAACTGTTCTGGAAGAACATTGGTAAACATATTTAAGCAAGCAGGACAGGGAAAAAGCATAGTTCCTATACTTTTATCTTCATAGTAACCAGTTAGTTTTTCTGCGGTGCGCTTTACTTCATCGTAAAGCCCCATTCGAAAGAACATCTCTCCACAACAATGCTGCCAGTCTCCTGCAATAACCACACCTTCCATAAAAGAAGCATCCAATAAATGAGGCAATGCCAGGGTATTGCATCCGGGATAAAGAACCAATTCTCCCTCTGGAGGAGTTTTATACCAGGTTTCAACCAGTTCCTGTTCCCTTTTACTCATTCTATTTACCATATCAGTCCTAAAATTAGAAGTTGTGGAGGGCATGAGATATTCAGCTCTCACCGGCAATCCATTCCGTCGGTATCTTTTATGCCATCTTCTGGTTATCAGTTCGTAGGGTCGACATCCATGGGGGCAAAAATTATTGCAAGCATTACAACTAATGCATTTTTTTAAAACCTTAGAAGGCTTGCCTTCTATCAGTTTCTTCATTTCTTCTACTGCTGTTTTTTTATTAAATTTCAAGTATTGGCATCTATAAAAACATTCTCCGCATAGATCACATTTATCATAATGAAAAAAGTCAAAATGATTATCTCTGTCCATATTTTTTCCTCCTGCTAATAACAATCAGAAATATATGTAGCAAGGGGACGGGGTACGTGCTACACTAATTTCCTGCCAATTCGTAGCGAACCGGAGTTGCATCCCAGCCGTCCCATCGTTTTTCCCAATATAAGTTATGGAGGCGAATTGAAGTTTCTCCGGCACCGCCGTGGGAACAGATGTATTTCCCATCTACGCTGCGGGCCGGCATGATGCTGCCTGCCGTTGTGGTCATAAAAACTTCTTCTGCATTTTCCAGTTCGCTGACGTGAAGCCTGCGAGAAACTACAGGAATATTTAATTCCTCGCAAAGGTCAATTGTGCTTTGGCGGGTAATTCCTTCCAGGCAACCTGAATCAGGTGTTACCACTGTACCTTCTATAATTGCAAAGATATTTGCCCCGGTGGCCTCTGCCAGGTAGCCTTCCTCATCTGTAAGCACGGCCCACTCGGCACCTGCACTGCCTGCTTCAAAAAGGGCCATTTGCATATCAAGCCAGCAGAAATTTTTTGCCGTGGGATCAACAGCTCGTGGCGGTATGCGGATGCGATCCCGGCTTATTATTAAGTCAACCCCCCGGGCACGCTGCTCATCGTCAAAAATGAATACAAAAGGGGTGGCAAAAGCATAGAAACGGTTTTCAAATTTATCCGGATCTACCATTTCATTTCTGCCCATGGGCGGGTTACCACGGGTCACTGTCCACCACACGTAGGCATCGCGGAGACCTGCCCGCGCAACTATTTCATGCAGAATATTAGCTTCTTGTTCGCCATCAAAGGGATTGCGCACACGGATCTTTTCGCAGGCGCGGGCAAAACGCTCCTGATGTTGCTCCAGTCGGAAAAAGGCCCCACGGCTCACGCTTACTACATCATACACGGCGTCGGCATGCATAAAACCAAGATCCACAATGGGAATAGCTGCCTCAAGTATCGGACAGAAATGGTCCGCGATAAATGCAGCACCAAAACCATATTCCGGATCATGCGGCAGTCTTGCATGTTCCGGATGGCTGGACATTATTTCCGCAGCACGAATCAGTTCCATAATTGACATCTCCCCTGCACCATTATTTTTTTTACCGGAAGCTTCAAATAATTGTATCTCGTAATGCCGTAACATGCTTACTTACTTATATCATATTTTCATGCAGCAATTCCACCCCGGGACTTATTTTAAAAAATCTAATATAATTTCTGCTGTTTTTTCCGGCTGTTCCTCCTGAGGTTCGTGCCCACACCTTTCGATAATAACTAGCTCAGAATTGGGCAAATCCTCGTGAAAACGGTAGGCAAATTCAAGGGGAATCCATTCATCTTTTTCTCCCCACAATATCAGAGCCCGGTGTTCTATCTGCCCCAGTCTTTCTTCCAGTTCTTTATATTCAAAATCCCGGGTAAAATTGAGCAGAAAAGTTCTGTATCCGGGGGTTACAAATGCACGGGAAAATTCGTGAACCAAGGTATCGTCAATAAAATCTTCATCATACGCTGACTCCTCCAAGGTGCTGCGCACTACCCCTTGGGGGTATACCTGGCTAAATAAAATAAGTATTTCCCCCAAAACAGGCACAGCGGATAAGCTCACCAGCGTAGGGCGATGTTTTACCAGATCATCATAACCGCCGGCACCAATCAAAATTATTCTGTTAACCCGCTCCGGATGCCACAAAGCCGTGGCTGCTGCCGTTGCCCCTCCCAAAGAATTACCCGCAATATGGGCTTCCTCTATTCCCATACTGTCCATGAAATCTACTATGAAATCAGCAAAATAAGAAGGAGAAAGATCCACGTCGGGCTTATCGGATAAACCAAATCCAATTAAATCCAGGGCATATACATTATAATATTCTCCTAATGGTTCCAGAAGATGACGCCAGGTGTAGGCGGTTGCGCCTAAGCCATGAATAAAGATAATATTTTCTTCGCCACTTCCTGACTTTACATACCGCACCCGGTACTCATCATCCCCCACTTCTGTGTAATTGGCTTTCTCTTCAAAAGAAGCAGATGCACCCACCGGTGCTTCCAACGTATACTCAGCTCTATTCTTTAATATCACAAATATAATTGCCAATATGAAGGCCACAACAATTAAATATAAAGCCACTTTATAAACCTTTTTCATATTATTTCCACTCCCTACTACATTTATGAGACCGTTTGTTTTGCAATATATTGTAATATTTTCTCCGTTTCTTTTACTATCTCCTGCACCAAATCTTTTACCCGGGGCATGTCGTTGATCCGCTGTGCAGATTCCCCGGCAGCCAGTGTCTTACCGTCACAAAAACCACTTCGTCCATGCTGATTTCCGCTCTCTCCAGCGCTTTATGCATGGCCGGCACCGGCCCCATAAGCATGAACAGCGTTTCAGAGCCTGCCACGGCAGTAGATACCACACTGGCCATGGGCTCCAGCCCCAGTTCTTCTGCTTTTTCCGCGGTCATTAGCATGGCAGCCGCTGCCCCATCCACAATGCCCGAAGTATTAGCCGCCGCTATCCTTCCATAAAAAAGTCTCTTCTTTTCGGAAATGGAATCTAATTTGTTTCTCTTTGGCCTTCACTTCAGGTCAATTTCTTACACGTTAACTATCGCCCTGATATCAATCTTATTATCAAGCATTTTTCTCTTAGGTAATATACACTAAATTAAGCAACTTTTCTTTGATAAAGGTTAGATTTCATCAAAGGTATGGCTCTTATGATTAATAAATGGTTATAATTATTTGCTTTCCATGGCTTGTTCCAGATCGCTAATTAAATCGTCCGCGCTTTCCAGGCCGGTACTGACACGTACAATACCCTCTCCCATCCACTCTTCCCTGATCCGTCTCTTCTGATCCGGTGAAATGTATTCTACCTGATCAAGGTAGATGTCGGTGGGATAGTAAAAAAGAAGACTGTGCGGGTGGCCAAGGGAGGTAGCATAGCTAAATATCCGGATTTTTTCAGCCAGCTTGATCACAGCATTCAATCCCTCATTCAACTGAAAGGTAAGCATTCCACCGAAGTGGCTCATCTGGCGGGCGGCCAATTCGTGATGGGGATGGCTGGCTAGTCCAGGGTAACACACCCGCTTTACCGCCGGGTGTGTCTCCAAAAAACGAGCCAAGGCCATGGCGTTTGTGCAATGGCGCTCCATTCGCAGGGATAGTGTGACTAATCCGCGAGAAATCAGCCAGGCATTAAAAGGGCTGGCAGCGCCCCCCAAATGAATAATCATCTCCTTGCGCAGTCTTTTGATTTCTTCCATAGAACCCATAATTGCACCCCCCAGTGCATCACCGTGGCCATTTAAGTACTTAGTCAGGCTATGCACCACGAAATCAGCTCCCATTTCCAGGGGGCGCTGCAGCAATGGCGTTGCAAATGTGGAATCAACCACGAGGTACACCCCGGCCCGTCGGGCAATCTCTGCCAAAGCGGGGATATTTACCACACGTAGTAGGGGATTGGACGGAGTCTCGGCAAAGATTATTTTCGTATTCGACTGGAGGGCCGCCTCTACCTGCTTAACATCAGTTGTGTCCACCAAGGTAACGGAAATACCGTATTGCTTTAGGTGCCTGCCAGAGAGATCCTGCGAGCCCACGTAGCAAAGTTCCTGGGCCACCAAATGATCACCCTGCTTAAGCATTCCCATTAGCACGGCAGAAACAGCAGCCATGCCTGAAGCAGTCACCAGGGCAGCTTCCGCTCCCTCCAGAGCAGCCAGTTTCTCTTCCAGCTCCTTTACAGTGGGATTGCCCCAGCGTGTATATGCATAGGGAGGTGCATCCGACTCCATCAGCAGGGCATCAAGAAGTTCCGGCCCAAAAGATGGCAATTTAAAAGAGGTTGTCATATGAAGTGGTCTGATCAGAGAAGTTGCAGCAGGTTCTGGGCCGGAACTGGCATGTGCAAGCAGTGTGTCCAGCTGTTTTTTATTATCTTTTCCCATTTAGAATTTCTCCTTTGTGTTTATTTAATCCTGATAAAAAAAGAAATCATATTTGAATATTCCAGCTGACAGGTGGACAAATCCGACAACGAATAATTGGTTTATTTAATTTTGTTAACAATGCATTAGTTAAAGCGTATTATTTTTTCAAAGGGTATTTTCCATACCTGTTACAGGCCTTGAGCATAGCTTGCATGTTTTCATATGGCATATTACGAGGTATTTCACAGCCTCCGGAGAGCAAAAAACCACCCCCTGGAGCTGCATCCATAATAGCCTGGCGGCATGCTTCTTCTACCTCGGCTGGAGTTCCCAGGTGTAGAATCTGATTACAATCGAGATTTCCCATCAAGGTTACGCTGTTACCAATAAGTTCCTTGGCCCATTTCAAATTAACCTGGTAGTCAAACTGAATTGCCCCTCCCGGATTTGTATCTGCCGCAAATTTCAGGCATTGGGGTACGTAACCGCAGCTGTGGATGAGTACCTTGGCACAAAGTTCATCATTGATTCGCTTGTACAACTTTTTTTCGTGGGGAAGTACAAATTCGGCAAAAGCCTCAGGAGATAGATAATATGCCGCCGATTCACCACTGGCGATAATATCAGCACCGTTTTCCACAAAGACACGAGCACATTGAAAGGCGTATTCGCCGTACCATTCCAATAGTTCATGGAAAAGTTCTTTATCCTGGCGCATCAGGAAAATTGCTTGAGGATCCGCGTTCATAAGAAGCATGGCACCCTGAAAAGGACCCTCTGTCCAACCTATAACAGCCAGCTCATCTCCGACCATCTGCTTCATGTATTTTACGCTGGAAAGGTATTCGGCAAGACGTCCTTCTCCCAAATATTCAGATGGGTTTTTGAGCATCTTCAGGTCTTCAGCCAAAAAGCCGGCCCGGATAGCGGGCTCAGTAATTCTAGGGACGTC
>PUKQ01000154.1 GCA_003550565.1 Syntrophomonadaceae bacterium
AGAATACCAAACTTTTTGTGGCAATAAGGAATCTGCTCTATTCTACGCTCTCCGCGCTAATTTTATTGCGCCCCAGTTTTCTTCTACTGCTGCCCGGGCAATTAATTTGAGATATACTGTTTTCGGGCCGGAAAATGCTGATGAAATGGCATTGCAATCTCTAAGAAGATTTCCTAATTCATTACCTGTTTTATGGGCGGTGTGTTTTAACTGTAAAAGTGAGGCGCAGCTGGATAAAATCCTTCAGATATGGCAGGAAAGGAATTCTGAGGATCCTTATAAATTGGCCCTTGCTGTTCGTCCCCTGGCTAATGCGGCATCAAGGGCATTTCGTTTTGATATAGCAGTTGACCTATATGCCCGGGCGATATTAATGGAACTTGATGAATTAGGCATAAATAAGCCCCTCAAAAGCAAGGAACTGGCAGGGAAAAATACTCTGAAGGTTATTTCAGATCTAAGTGAAGCATTTCAAAAACATAATGTTCCATTTTTTCTTTGCGCCGGAACATCCCTGGGGATTGTGCGTGACGGAAAACCCCTGGATCATGATTATGACATTGATGTAGGAGTATGGGAAGATGATTGGGATCAAGAAAAGCTTAACGAAATATTTAATTATAATCCTAGATTTAGGCATGATATTCCACATCCCTCTAACCCCAAAATATCTCTTGTCCATAGGTCAGGTATAAGTGTAGATTTATTTAGGTTTTACCGGGAAAAAGATTATTTTTGGCATGACGGTGTATTCGTTCGCTGGGGAAATAGTCCTTTTTCTTTAAAAACTGTGGATGTTGATGGTTTGAAAATACAAATTCCGCATCCGTCAGATAAGTACCTTACAGAAAATTATGGTGATTGGAGAACCCCCGATGAAGAATTTGATGCTTTTCTTAGTGATAATACGGAAGTTATGTGGCCTGAATATCTGGAGTATCACCTGGTAAGAGAGGCCTATAAAAAAATTCGAGCTGATAAAATGGATGGTGCCCGCCAAAATTTATGGAGAGCGAAAGATATTCTTGAAGAAACATCTGCCGGGAAAGAATTAATAGGCAGATTATTATCTGAAAATAATTAATGATAATGTTGCTAATTATTTTTAAAAAAAAGATATAGGGGGAAGCAATGAAACAAAACGGCAGTGCTCATAAAAGCCGGCTAAAAGAAAACGAGCAACCTTTAAAAACATCAACAGGAAATCTGGGTTCCGGTGCAGGGGAGAGCATTTCTGATATTGATGACCTGGAAATAGTGTTGGATCAAGTTCATCAGGCTCAGTCGCAAGGAGATTTTGAGGTTGCCGAGAAAATTTTGGAAAATAGGATTCGTGAGGGAGGTTGGAAAAAAGCCAAACTTTGGTGGGAGTTGGTTGCTTTAATGAAAACTCCTGCAGATTACCAGCGCATAAGAAGATTGTGGTTGGATAGCCCCAAATCATGCCGGAAAAGGCTTTCTCTTCTAAGAGCGGTGGCAAGAGCAGCTTGCGTAGCCGGGGAGTATGAGGAAGCTAAGGTGATTTTAAGGATGGCCATTTTATTTGCTGCAAAAAAGAGGAGAAAGCAAAAGAAATTCTTTTCAGGAAATAAACAGCGTTTGCAAAATATACTTCCGGCCAGTAGTGATAAGAAAAAAGAGGAATATGATTCTTTTATTAACCGCGCTCCCCAGGCTTTAATAGATTTGAATGAGGTGCTGGAAGAGTTTGGGGTAAAGTCTTTTTTAATTAGCGGCACACTCCTGGGTTTTTTGCGGGATGGAGGTATTATTAGTTGGGATAAAGACATTGATGTGGGTGTGTTTGCAGAAGAAGTTCCCCACAATCTGGAAGAATTGTTTAGAGGAGAAGATAATTTTAGCGTCAGGCGTATTGACTTTAACAGCGACAGGTTAAGAATAACTCACTCCAATAGGGTAGCCATAGACATATTTCCTCATTATAGGGAGGGGGAGGTGCTCTGGCATGACGGCACAGCCACCCGCTGGTGGAATACACCTTTCAACTTGAAAAAAACTAATTTTTTAGGGGCAGAACAATGGATCCCTGACAATCCTGAACTATATCTCGAAGAGAACTACGGCCCTTGGGAAGTGCCTGATCCCTATTTTGATCCCCGAATTGATGCTCCCAATGTAGAAGTTACCGATAAAGAATACTTTGATGCCTTGTTGTATTTTTCTTTGCTCAACTCAATTGTTAAAAATAACCTGCACATGGAAAAACGCTATATTTCCCTGCTATATGATCTTGGAGAAACAGAATGGCTGCAGCGTCTTTAAATAAAGTGATTATAATCTTTTCGACTTAAATAAAAGTAATATAATTATTTTTGGTTTATTTATGAAATTAATAATTACCCTTTTGCAGGTAGTGTAATCTTGAAAGATGTTTTTGTGGGTTAAAATGCTCTTGCACAAATTGCTTTGCCCTGGCTGCTCTAGCTTCATATGCGGATCTATTGTTTGCCAGCCAATCAATATACATTTTGACTTCTGAAGGTTCTGCGTAAATGGGAGCATTACCAAATAACTCATAAAAAAGCGGTGGGCATATCACGGGCACGCCTGAGGCCATAGCTTCCAAAATAGCCCTTCCCGTGGTAAAAGCCTTTTGGGGATGAGGATAATATACAAATATATCCAGGTTGGCCAAAAAATCTTCAGGCAATATTTTCCCTGATTTAAAAACATGCCAGTTTGCAGGTAATTTATCTCCCAGAATGCGCCTGGGCACTTTAACTCCTCCCAGAATATGGATTTCATATTGTTCGTCTTCAGGATAAACTTTAAGCAAAGTTTCCGGGTCAGCAGGCCATTTGTTTTTTTGATTTTGGGAATACCTGCCAATAATTATTTTTTCCCCGCGCCATGCGGTGGGATTGCGCTGCCACCGGTTTACATCAATAACGGGCAGCCAATCTTTATCACTTAAACTTGCCGGATTAAAATCCTCAGTTTTTTTAAGTAAAGCTTTTCTTATTAAAGGACTTATTGGGTGCCAGATGCCATTATTGCTAAAGTAGTCTTGAAGTTGCTGTTGGCAGTGGTTTAAAATATACCCTTTTTTTACCGGTTTCTTTAAGTTGTCTTTTGGTATTGCCGGAGGTTTGTCTGCAATAACGTGGATTTGTTCTGCGTCTATTCGGGGTATATATTTCTGCCATTCCTGAAGAACAGTTGGTCCGTATATAATTAGTAGTTCGCAGGTAATTTCTTCACCGTAAACCAGGACTTGTACCTTATCTCCGTCAATCAATTCTCTTATTAAAGGGGCAATATGTTTTTGGGGTTTAACGTGGTAACGGGCCATTTGAATCAGGCCGGTCCGCAGGCCTTTGTCTTTTTGGGCTTTAATTTCTTCTTCTATACTTCTGGTATTACAATCGGAAACGCGAAAGTCAGCTGCGTAAACTATATCAAAATGCCGTTTTTTAGAATTGTTTATTTCGCGGATTGGCCACATGGGTTCGGGGACGGGAAAGGGTCGTTCGAACTGGGGAAACTCATAATTAAGTGAAGGCGCATGCTTGTGATGATAAAGCTGAGCTTCATAATATTCCTTTCTTGCCCCAAAGTAGTAATATTCTGCGCCAAAATATTTATTGCCTGTGAGAGAACTTTCGTGCTGTCTTTGGAAACAAAGAGGCCCTGTATGCAAATTTACTACCGTATTTTTGCCAAATACTTTTCTAATGCGGCGCATGAGTTCTGAATCAGCGCTAAAACGAACACTGTCCCAGTAACCGAGGGCCTCCATTATTGGTTTGCGCCGGAACATAAACGAAGGTAAATTATTAAGCACGTAATATCCATATCTATAACGCCTATGAAATTTTAATTCAGGGCTTAATCGCGCTTGTTGAGAAGTATTGGCCATAACATCAGTATTTTGCATCAAATGCAAAACTTGTTTTTCTATCATTTGGGGATGAGACCAATCATCGGCATCATGGCAGCAAACCAAATCACCCGTGGCTAAACTAAGAGCAGTGTTTCTTGCTACATATGGCCCTTTATTTTCTCTATTTACCATTAAATATATTCTGGAGTCATGCTTACAAAAACTTTCTACTATTTCGGAAGTGGCATCATCACTGCCATCATCTACCACCAGAATTTCTAAATTGCCCCAGGTTTGAGAAAGCAGAGAATTTAATGCAGTTTTTATTATTCTTTGTGCATTATAAACAGGAAGAATTACCGATACTTTGGGTGTGGTTTCATCCATTTTTATTTTAGGCATATTTGCTTGAGAGTAGTCTGGTTGTAAACAATCAAAAGCATCTATTTCTTTAGAGGGTTTACAGGCGATAGGGGAGAGTTTATGAAGGGCCAGGGCTTTGTTTATCCACTCTATGCGCTTGAATATGGAAGCTTCAAGGTTTGCAGCGGCCAGGTACAAGTTAGCGCTTTCATGGGTGGCAAGCTCCCGGCTAATAACCATTTTAGCCTGGTCGGTATTTTTTAGCACTTCCAGGCATTCGGCCTCCATGATTGCGGTTTTCCACCTAATTTCAGAATCGTTTTCTCCATCTAATGCCAGAGGAAGAATTTCCAGGCATTTCCTGGCTCCTTCTTCTGAGCGTAGGCCACTGTACCATAGGGCGAGCAATCTTGCAGCTAACCTTTTTTCATATTGGCTGTAAGTGTTTTCAATTATTTGTTTTAGATCTGAAGGAGCACGGGAGGTAAATCCCAAATTCATTAATTTATACTGCAGGGAATTGATTCTTTTTTCCGCTTTTTTTATTTCTTTCATTTGGGTGTCCAATTAGCCCTCCTGGTTTTTCCTGAAAAGTTATATTCCTCTATCTTGAAATATATTGCAGATTATGATTTGCTTTGCCCGGTTATAAAATGTTCAGTTGCCAAATAACTAAATTAGTTTTTATTATGATTATAATTTATTATAATATATAGATGAGTCAATTTTAAATTTCTTTTGTTTAAAATATCATAATTAAATTTTTAAAGAGTTAGGAGTTTCTTCATTTATGAATAAGCTGCTTATGAACAGAAGCAAACAGCAAAAAAACGTTGAATATCTTTCATTTACCCAAATATTAAATAATTATAAGGTTCCTTATTGTATAGATAGTGGAGTGCTTTTGGCGTTGATGCGGGACGGAAAATTATTTGAAAATGAAAAAGATGTGGATATTCAGATGTGGATGGAGAATGAAAATAAATTATATGATATTTTACCTGTTTTTAAATCTAAGGGGTATAATATTACAATTTGGTGCTATAAAGGATTGGTTTATCAATATCGTTTTTTACATCCGCACAAAATACCGGTACATATAATGTTCTTTCGGAGGAATGGCGACTGGGCTTGGTGCCCTG
>PUKQ01000056.1 GCA_003550565.1 Syntrophomonadaceae bacterium
GGAAGGTTACGAGTTTGTAGGTTGGGACACCGACTACACGGAAGTGACCGAGGATCTAACAGTAATTGCTGAATATGAAATAAAAGAATATACTGTCACATTCAAAGATTACGATGAAACAGTACTAGATGAGCAGACAGTGGAGCACGGTTCCGATGCAGAATTACCCGATGATCCTGAAAGAGAAGGTTACGAGTTTGTAGGTTGGGACACCGACTACATGGAAGTGACCGAGGATCTGACTGTAACGGCGGAATATGAGATCAAGGAATATGAAATAGAACTTTTAGCCGAGCCGGAAGAAGCAGGCGAGGTAGAAGGTGCAGGTACCTATGAGCATGGAGAAGAAGTTACAGTTATGGCCGAACCCTATGAAGATTATAACTTTGTCAATTGGACCGAAGACGGCGTTGAAGTAAGCACTAATACTGAATACACCTATGAGGTAACAGAAGATCGGGAACTGGTTGCCAATTTTGCCTTTGCTATATTTGAGTGGGGTGAGTACGAAGACGGGGTAAAAATTACCGATTATAACCCTGATGACGATCCTAATTTCCCTCATCCCAAAATTCCTGCAGAGATTGAAGGCAATGAAGTTTTGAAAATAGGTAGATTCACATTCCTGAGAGATAAAGCTGAGGGTGAAATCCCATATGACATAGAAAGCATTAAAATCCCCGACAGCGTGATAAAAATAGGAAGTGGTGCTTTCCGAGACAACGCCCTCACCGAAGTAACCATCCCTGACAGCGTTATAGAAATAGGAAGTGGTGCTTTTCAAGACAACTCCCTCACCGAAGTAACCATTGGTGACAGCGTGGAAGAAATAAGAAGATGGGCTTTTCGAGACAACTCCCTTACTGAAGTCACCATCCCCGACAGTGTGGAAGTAATAAGAGATAATGCTTTTGCTAGCAACGAACTCACCGAAGTAACCATCCCTGAGAGCGTGGAAGTAATAGAAGATGCTGCTTTCCGGGAAAACGACCTAAAAGAAATAACTATCCCTTCAAAACTAAAAATATACCAAGATGTTTTTCGTGATAACAACGGGGACTTTATTAGTGATTTTGAAAGAGTAGATGAACGATCCTATAAAAATGGTACCTTTGAATACTATGAGGAAGATGATACTTGGTATTTAACTGAAGTTGAGATTGATGAGGTAGAAGTGATACTAAATGATGCATTTTTTGAACAAAAACTTGAGCAGGCAATTATCCCAGACAGTGTGGAAGAGATAGGTGAAAACGTATTTCGAAACAACGAGCTTGCAGAAGTAACTTTGGGAGATAATGTAGAGATAATAAGATGGGCGGCTTTTAGGGGTAACAATCTGACAGAGATAAATTTTCCCGATAACTTAGAGTTTATAGGTGATCATGCTTTCCGGGATAATGAACTTGAAGAAGTAGACTTGCCAGAAAACATCAAGAAAGTAGGAAATAGCGCATTCAGGGATAATAATTTAGAAGGCGAGATGACTGTTCCCGATAGCGTGGAGGAAATTGGAATAGATGCCTTTAGCAACAATTCCCTATCAGAGGTTAAGATAGGGGATAATGTAGAAAAAGTCGGCATCTATGCTTTTGCCGAAAACGATTTAACCAGGGTGGCCATTGGAAAAGAAATGGATATTGACTGGGAAGATTTTCACGGCAATTTTGTTAATTCCATGGGAACTTACAGCTTAGAATTCAAAGAAGCTTACGAAGAAAAATACAACAGACGGAAGGGCACCTATATCTTTAGTGAGGAAAGCAGCAAATGGTTTTTATTAGGTGATATTGGAGGTACCGGCGATATTGGAGTAGCCGATGCCATTTTCATCCTGCGCCATGTAGTTGGCCTGATTGATATTGGAGAAGACTATGGTGAAGATGCTCTAGAACGCGCCCTGGTAAGCGGTGGAGAAGAGCTTGGCGTTAGAGATGCCATTGAAATTCTGCGCTATGTGGCTGGCTTGGTAGATGAGTTCCCCGTGGAAAAAGGCAGTGAATAATTAAGCGCATAAAGCAAAGAACATTTAATAAGCTCCGGGAGGCGCTGCTTCCCGGGGCTTTTATATACCCGGCAAAAGTGGGTAAAAGTCCGCTATGAGCTTGGCAGTGTGTTCTATGAGATGAAGGCAGGTATACTTTCCTGGGCAAGAAGGAGAACCTGCTTTTTTTTGGCAATTTTGTTAAAAATTAAACAGATAGCAGGAATTATATTGGAAACATAGAATAAGCTATATAATAAAGTCTTCTAAATTAGCTTCAGTTGTGCCAGGAAAAGAAACCGGAATAGTGGGTTAATTTTTGCTTTTCATTATGGGTTATTAACAAAATTTTTTCTGGAGGTGCTAAAAATGGGTGGTAAAAAAAATTTGAAGTCTAAGGCAGGTTTAGCTAGAGTGTTGGTGTTGGGTTTTGTGGTATACTTAGCGTTGTTTACATTGCCTGGTGAAATTGAAAGTGAAAAAGTTTATAATCAAATAGAAGAAATAAGCACAAATAAAAGCATATTGGAACAAGAAAAAGATAGGGAAATGAAATCCAGTTTTATATCCAATGTAGAGACAACTTCGGATGAGGAAATATTTTATGAACAAGAACCTAATAACAGTTTTGAGGAAGCCAATATAGTAGATAGCTATTATTATGGAGCTGCTACATATTTTATTTTTGGTTCTATAACAGATTACTATTTTGATTTGGATTATTTTAGGTTTGATGTGGTTGAACCAGGAACTTTTATAGTATTGGGAATATGGGCGGAACAGTATAATGACTTTTTTTGGAGAGGCGACGAAGAGTATTTATTAATTGGATTAATTGATGAAGAAGAGGAAATAATTGATGCTGCGACACTTCATGGAGATTGGCCTGATACATACCGATTTATGGTAACAGATGTAACGCCTGGCACTTACTATATACTTGTACTTCAAAATTCAGATTGGGAATATGGCCCTGTTGGCCAAGAATATGCGATTTCTGTTGAGTTTGAACCGGATGAAGAACCGCCTGAGCCTGATCCGGAATACGATATAGAATTATCAGCCGAACCGGAAGAAGGTGGCAAGGTAGAAGGTGCGGGTACCTATGAAGAAGGCGAAGAAGTAACAGTGTATGCCACCCCCGAGGAAGGCTGTGAGTTTATCAACTGGACCGAAGATGGACAAGAAGTAAGTACTGATGCAGCCTATGCCTTTGAAGTGGAACAAGACCGGGAACTGGTAGCTAATTTTAGCAAAATAGAACCTAGAATAGAAACCGACCGCCTTGCCGGTTTTGGCCGTTTTGATACGGCAGTGGATATCAGCGAGAACACCTATGAAGATGGCGAAGCAGATGCGGTAGTCCTTGCTACGGGCCTGGACTTCCCCGATGCCTTAGCCGGTGTTCCCCTGTCCTATGCTAAGGACGGCCCCCTCCTTCTTACCCGCTCAGATAATCTCCCCGATGAAACTGCCGATGAAATTGACCGGGTTTTAACGGAAGGTGACACTGTTTACGTCCTGGGCGGCGAAGCGGCTGTTTCGGAAGAGGTGGCCGATAAGTTGGATGATATGAACTACGGGGTAGAGCGAATTGCTGGCGAAGGCCGCTTTGACACGGCAGTTAAAATAGCGGAAGAAGTTACCGGTAGCCCTGCGGAGGTTTTTCTCACCACGGGCCTGGACTTTGCCGATGCGGTGGCTGCCTCCAGCCCTGCTGCCATGAGAGGAGCACCCATTTTGTTGACCCATCCGGATGAGCTGAGTGAAGATACCGCAGACTATCTTAATGATAACGCAGCGAGCATTGAAGAGATACATATTATCGGCGGGGAGGCTGCGGTGGAAGATGATGTTAAGACTAAAGCCGGAGGCACTAACAGGGTCTCCGGAGCCAACCGCTGGGCAACCGGCACCGCCATTGCCGAAGAGTTCTTCGAAGAACCGGTGAAAGCCACTTTGGCCACGGGCCTGGAGTTCCCCGATGCCTTAGCCGGTGGTGTATATGCTGCCCTCAATGATGCACCGGTGCTCTTGACTAATTATGATGAACTGCCGGGTGAAGTGAAGGACTACTTCATCGGGGAAGAAGGCATAATGAACGTTTCCGTCTTCGGCGGTGATGGTGCAGTATCTGATAGTGTGCTGCGGACAATAGAGTTTATAGAGTAGAGACGGTGAGCAAATAGGTGATAATAAAACTAAGATATCTTGCCCCGGGGGAAATGCTTCCCGGGGCTTTTATTTAAGCCCTGGGAAAGGTGAGTGAGAGTCCACTAACTAAGAATTGAAGAGGTTAACCATGAACTAAAGAAAGAGCGAACTTCCTCAGTGAGAAAAAGGAATCTGCCTTTCTTCAGCAATATGGTAAACACCATGACAGTGGTCAATGACTATTCTGTTCATTTCCCGCAAGAAATTTATGAATTCCACAAACAGCAAGGAATCGTTTACATGCAGTTTATTCCCTGCGTGGAAAATGATCCCCAAAACCCTTGCACTGCAGCATCGTTTTCGGTTTCATCAACAGAATATGGAATATTTCTATGCCGGCTCTTTGACCTCTGGAAAGCAGATTTTTGCAACGGCATCCCCACTACCTCTATAAGATTTTTCGATTCAGCAATTCTTTCATACATGAATGCGCCTCCGGAAGAATGCACATTTTTTGAGGAATGTGATAGTTACATGGTAATAGAACATAATGGAGATGTTTACCCTTGCGACTTTTTTGTTGAACATTCCCACAAGCTAGGTAACGTTCATTCTAATAATCTCTTGGAGATATTGCACTCTGATAAGCAGAAAAAATTTGGCAGAAGTAAAAAAAGCCTACCGGCAAAATGCTTAAAATGCCCGTGGCTGAAGCAATGCAATGGTGGATGCCTGAAGGACAGGGTCAGAGACCTTAGGGACAGGGGCATGAATCATTTTTGCGAAGCAACCAAGATGTTTTATCAATATGCTCATGTAGACTTGAAGAAGCTGGCAGAGCATTTTGCCAAAATACTAAATGAGAAAGAATATTCTTAGTTTTAAGTGTGTGGTTGACCTGTACTCTCCTCGGGGCAACCACCGGTGAGGCCTGCTTAACCGGAACGAAACTTTTCAGCTATGCAGGTTTTAACATTCAGTTTTTCTGCATTCTCAAAACAAAAAAGCTCTTTTTTTAAAAGGTGAAGATTTATTTAATATACTGACATCTTCTTTTATGCATTGATGTAAGTAAATGTGAAAATAGCTACACAAAATTTTTGCTGTTTAAGTTTGATTCGTTGAGCGTAGCGGAATACAGACAACAGATCAAAGCCTTCCGTTTGAATTATGTATTTCTGTCTGCAAAAATAATTAAGACTGCCCGAAATGTAATTATGAAATTGCCGTTTAATTATCCGTACCAGTTGGCAAATGAAAAATGCTTAATCTGTGGCAGCAATTAACTGTAGATTCGGAGGATACCTATGGTAAAGATTTGCGGGGTTTGTTTAAGTATGCAAAATTTTAGGCGGTTTATGATTAAAAGTGCTAAAAAGGGAGAGAATTGGTGACAATCATGGTCCAATATAGAAAAAGTTACCTGGATTCCTCACCAAAAATGCTCAAAAAAGGAGTTTTTTCTCTGACGTGGAATATAGTTGGTATTAACCACAAGAGATAAGTGCACCTATTTGCGTAAAATAAGAGGAGGTATAAATATGTCATCTTCTAAGGAAAAAAGCAATAATAAAACATTACAAATCAGCTTAAATGCCGTTCCTGAAAGTGGAGATAAATTCGATGCCATCGTAATTGGCACCGGTATGGGGGGAGCAGCATGTGGTGCCATTCTGGCCAAACACGGTTTAAAGACTCTTGTTCTGGAAAAAAACCCCCGTATTGGTGGTTCATGTTCATATTACGAAAAAGAAGGGTTTAAGGTAGACATGGGAACCCATATGTTTATCCGAGGAAACAAGGGACCTTTTGGAGAGTGTACCAGGAGGTTAGGTATGGGCACTCCCCTTGAATTCCGCCGGACGCGAGACATAGCCTGGGTGCGTGGTTTTAACGTTGACGCTGCCATGCCTTCAAGTTATATACGCATGCCGGCATTTGCACTCAAAGTAATTGTGCAGTCCGGGTTGCCACTTCGCACCATCCCTTCAGTGGCTCGATTATTTCTTAATCTTCTGCGCATGAAACCCGATGATATTGAATCCTGGAAAGATAAAACCGTGGAAGATTTTATAGATACATATACCGAGGACGCCTTCATTCATGCACTGATAGGTTATCTAATCAGCCTCTTTTTTGTTCTGCCTCCCTGGAAAGCTTCAGCAGGGGAAGCGATATGGAACTTTCAACATTTTATACGCGATAACAATTTAAGTTACCCCAAAGGCGGCACAGTGATAATCCCCGAAACTTTTTTGAAAGGCGCGGAGACACACGGTGCAAAAGTTTTAACAAATGCCGGAGTAGAAAAAATTCTGGTTGAAGACGGGAAAGTTACAGGCGTTTTGGTTACAAATAATCGAAAGTTTTTTGCGCCGGTTGTAGTATCCACAACCTCTTTAAAAGATACCGTTTTCACCCTGGCAGGCAGCGAATATTTCCCTTCATCTTATGTTGCTCAAGTTGATTCAATCAAAGGAAGCCATATTGCCGTGCAAGCCAAAATCGGCTTAAAGAAAAATGTAACCAACGCAGGATGCATTTGCGGCGGCTATCCTATGAAAGCCCCCCGGCATGAACTTACACGTGATTCTGCAAAGGAAAGTTTCCAACTCATGGAGGAAGGCAGAATACCGCCTAAAACTCGCATTTACTGCCCTATTCCTTCAAACTTCGATGAGGAGTTGGCCCCTGAGGGAATGCAGCTTCTCACCGCCTGCTCAGCTGCACCTACCACGGATATAGAATTGCAAGACCCACCCCAGGCATGGATAGACAGCATGCTAAACGCAATATACAAAATGGTGCCAAATGCAAAAGAAAATATAATGTTTGAAGACACCCTTACCGTTGAAGCTATAGCTGGTTGGATTGGCAAAGCTTCAGGCTCAGCCATTACCACGGCGCAGATACCCGAGCAGGTAGGGAAAAACCGGCCGGATCATCGTACACCCGTGAGAGGCCTATATATTTGTGGTGACGGAGCCGGCGGAATGGGTGTGGGAACAGAACTGGCCTGCCAGAGTGGAATGGACTGCGCAGATCTGATTAACGATGAATGGTCAAGCTATACTGATTAAATCCGATTATTCATCCCACTATTATTTGCATATTTAAAAACAAAGCCGGAAGTCCTGTAATAAAGGGCTTCAAGCTACTAAGGTAGTTTGATGTGACACGTATGTGTCCATAACGTCGGATAACATTACATCTGAATATCTTTTTTCTGCATAAATAGTTATAAATAGAACTTTTATAAACATTTTATTTTGGCTAGGAAAAAATAGAGATAATGCTGGAATTACCAATCAATCCGGCACACTAAACAGAATAAATACCGACAATGGCTAATAGCTTCTTTCTTTTTCGGAAGGGGGTGTTGGAAGCCCCCCGCTTCACGCCTAATGGTGCAATGAGGGGATAGGTGCCTAGCCGGGCTTTTGCAGGATAAAATACATATATCTTCTTCTACCGGTAGCATATGCGTTATAAGTAATGCTGTTTGCACAGCCTGCAAAATCCTTCATGGGAAATTTGATAAACCATGGCAGATTTATTTTATTTATTAAATCAAGCCTTCGCTTGGTGTCTTCTGTCAATGAGTCTACTACCCGACTGGAAATATCTTGTTCATAAAGTTGCCTGAACCCTGTTTTTTCAAAAGTGTTATGAAAAATATCCGTTTCTGATGCATTTCTGAAGTCAGTAAACAGAAAATAGCCGCCCGGTTTCAGTACTCTCTTAACCTCTGCAACAAAATTCTCAAAATCAGGATAACAATGAGAGCTTTCAACATTAACAACAGCGTCAAGGCTTGAATCGGGAAAAGGAATCGCCTCCGCGTCGCCGTTAATAAAGGAAAGGTTATCTACATTTTTATAATGATTTATACAAAATTGCGTAGCTGTTCGGGACAGATCCATACCGGTTATGTTTTTGGGTTTTATGTAGCGGGCAATATATGAGGCGCCTCCACCTCTGCCGCTGCCTACTTCTAAAACATCAAGACCTGTTAAAGATACTGTGCCGGCCCCCGTTGCCACATAATCATATAATTGAAGGGGGTAGCGTTCCGCTTCATCTTCCGGATTAAGCTCTATTTTTTTATCGGTAGCAATTCCGTAATTCATACAGGCAAATTCATCTGAACCAAGACCGGAGAACTGATTTATAATATTATAATAGTTTTCAAATATATGTTTGGACGATTTTATGTTCAGAAAAGAACGTATTTTCATGCCGGCTCCATATCGGATTAATTTAAAAGCAAGTATTTGTTTTTGCATATAAGCCTCCGTCTTTATAATTTTTATAATTGCATTTCCTCAAGTAAGATTACTAATAAATTTATCTGCCTGTCAAGTTGAAATGAGTCAGGGGAGGATCCTCGGAATCATTATTTGCCGGTTTTAAATCCAATATGTTTTTTATGTGTTAAGAAATTATTTGGGTTGGGTATCCATGTATTATTCTCAGCGAATTCTTGGAGCCACACCCTTGAAATTAACGCCCACGGATTTCTCAAAATAGCTGATATTATCTTTACTATAAGGTATCTTTAATATAAAATAGGATTAATGAAAACAGGCATTGGTTGCAGAAATAGTCAAAGCCGAATTGGAGGAGCTACATATTGAATACCAACAGACCAAGTTTTGAAACATGGGACGGAACGCGTTTATCATACGAGGTATGGGGTAACAACCGGTCGGAAAAGACTGTTGTTCTGGTTAACGGTCTTATGTGCACGGAATCTTATTGGAAAATGCTAATCCGTGATTTGTCAGAGGATTACAGGATTATTACCTGGGATTTACGCGGGCACCAGTTTTCCGAATGCCCTGCCGATCCCGCTAATGTAGATGTCGAATCCAGCGCCCGCGACCTTATGTCGCTAATAGATCATTTAAAGATAGAGCGCCCTGCCCTGATTGGATTTTCTCTTGGGGTTCAGATAATATTTGAATTCTATAAGCTCTACCCATCCCGCGCTGTTGCTCTCATCGCCGTGACTGGGCCCTACGAGAATCCGCTTTCTACATTTTACGGGCTGCCTATCCCGATTTTTGTGTGGGAGTTTATTCTTGGAAATCTTGCCAACAAAGCCCCCAACTTTACAAACAGGGTATGGCATGCCGCATTTAGGCTTCCTATAGTGCATACGGTCGGGCGGGCAATCAGGGCCACACGTGCCAGCGCTGACCTCATGAACGGTTTTTATGAGCATCAAAGGATGATAGATACTGCTAACGGGATGCGCATGGCTCTCGCAGCTGTCAAACATTCAGCCCGCAGCGTGCTTCCCACCATTAACATACCAACACTTGTAATCGGAGGCGAGAAAGATACTTTCTCTCCGGTTAAGCTCTCATATACCATGCGGGATGAAATCCCCAATGTCGAATTTATCATGGTCAAAGAAGGCACCCATACCACCATACTTGAAAAACCCGATATTGTTAACCCGGCTATATGTGATTTCCTGGCCAAAATCGAGACATGGGAACAGGCAGGATGAATCAGTAAAAAAACAGAAAAATCACAAGGACTGTTATCGGAGTTGTTAAATTAAATATTAAATAGGGATACAACAATTGAACATACAAAGGAGAAGCCCGATTTTATGAAATAGGGGTCACTTTGGCAGGTTTTTTAATTATTATGGGCCTGGTAAGTGCAAATACACAGGCAGAGCAAAACATAATAAAGTGTTATTTGTTCCGGGATATATTGTAGAAATGAACAGGTTTGACAACTAGCGGGTGCCCGCTTTTTGCTTTTTAGCCACAACTATCCCGGCAACTAACGATACAAGACCAAAAGCAAAAAAAACAAGAGGGATTACAGACATCACGTGAAGAGTTTGGGTAGACATAGATGAAATGACAGCGGGTTCTATGGGTATCCAAAGGCCAAAGTTAGTAACCAATGGTTCAAAAACCATAATCCGGAACAAGTATATTCCCCCCAGGAAGGTTGAGCCGGCAATTAAAGCTGCTGCGCCAAACCACTTCAATCCGCCGGATATTCCTGCCAGAAGAAAATTTAAAGCAATAAACAGGACAAAGGCAAAGTAGAATAATAAAAAGTATTGACGGAAGATTTGGGTATTGTGGATAGCTTTTTCCGCCTGCGGATTTAAAACATGCTCTGTAATATCAGCAACTATAATTTGTTCCGGCAAATCCATTTCTTCACTCAGAACACCTGCTAAAGATTCCAATTCTTCCCGGGTTGCTTCAATATTGCCCGTTTCTTCATCCGATAAATGCTTTTCCATCTGATTAATAATTTCATCTCTGAAACGCTCTTTTCTATCCTGCAGGTCTATCGTAACGGTGACAGATTCCTGTTCTCCCCTGACCAATGCCAGAACGTCATCAACAACAAGAAGATATTGTTCTTCAAGCCATTCTTCAGGAAAAGCTGCATGAAAAGCATTTGTTATAATATTAAATTCTTCAAGCGCTTCTTTTTGCATGTAAGGGGGTAGTTGCATATCTTCATCGTTGCCCGCACAGCAGGGGCATCCCTCAGAGAAATAAACATTATGCAGCACTGTATCTATCATATCAGGAAAAATTCTTTCACTGCTTACTACATCACGGTAGTAAGAATGATTTAAGAAAGTCCTTTCCATTCCCATCCAGCTCATATAAATCCAACCGGAAATAACCGTAAACAAAAGAATTAAAATCAGTGCAAATATCTTTAAACCTTTCAATTAAAACACCTTTTAAAGCTAATTTATTTTTTAGCTTTTCCGTATATTATATGCATTGCTTGTAAATGCATTTCCCGTTGTTTGGATTGTCATATATTATTATTTACTTAATTATACTATTTAAAAGAAATTTCGCCAACAACTGAAAAAAGTCATAATACAAATCCCGGCCGTTTATGGAAGCTGTTATTTATTAGGCTAGGATTATCGCCAGAGAAAGAACCGTCCGAGCATTATATTTTTATGCCAACCTGAGCAGCAGGAATCATTATTGGGGTGTTGAAAATATCAATAAAAGAATATAAACACTCTACATGATCACTGTAAAAACTACCTTACTATTTAATTTTAAAAACCCTGACAAGTCCTGTCATGTTAAGCAGCTTTTACCCTATCAATTGGTCAATGTACCGTGATAGAACTTACTAAAATATTGTGAATAAGAAATAAATCATCTCTTTGAGAAAGAAATAGATAAAGATGGGCAAGCAACATCTCATGTAGCGGGGGGACGGGGTACCTGCTACATAAAAAGTAGCATTTTAATGTAACCATAGTGGTGGTAAGTTATTGAAATATTGGGTAATATGCTAGGTTGATTTGTTGGGTGAATGTCCTATGCATTTATGGAAAGCTTACCTACACAATGGTGCCTGGGCAAAATGGCACGAGGTATAATTGTTAAAGAAAATAAACGGCCGAATGAATATAATTTGGTAAAGCAACAGGCAGGTATTTCGGAATGTTTTTATCCGGTTAGATTTTTTGGGGATTTGTATTTTTATGGGAGTGCATAGAGGAGGCAAAACCTGAGTAGTCTAATTTTTGTAGGTTAAAGGGGCAAAGATGAGAGTTGAATGAAAGGAGGTACTACAATGCAAAAAAGAACTTTGTATATAGCAGTAACAGTTGGTTTATGTATTATGTTAGTTTTAGCATCCATCGGTATTCTGTTCCTGTATGAGAAGGTACTGGCATTGGAGGACCACATGGGAGAAATGCAGGTGCAGATGGACGAAGTGGAAGACTATAACCATCGTCTTCAAAAACAAATAAACGATCTCTATGACGAAATATACGATTTTTTTATACCTCATGTGACCATGAATATGAATATAAACAAATATGCTCTATTATATGATGCAGCACAAAAAGATTTGATATTGTAGCGGAGGGACGGGGTACCTGCTACATGGTAAATTTGTAGTATAGGGGCTAAGTGCTACAAAAATCGTAGCATATTAATGAAATCAAAGTAGTGGTAAATTGCCAGGAAGATTAGCAAAAGGTGAACCGGTCTCTGCCATATTAATTTGCAAGGCATAAATTAGGCATATTGCTTTTGTTCGGCATACTAAATTTGAAGATGATAAATACACGAGCAAGATTAATAAGCACTGATGATTATAATATTTAATTAAAATACATGAGGTTATCTTATAATGGGTGTGTATATTTTAAATAATAGAAATCTACTATAGTGATTATACCGAAAGAGATATGCTGAATGAAAATGCTGATAAAATTTAATAAGGGGATTTAGCAGGTACCCCGTCCCTTGCTACTACGTCCCCTTGCTACTAAAACCAAGCTGAGAATAATTGTAATTATTAATGGGCTGTTAAAGCCCATAATAATAGAATAAAATACTCCACTTGATTAATGTAATAACTATCTTCTTTTTACTTTCAAAAAAACCCTGACAAGTACTGTCATGTTAACCAGCTTTTACCCTATCAATTGGTCAATGTACCGTGATAGAATTTATTAAAATATTGTGAAGGAGAAATTAATCATCTCTTTGAGAAAGAAAAACTGGATTATCTTAATAACCCTGTCCACAGTTTTCTTGGGTGGATTAATATATTTACTGTGGTATCCCGACAATGTGAGGGTTTTTCATTGGCTGGAATTAATTCATCTAAGTGCACCGGTTGAGTTTATTAGGAATTACTCCATGAGCGTTTATCAGCATATTCCTGAGTGGGTAATATTTTCATTGCCAAATGGACTGTGGGCGTTTGCTTATGCTTTGATAATCACCTACTTTTGGTGGGGAAGCAGTTCAAGTGCAAAATACTTTTGGCTGGGGACTATACCGGCCTTGGGGATTGGTTATGAAATTCTTCAGTTGGGGGAGGTGATACCGGGAGTATTTTGTTATCAGGATTTGTTTTTAGGCGCCGGCGGTGTTGTTGGTGGAATTTTTTTAGGGGCAAAAATAAAAAGGAGGGAACTCTATAATGATTAAGCGTAATGGATTAGTGATTTTGTCTGTTTTAGTGTTAACATTTTTTGTGGTGTTAGCTGTGGGCAGTGGCACGGAGGAAGAAGATGTTGGTAGAGGTGAAAATGGAGAAGTTGCTACAACAGAAGAGAGTGAAGATAAATACACAATTAATGAGACTTTTACTATTAATGGCTTGGATATCTCTATCGGTGATATAGAAGTAAGATCCGATAGAATCCTTGTTGGCATGACCTTAAATAACGAAACTGAAGATAATATGGGGCTTTATCCGGACCAAGGTAACGCTGTAATGGGTAATATGATTTTGAGTTCAAATATGTTTATGTCAGAAGGTGATCTAGGGGGAGATATTTATGCGGGCACAGAAAAATCTGGGGTGATAGTTTTTACTGCCCCGGAAGATAGGGAAATACCTGATGAAGATGAAATAACATTGAAATTAGGGGATGTAAGAAGGGGAGATATAGGAGATATGGATTCTACCCGTGAAGAGATAGATTTGACTATTCCCTTAAAGTAAATTCTTAATCAAAAATTTATATATTTTAGCGCCAGTTGGGAGTATTCTCAAAAGAAGAATCTTGCCATGCTGTCCTTTTTTTACATCTTATCTTGACTGGCATAGAGGTGTTGTTAACTAGGTTCAATTGGTTTTCTTATGGGAGTGCATAGAGAGGAGGCAAAGCCTGAGTGGTCAAATTTTCCGAATGAACTCGTTATGTATACTCGTAAGGCAGGCTTTCGAAAATGTTTCCTTTCGAAAAGGTTTCTTTGATTAAATTTTGTTAATAAATATAAATTTTAGCAGGTATTGAACTTAAAAAGTAGAATGCTTAATTTGTCTAAAAATTATCTAAATACGAAGGCTATACCATGAAGTCTAGAAAATTGCTTTAGATATGCCGGGAAACCGGTAAAGGATTTTTGACAAAAATAGTAGATAACTAATTGGTTTCCTCAAAAATATTGCTCAATATATAAGGAAATTTTTCTAACGTGGAATCTAGTGAAGTAAATATTTATATAAGTAAGCTAAAGATTGTTCGGTAAAATTATTATTTGACTTGACACTGGCAGAAAAAAATATATAAAGCTTTTTATTGTAATGGAATTGATGAATGCCCCGGTGTAGATGGGCGCTTGGACCGGGCAGGAGATAGTAGCGCAACCGGCCATTGAGGTCGGTTTTTTTTGATCCAAGTAATAAATGTAAAAGGGAGAGTGATTTTCTCCGGGCAACGACGAAAAAGGTAAAGTGCTTGAATAATTTGGATGGGGTGTGTTTAAGAATGCCATACCAAAAAGCGAGGTGATTTCCTTATATTGATATAAGAGAGAACATTTAGTGACCCGAGATTGATGTTTAAAGCTTATCGGAAAGCCAAGAGAAAGGCGGCAAAGGTTAGTATAGGCAAGAAAAGGAGGGGTGCGATGATGTTTGGAATATGGGAAAAACAGAAAAAGAAAAAATGCACTATTTGCAACGAATATCTTGAGGTTTATGTAGTAGACATTTATGTTAAGGCAGAAAGATGTCCGATATGTAAGTGGGAAACGGTTTTTCAGGATGAAGAACATCGAGAGCCGACTATGTTGTCAAACTATAAATAGCCTTAACTAGGAGAAAAAGTAGGTTCTATAATGGGAACTGTAGCTTCTTGCTAAAAAAGAGTAATGGAAATAATGAATAGGCAAACTGGAATTATTATATTCTGTACTTAATTTAATTAATATTTTGTAGATGAAATGGTAAGCGATAAAGAGTTTAAAAAGCAGAAGAAGGTATTGATGCACATTTTGTTTTTTAGCTTGTATAGAGGATTACCTCGCCCCCGTAAACATCGGGGGCTTTTTTTATACAGCCGGTGAGGGCAGGCAAAATTCTGCTCTAACTAGCAGTGGGAACCATCAGCTGAAAACAGAGGAAAATTCCTGAGTAGGAGTGGGAATCTGTCTTTTTCTCGATTATGTCAAGATTTAACAGTTAGCAGGAAATATATATTCAGTGGTAGAACAAAAGTGATAAAAATAGAAGGAGATTATTTGTGAACTTTAGGGCTGCGGTGAGGCTTTTTAAAGAAAAAAAAGAGAGTAGCGATGACTTGGCGGAGACGATTTGTCAAGAGTTGAGGCTTTCTGAGAAGATAAATATGCTCACCGGACATTATAATCCGGTGGGGAATTTCATTTTTTCCATGCGTGTTTTAAATACTCCTATTAATGGCGGCGGCGCATGGCGCCTAAAAGTGCCTCCCATACTATTTTCCGACGGTCCCAGAGGTGTGGTCATGGGCAATTCCACTTGTTTCCCTGTGGCCATGGCCCGAGGTGCGTCCTTTGATGTAAACCTGGAAGAAAGAGTTGCAGAGGTAATAGCAAAAGAAATGCTCCCGCAAGGTGCCAATTATTTCGCCGGAATATGTATCAATATTTTGAGACACCCCGCATGGGGAAGGGCGCAAGAGACATATGGCGAGGATCCTTATCATGTCGGTGAAATGGGAGCGGCTGCCACCAAAGGGGTGCAAAAGTACGGCATCATGGGTTGTGCAAAACATTTTGCCCTCAATAGTATAGAAAATCTCCGCTTCAAAATCGATGTTCGTGCTGACAAACGCACTTTACATGAGGTGTATTTGCCACAATTTAAGAGGTGTGTGGATGAAAATATTGCTTCCATTATGAGTGCATACAATAAGGTTAATGGGCAGTACTGTGGTGAAAACGAGTATCTTCTAAATCATGTCCTGCGAGATATGTGGGGATTTAAGGGCTTTGTGATTTCAGACTTTATTTGGGGTACCCATAATAGCGCAAATTCTATCAATAACGGGCTCGATATGGAGATGCCATTTAAAAAAGCATATTACAAGGTCGGAAAAAACATAAAACGCGGCGAAGTGAACATCGCAACCATCGACAAATGCGTAAAACGGATAATACGGACTCTGATTGAATTTTATGCGATATATGACAATAAACAATCATCGCTAAGAGATATCTGCCACCCCTCTCATGTGGCACTGGCGCGTGAAGTGGCAGTGAAGAGCACAGTTTTATTAAAAAATGATGGCATTTTGCCATTGTCAGATGGAGAGGATGTCCTGGTGGTCGGCGAGCTTGCCAGGGAACTTAATACTGGCGACCGTGGTAGTAGCATTGTGATACCTCCCTACGTTATCAGCCAACTGGAGGGAATACAGAACATTTCAAAAAATGTATGCTACTACAGCGGAAAGAATATCGATGAGGCAGTAAAGAAAGCCAAAAAAGCAAAGAAAATCATATTGTCCGTGGGAATGAAGCATAATGATGAGGGCGAATATGTAATAAATTTAAAGAAAAAGGATCAAAAAAATAGAATGGGCGGGGATCGCTACAGTTTGAGGCTGAAACCCCACGATGTATCACTTATTGATGCTATCTCCGCCGTCAATGAAAATATCGTAGTGGTAATAAGCTGCGGTGGTGCTGTCATAATGGAGGAGTGGTGTGACAAGGTCAAGGGCATTGTCTACGCCTTTTATGGCGGCATGGAGGGCGGGGCTGCTCTGGCGGAGCTGCTGTTTGGCAGGGCAAATTTCTCAGCCAAACTGCCTTTTACCATAGCAGAGGATGAGGGCGATTATCCTCCCTTTACTTACAGTGAGTTAGAGATAGAATATGGCTATTATCATGGCTATACGTTATTGGATAAGCAAAAAAAGCAAGTTGCTTTCCCATTCGGATTCGGGCTCTCTTATACAAATTATTCATACAAAAATATTACCGCTACAGCAAAAGATGATTTTATTTATGTGGATGCCGACGTCACTAATGAGGGTGATATGGACGGTGAGGAGATAGCTCAAGTATATGTAGGGGCTATCGAGCCTGTCGTGGATATGCCCATTAAAACATTAAAGGCATTTGACAAAAAAATGATCAAGAAAGGGCAGACGGTGCATTACAGCTGGCAAATAAAGAGAGACAACCTTGGATATTTTGATGAAGCAAGTGAAAAGTTTGATTGTAGTCACGATAGATACATGGTATATGTTGGCAGCAACAGTTGTGACGTAACTGCCATAGAAGTGAGCTTTTAAGGAGGTAAAAAATGCAATTATTAGCTATAGTTATCTCCATATTGTATATTTTATGCTTTCGGAATATCTCTATCGGACTTGTCGCCACTTTACTAAAGGATAAAAGTGCCAAAAGAAGCGGGTTACTCACGCTAAATCCGTTAAAGTCCATGAATATTGTAGGTCTCATCTTTATGTTCACCTCGGGTTTTGGCTGGAATAAGCCCATTAATGTCTATCCTCATGCATATAATAAAAAATGGAAGGAAAGTCTTGTTTATCTATCAGGCTTTGCATTTCATTTAATATCAATAATTGTATTTGCATTGTTGCTTAAAATTTCTACAGAGAATTTACATATAATATTGAATCAGCTCATAGTATTGAATGCAGGATTTATTGTATTCAATCTTTTCCCCATTGCGGAGACCGACTTCTTTAGGTTACTCAAGTGCTATCTGCCAAAAAGCAAAACGGTAAAATATTTATCGGCTCAAGGTGCAACCATACTCGGTATGATAGTGCTTATAAGTGTCGTGCTTAGTAGAGTAATAGGGACAGATTATCAAATATTTACCGTCATAGATATTATTCGTGACAGTATAATTAAAACTATTCTTTAATAGTTTTGTAGCAGGGGTGTAGCGAATATAATATGTAATTAATATACATGAGGTTATCTTATAATGGGTGTGTATAATTTAAATAATAGAAATCTACTATGCCGTTTATACCGAAAGAGATATGCTGAATGAGAATGGTGATTAAAATTTAAAAAGGAGATGTAACAGGCACCCCGCCACCGTCTTATAAAATGGAACTTAGCAGCTATCCTCTCTTCTTGCTACTTAAAATTATAATAATTGCAGGAAATATATCAAAAGTATAGAAAATATCTTTAAGTATTATAATAAAATATTTATATTATTAAATATCTGAGCGTTTATACTTTAAAATTTATATCAGGCTGTGCCAGGAAAAGAAACCGGTAATATAGGTTTCTTTTTGCTTAATTTGGTGGATTCCCCACAATATTTATTCCGGGGGGTTAAAATGGGCTTAAAGGGAAATTTGAAAACAAGGATAAGCCTGGCCATGGTGTTGCTATTTGTCTTTTCCTTGGCGCTGCCGATGATGCCGACGGGGGAGATGGCGCAACCGGCAGGAGGAATAAATGATAATAATGAGCCTCAGAGCACTTTTAATATAACGTTATCGGCTGAACCGGAAGAGGGTGGAACAGTAACCGGGGAGGGGGTTTACTATTACGGAGAAACAGCTGATGTAGAAGCACTTTTTAACCCCGGTTTCGAATTTGTCGGCTGGACCGAAAACGGCCTTGAAGTAAGCACCGATGCTGAATATACCTTTGAAGTAGAAAAAGATCGGGAATTGGTGGCCAATTTTGATGTCACGCAAATAGGCCCTCCCGGCAGCGGGGATGTTACCGGCGGTGGTGTGGATGTTAGCGATGTTATCGAAGTTTTGAAAGCCATTGTGGGGTTGGCGGATTTGACCGAACAACAGGAAAAAGCTGCAGATGTTAACCAGGATGGGGAGATAGATATCTTCGACGCGATAATCATACTACGCTATATAATCGGATTGATAGATAGCCTGCCGGTAGTGGATGAAGAAACTGAAACCGGGGAAATGCAAATACACTTTATTGACGTGGGGCAGGGCGATGCCGTGCTAATTGAGGCGCCCACCGGAGAATACGTCCTGGTTGATGGCGGTCCCCGCAGTGCCGGAGACGAACTGGTATCCTACCTGAAAACCCTGGATGTAGATACCCTGGCTAAGGTGGTGGCCACCCATCAACATGAAGACCATATCGGAGGCCTTATTTCGGTTTATGAAAGCTCCATTGAAGTAGAAGTAACCTACGACAGCGGGTATGACCACGACACCATCACGGCCAATGAATTTGCCAGTCTAGCGGAAGCGCATAGCGAATTCAAAACGGGGCGGGCCTTTGATGTCCTGACCCTGGACTGCGTTGATACGGAAATAACTATTATCCACCCCTATTCCGGCGCTGAAGGGGATATCCACTATCTTAACCTGGTGTTAAACGTGGAATACAATGATGTTTCGGTGATTATCACCGGCGATGCTGAAGAAGAAGCCGAACTGTCTATGATAAATAATGCTGCGGGATATCTGCCTAGTGAAATTCTGCAGGTAGGCCACCACGGAAGCAATACCAGCAGCAGCCGAGCATTTCTGAAGGAAGTTTCCCTGGAGGTAGCGATAATCCAAGTGGGTGAAGATAACCCTTACGGACATCCCCATGATGAAGTGCTGATCAGGTTAAGCGATGCCGGGGCGGAAGTTTACCGAAATGATCTGCAGGGTTCTATCGTAATAACCACCGATGGGCAGACGTATTCAATAGACGAGGATCCGGTTGAAGTAGAACCGGACAGGGTGAATATCAATACTGCTGATGCCGAAGAACTTGAAAGGTTACACGGCATTGGACCCACCCTGGCCGGAAGAATCATAGAGGAAAGAGAAAAAGAGCTCTTTGATTCGCTGGATGACCTTATCAGGGTGTATGGCATAGGCGAGGATACTGTTGAAGGTATTAAAGAACAGGGGCTGGCTTACGTGGAATAAAATGAAATATTCAAGCCGTGTAGCACACGGAATTCCGTCACCTTGCTATAAGGGCTGGGGGGTAGGGGCTTCAGTAGTTAAAAACAGGGTTAACTCCCTCGGCGTGAAGTAGAAATCTATTTTCCTCACAATTATGTTAAAATTCAAACAGTTAGCAGGAATAATGTTGAACTAGTAGAATAAGTTTACTATATAACATTAGAATAGCTTTAATTATACCAGGAAAAGAAACTGAAGTGGCGTTTCTTTTTGCTTTTTTCGGGGGAGATTGTTCTCACCACAAAAAAAATTATGGGAGGCGATTTTTTTATGAGTTGCGGGGTGATTTCCAGAGTCAACTTGAAGGTGATTTTAGTTCTTGTGCTGACGATGTTTGCAGGTGTAACAGTTTTAATTAACGGTGAGCAGGCCATAGTAGTGGGGAGTGAGAAGGAAGGAGTTACGGTAAGTGATGTAGAGGATTACAAGTATAATTTAACCCGTGACGGGGCAATTATTCGCGAGTATACGGGGGATGATAACAAGATAGAAATACCGGGTGAAATAGAAGGTTTTCCGGTGATTAAATTAGATGAAAAGTCTTTTAGAGGAAAAGGCTTGGAAGAAGTAACCATCCCTGATAGTGTAGAAGTAATAGGATTTGAGGCTTTCCGATTCAACATCTTTAATAAATTTGAAGATGACGTACATTTTGAAGCGCCGGAAAACATAAAAAGCCTGGCAGGTTTTAATAATTACGGTGAAGGCTTTATAGAAGACAAGGATTTTCTGAGCAAATTTGAGAACCTGGAAGTAGTAGGAACTAATGCTTTTTCATCCAACGCTCTCACCGAAGTCACCATCCCCAACAGCGTGGTAGAAATAGGATGGGGGGCTTTTTCAGAAAATGCCCTCACCGAAATCACCATCCCCGAGAGCGTGGAAGTGATAGGAATTAGGGCTTTTGAAGGTAACGAGTTTAACAGTTTTGAAGATGACGTGCATTTTGAAGCGCCGGAAAACATAAAA
>PUKQ01000045.1 GCA_003550565.1 Syntrophomonadaceae bacterium
ATCCAATGATCCTGTTTAAGGTATAAATAGTGGAACCACAAGGAGAACCTCTCCTGGCAATAGCATTTTTAATGAAGCCCTGTTCGTCTATTTCCACCTCCAGGGAAGGAAACCCGAAATGACGGGCAAACTCTTTGATTACTTCACTGGTATAAGGTTCCTGAGTGGATTTATAAAAGCCAACTTTTTCTTCATCCAAAGAACATAAAGGTTCCGGGAATACAATCGTTACTCCTTTTCGAGCAAGTTCCCGCCGCAATTGGACACGCAAACCTTGGGGAATCCAACCGGAGTTATCAATAGAGGCTACGACTCCTTGCGCGCCCGTACCTTTTACCATATCAGGGATCAGTTGAGCAGCTTGAGCCTGTTCGCCCAGATGCAATATTAAATCTGCCTCGGGAAGTTCTACCGGCAAGTAATTATCAGGCTCCTCCACAATGGGCTCGCTAATATTGGGAAGTTTCCAGGAGTTAATTTCCCAATCTTCAGGAGCCCTGCTTTTTATATGTTCTACTATCCGATTACCATATTTCCCTTGAATAATAATTAGTATTTTCATTTTAGACAGCCCTTTCATATATATTTCTTGCCATACATCAGTTATCCAAATTAGAAGTTATTAGGATATTTCTTTTCATTATGTTTATATGCGGTTTTTTAAGAACCTTGCAAATTTAATATTTGTTTTACATGTTTTTCATAATTGAATAAGCCATAAACTATAATAATCCAGTTTTTGCATCCAAGTCAATTAAAAGCATTTTTCCAATTTTTAATAAATTCAACTTTATTTAATCATCATCAACTAAATTATATTAGTTTGGGTTAATTTATTTCTATGGGGTAAAGCAATTGTATATGTTGCTATTTAAGTTTATTATGGAGGAAAAATGTCAGCTGTGATAGAATATGAAATAAAGTAGAGTCTAAATATTTTTAAAACTGTCAATTAAGTAAAATGGTGGTGAAATTATAGTAAGAATTATACTAGAGAGCAATAAAAAAATAACTGTTGTTATATTTGATTTTCCTTTTTAGTAAGGTAACATTATTCCTGAAAATATTTGTTTAGGAGGTTTAAAATGTATCTGAGAGGTAATTTGAAAGTAATAATAAGCTTAGCTATTTTAATGGTGTTTGTTTTTTCACTCGCAATGCCGGTGATGCCGGCCGGAGGGGCATTAGAGGAAGAAGAGGAAAATGAGTTTGCAGGGGGGGCGGGCACGGAAGCTGATCCTTACTTAGTGGAAACAGCCGAACATCTTGATAACGTTAGGGAATATTTAGATGCTCATTTTGAACAAATCGCTGACATTAACTTAGAGGATTACCTTGAAGGAGATTCTTGGGAGCCTGTGGGAAGTAGAATTTATCCTTTCGAGGGTGCTTATGATGGTGCAGGCTATAAAATTTCTAATCTTTACATAGAAAGTCCGGATTTAAACTATGCCGGTTTATTCGGGTACCTTGGCGATAGCTCAGAGCTATCAAATATGGGCCTGGAAAGTGTAAACATCCTTGGGAAAAGTTATGTAGGAGGAATCTCCGGATATTCTGACGGAGCGAATATAATTAACAGTTTTACCACAGGGGAGGTTACCGGAGAATCTGAGAATGTGGGTGGATTGATTGGTTATAGTGAAGGGGGAAGTATTTCAGATAGTTATGTTAAAGCAGACGTCACCGGTAAAAATGAAAATGTAGGCGGCCTCATTGGGTATAGTGAAGGGGAAAATATTATAGACAGTTTTACTGAGGGAGATGTAACCGGGTATGGTGATAATATAGGCGGCCTCATTGGGTATACTTTTAATAATACCATCGAAAACAGTTATGCTTTGGGCGATATTGCCAGAAAAGATGCGGGACGCCATCAAGGCAACGCAGGCGGATTGCTCGGAAGAAGTAGGTTTGGCTCAATTAAAGACAGTTTTGCCTCAGGAAAAGTTACATGTGATGGTTTTTATACCGGCGGTTTAATAGGGCGTAGTTACAGTAAATCTATTACGGATTGTTATGCTACCGGGGATGTTAAAAGCGACGACAATTTTGCAGGCGGTCTTATCGGGGAAAGCAGAGGAGGGACTGTTACTGAAAGTTATGCAATAGGAAAAGTTACCAGCAGCGGTGACTATATTGGGGGTCTGGTTGGACGCAGCAGCGATTCTATTACAAAAAGCTGCGCCAAGGGAGCTGTCATTGGAAACAACAGTGTAGGGGGATTAATCGGGCACGTTGACGAAAACTCCATTGTGGAAAATTGTTATGCCAAAGGAGATGTTTCCGGCGATAGTAAGATAGGGGGGTTGGTAGGACATAACGAGGAGCTGGTAGTATACAACTATGCCATCGGTGAAGTGACCGGGGCCGGTAGTTCTATAGGAGGATTAGTTGGTAATAACGATGATACCGTATATGATAGTTATTATGATCAAGAAAAAACCGGCCAGAGCGATACAGGAAAAGGCGACCCGAAAACCACGGAGGAAATGCAAACCGGCACACCTTCAAGTGAAATATATATAAACTGGGATGAAGATATATGGGAATTTTCTCCCGATTATCATTATCCAAACTTCAAAAGATTTTTACCGGGTATATTAGACTTTAATTTTAAGGATGTGGAAGAGCTTGAACCTGCGAACATAAATTTTGCTCAAAATAATGTTTATGTGGAAGTTCCTTCGGGTACCGAATTAACAGAGTTAGTAGCCGAATTTGAACTTTCCGAAGGTGCCGTTGCAGAAGTAGATGGAGAGCCACAGGAAAGCGGTGAAACTGCAAATGATTTTACCGATCCGCTGATATATGAGATTCATGATGAGTTTGAAGAAATTACAAGGGAGTGGATGGTTACAGTAAAATTACCTACCCGGAATGTAAACGTTTATGCCGATCCCGAAGAGGGTGGAGAAGTTGAAGGTACTGGAACCTATGAGTATGGAGAAGAAGTAACTGTTACCGCCACTGCAAACGAAGGATATTATTTCGTCAATTGGACCGAAGACGGTGACGAAGTAAGCACCGATGAAGAATATACTTTTGAAGTAGAAAACGATCGGGAATTGGTGGCTAATTTTGAATCGAGAGAATATGAGGTGGAATTAACCGCATCACCTGAAGAAGGCGGTAACGTGGAAGGCGCCGGCACATACGAAGAGGGGGAGGAAGTAACTGTCACTGCGGTCTCAAACCTGGGATATTTATTCGTTAATTGGACTGAAGACGGTGACGAAATAAGCACCGATGAAGCCTATACGTTCCGAATAGAAGATAACCGAAACCTGACAGCTAATTTTGAGGAAGATCCGGATCCCGATCCTCGATATGAGGTAGAGTTATCCGCCTCACCTGAAGAAGGCGGTAACGTGGAAGGCGCCGGCACATACGAAGAAGGTGACGAAATAACAATTACGGCCACCCCTAATGAAGGGTTTTTATTTGTTAATTGGACCGAAGACGGCGATGAAGTAACTACTGATAAAGCTTATACTTTCCAAATAGAAGAAAATCGGAGCCTGACAGCTAATTTTGAGGAAGATCCGGATTACGAACCCGAGCCTGAACCTGATCCGGAATATGAAGTAGACCTTTCTGCCTCACCTGAAGAAGGTGGTGATGTAGAAGGTGTGGGAACTTACGACGAGGGTGAAGAAGTAACAGTTACCGCCACTTCAAATGAGGGATATTATTTTGTCAATTGGACCGAAAACGGAAGAGAAGTAAGCGCTAACAAAGAGTATGTTTTTGAAATATTAGAAGATCGAGTGCTGGTAGCAAATTTTGAACAAAGAGAACATAAGAAATTATCAGACCTGGAGATCGGCGATAAAGTTGTGGATAATTCATGGGAATGGGAATACCGCACCGGCACATATTATACCTATAATACCGGGGATGTTACCAGGCCTGTCACATGGATTGTGGTAGCTAAAGATCATTACGGCGAAGGCGGAGTTACCCTTGTTTCCGAAGAACTTATCGGGATGCATGTTTTTGATGATAGTTCCCATGTCCACAGGGATGGTCACAATCATTGGGGAGAAAGTGGTACCCACCATACAGCTAATTATGGCATACGTCCCTGGTTGAACAGCACCGGTATCCATGACGGCGAAGGTTTTTATGACGCTTTTTCGAATACTTTTCAGAGTGCCGTTATTCCTATAAATTTACCCAATAAAGATTATGAAGGCAGTTCATACAGTACTCAAGACAGGGTATTTGTTCCTTCTACCACAGAACTTGGTGATATTTATCATCGTCATACTCATTCAGTAGGTAGTGTTTACCCTTATTTTGATGGTGTTAGCGATGATTATCGGATTTCAGAACTTCCAAGATTAGGAACCCGAAGGTACTGGAGTCGCTCCCCCTTCTCTGATGGCCCTTCTTATGTTAGCTGTGTTGATTCAGGAGGAGGATTTGTTTTTAACATGGCCGATAGAGGTAATGCCGGGGTTCGTCCTGCATTAAACATCCGTTCTGAAATACCTGTTTCTGTATTTCCGAATGAAGATGGAGTTTATGAAATCGAATTAGATTTTGAAATCGGTATAGAAGCAAATCGTATTTTCGGAGAGGGACGTTACGATACTGCTGTGGAGATTAGCAGAGAAACATTTGATGAAAGAGCAAATACTGTGGTCCTGGCGCGTGGCGATGATTTTCCCGATGCTTTAGCCGGTGTTCCTCTGGCTCATGAAAAAGGAGGACCGCTACTATTGACCCGTTCGGATAATTTACCCGTGGAAACTGCCAGTGAAATCGGGCGCCTTCTGACGGAAGGAGACACTGTTTACGTTTTAGGCGGGGAAGCGGCTGTTTCCAGAAATGTTAAAGATGATCTGGTAGAAAAAGGTTATGAAGTAAAACGATTGAAAGGAGATACACGTTTTGAAACAGCTATAGCTATAGCAGAAGAACTAACAACTTCTCCCGAAGAAACCTTCCTCACTACGGGTTTGGAATTTGCAGATGCAGTGGCTGTATCCGGACCGGCGGCAATGAAAGGCGCTCCCATTCTGATTACCCGTCCGACTGAGTTGAGTGAAAGTACTGCTAATTATCTTACAGAAAATGAAGACAGCATAAAAAGGATAAATGTTATCGGCGGCGAGGCTGCGGTAAGCCAAAACGTGAAAGAGGAAGCCGGCGCCACCAGAAGAGTTTACGGAGCCAACCGCTGGGAAACTGCTGTGGAAATAGCAAATAGATATGTTTCTGCGCCTGAGGAAGCTACCCTGGCCACTGGTTTAGAGTTTCCCGATGCACTAAGCGGTGGGGTATATGCC
>PUKQ01000094.1 GCA_003550565.1 Syntrophomonadaceae bacterium
GGTGCTTCCCGTAAAAAAGATATAATCAAAATTTTCCTCCAGCAGAAATTGACTTGTCTCTTTCTCGCCCTCAATTACAGAGATAAAATTGGCTGGGAAGTACTTTTCCCCAAGCTCTTTAATTAAAGAACTTGTATGGGGGGTAAACTCCGAGGGTTTAACTACTGCACAGTTGCCGGCGGCAATAGCCCCTACCAGGGGGGCAAAAATAAGGTGAAACGGGTAGTTCCACGGCCCCATGATTAATACAGTTCCGTAAGGTTCAGGTAAAATGTAATTTTGGGCAAAACCTTGCAATAATGAGGTTTTAACCTTTTGGGTTTTGCTCCATGAACGGATGTGGTTTAAGGAATGTTTTATTTCCTCCAAAACGGGAACTAATTCTGTGAGATAGCCTTCCTGATAGGCTTTCCCCATATCACTCTTTAAAGCTTCTAAAATACTATCCTCATTTTCCGTTATAAGTTTTTGCAGCTTTTTTAATTGGTTAATTCTAAAAGAAATATCCTTAGTTTTACCTTGTTCAAAAAACTGTTGTTGTTCCCTTATGGTTTCCTTGATCTGCTCTTTATTATGATCCAAATTAATCAACTCCAGTATAATTTTTTTCAAGTTTTAATAATTACCGGCGGTAGATAGGGCCTCTATTCTTGCATAAAAAAATTACTCAATTGGTTATCTCTTAGTCTTTATTTATTCCGGATATGTTGTTTTAAAAGTATGGCTAAAATTTTTAGAGCGACTACCGTTTTCGTTAGTATGCCAGAAGACAGTTAAATAAGCAAATGGGGTTTTGTCTTAGCAGTTACTGTTGCGGTTGGGCCTCTTCTGTGGGTGGATGAGGAGGCAACCCGGTTTTTGTTAACGCAGGTGTAATAATACTGTCCGAATTGCCGGTTGAAAAGTTTTGTTCCGATTTACTAATCTGAAAAATATCTTTATCTTTCCGGAGCATTTAAATCCTGTAATGCTAATAATGTCTTAAAGATGATCGATTATTTCCGGAAAAATTGATTTATAAAAAACGGCACAAGTTATGGATTTCACCAGCGGAATACTTATTCAAAGCTTCTTTAATAAAGCATATCGCAATTAACTATCTGCTATAACCCTTAGAGCCATTGCAGGATTTATTATCCACCTGAAGAATATATACAGTAAATACCAAAATAACTCCAGTAAAAAAAAGCTAATAAATATTACCATTGTTGTTTCAATATCTCTTTAATCAAACGTTTTGGGGGCACGGCGCATGTTGGCCGGGCTAAAAGCCAGCTACACAGAAATGCTATTTGTAAAGTGTCAAACAGAAAAGGGGATAAATGAATACAGGACAGTTGAAATACATAGGCTCGGTAATACTGTTACTGTAAACAGGATTATTGCTAACATAAGCCCTTAATCAGCCCCCTTAAAAAGAATGATTCAACAGGTCCGTGAAAATGGCACTTTAATGGATGCTACAAAAGAGAGAAAAAATAGGGCATTTATTGTTCCCGATAGCGGGCAAATTGTACCTTCTATGATACGCCCGAAACATTTAAAGAGATATTATAGTTTAGTTGCTGCAGGAAATCAACTACTTTTCCCTAAAAAAACCTGACGAATTTTGTCATATAAGAGGTGCCTTGTTCTTTTGGATTTTGTTAAGATATATACTAAGTTGGAAAGTCTAAGAATGAAACATAGATTTGCTCTAAGAGCATGTAAGGCGGGAATGTGAGCCAATCAGGAAGAAATCTTAACTTAAAGGGTAGAAAGCTGGGATTGGCTTTTTTAAAAAAAGGTGGTGTGGCAAATTTATAACCATATCCACCATCATTCTTCCATTAGATATATAACGCTGTAAGAATGCAGAAATCAAAGAAAGGTTGCTTAATTTAGAGTTCATTTTTCAAGGGTGAGATAAAGAGAAAGTTGAAGGTAGATTGGTATGGGGGTATTTATTAAGAAATTGACTTATGATTGAAAAGGAGTTTGTTAAAACAGTGGTTTTTTATGCCCATTCTATAAAAGATAAAGATAAAGATAAATGGCATTTATTAAAAGATCATTTACAAGAAACAGCATCTATTGCATCAAAAAATGCATCAAAATTTAATTCAGAAAAAATTGCTTATCTGGCGGGGATTTTGCATGACGCAGGTAAGTATGCTCCGGAATTTCAAAGGCGCTTAGAGGGAAAAGGTGGAAAGGTAGATCATTCCACAGCTGGGGCTGTGGTAGCTGAAAAAAATTTTAAGTCACTGGGGAGATTAATCGCCTATATTGTATCTGGTCATCACAGTGGGATACCTGATTGGGGCAGTGAGGCGGATGATTCAGCATTAGCATCAAGGCTTAACAAAAAATTATGTAATTATAGCGCATTTGAGGAAGAAATAGATATACCTTCAATAAGTGAGCAATCTTTTCCGAAGCTATCAACTATAAATGGGGAAGGATTTACAGTGCATTTTTTAATAAGATTTTTGTATTCTTGCCTGGTTGATGCTGATTTTTTGGATACAGAGAAGGCATTAGATGTTTCTAAATCGGCTTTACGGGAAAAAGATTACTCTTTAAAAACGTTGAACAAAGTTTTGGATGATTCAATTGATATAATTTGCGCAAAGTCTCAAGATACACATATAAACCATAAAAGAAAAGAAATTTTGGATAGTTGCCGCCAAAAATCTTTACATAACCCCGGTTTGTTTACCCTTACAGTTCCTACTGGTGGAGGAAAAACGCTTTCTTCTCTCAGTTTTGCTCTTAGACATGCAGTAAAACATGGTAAAGACAGAATTATTTATGTAATACCCTATACAAGTATTATTGAACAAAATGCCAAGGTGTTTAAAGATATTTTGGGAGAAGAATATGTTCTGGAGCATCACAGTAACTTTGCTTTTCCCGGTGAAAGTAAGTGGGAAGCCCAGGGTGAGTTTGCTGGGAAATTGGAGGATAAGTTAAAACTGTCAGCAGAAAACTGGGAAATGCCTCTTATAGTTACCACTAATGTTCAGTTTTTCGAATCTTTATATGCATCCCGCAGTTCTAAATGTCGTAAATTGCATAATGTTACCAATAGTGTGATTATCGTCGATGAAGCCCAGATGATTCCCACTGGTTTTTTGAAACCCTGTCTTAGTGCTTTGTCGGAATTAACCTTAAATTTTAATTCTACTGTTGTTCTTTGTACTGCCACTCAACCGGCAATTCAAAAATTGTTGCCAGAAGGCGTTGAGCCAATAGAAATTGTTGATGAACCTGAAGATTTATACCAGAATTTTAAAAGGGTGAAAGTCGAAAATATTGGCGATATATCTGACGAAGAACTGGTGGATATGCTGAGAAAAAACAATCAGGCCCTCTGTATTGTCAATTCCAAAAAACATGCCCGTCTTATATTTGAGCAATTGAAGGAGAAATGTTGCGGGGAAGATTGTTTTCATTTGAGCACCAGAATGTGTGCCGCTCATAGGACAGAGGTGTTAAAAGTCATAAAACAAAGGCTTGAGGATAATTTGCCTTGTCGAGTGATTTCTACCCAGTTAATTGAAGCCGGTGTGGATGTAGATTTTCCCGTTGTTTATCGGAGTATGGCGGGAATTGATTCTGTGGCACAAGCTGCTGGTAGATGCAACAGGGAAGGAAAGCTTAATATGGGAGTTGCTTATGTGTTTTATCCGGAAAACCACGGTATGCCCAAGGGATGGCTGAAAAGAACAGCGGAGTTGGGCAAAACTGCGCTGGAACGCACACATGATCCTTTAAAGCCTACAGAGGTAGAAAGTTATTTTTCAGCATTGTATGAAATTGAAGACGAAAAACTGGATAAGGAGGGGGTAATTCCCAAAATAAAAGAGCAGGAGAGAGCTTTGCAGTTTCCATTTAGGACTATAGCGGAGAGCTTTAAACTTATCAATGAATTTACCAGTACTGTAATAATTCCTTGGGATGAGGATTGCCGGACTATTTTAGCAGATGTTGAGTATAGCCATTTTCCCGGAGGATACGTCAGGAAACTGCAGAAATATGGTGTAGAAGTTTATGATCAAGAATTTAAGGATTTAATTGAAGTAGAAGCCCTGGAGGAAGTAGCCGGCAGATTTTATGTGTTAAAGGAGGAGATGTATGATAAGCATTATTCAAAAGAAATTGGGTTAAAGCCTTTTACGGAAAGCATGTATTTTAATGATAACCTGATTATTTAACATGGGAAAGGAGGGAAGTGTGTGAGTTACGGAGTTCGTATTAGAGTGTGGGGAGAGTATGCCTGTTTTACCAGACCGGAAATGAAGGTGGAAAGGGTCAGTTACGATGTGATAACGCCGTCAGCAGCCAGGGGTATATTGGAGGCTATTCATTGGAAACCAGCAATCAAGTGGATAGTGGATAGAATCCATGTTCTTAATGAAATCCGCTTTGAAAATGTGCGGCGCAATGAAGTGAACAACAAAATTCCAGCCGGTAATGTAAAAAAGGCTATGAAAGGCGAGCCGGTGGTATTATGTCAGTATCCGGCAGAAGAACGACAACAGAGGGCTTCCTTAATTTTGCGGGATGTGGATTATATAATTGAAGCACATTTTGAAATGACTGATGAAGCGCAGGATGAGGACACTCCGGACAAACATTTCGCCATTATTACCAGGCGGTCCAGGCAGGGGCAGTGTTTTCAACAGCCTTACTTAGGTTGTAGAGAGTTTCCGGCTAAATTCAGACTTGTAGAAGAAAATGAACCTTTACCAATTTCGGAAATTACTGAAGAAGAAAAAGACTTAGGCTGGATGTTGCTGGATGTTGATTATAACAATGAAATGATTCCACGTTTTTTCCGTGGCGTTATGAACAAAGGTACGGTTGAGGTACCGCGGATGGAGGGGGGAGTGACAGTAAGTTGATAATTAATGCGTTATACCGATATTATCAAACGTTACTTAGGGAAAAAGAATCTGTGGTGCCAGAGCCGGGCTATAGCATTGCGAATGTTTCTCATTGTCTAACAATTTCTGGTGATGGTAAACTACTAAACATTATTGACTTGCGGGATACCAGCGGCAGAAATATGGTATCAAAAGCAATGGTTGTTCCTGAACAGCATGGAAAACGATCTGGGCAAAAGCCGCCACCTAATTTCATGTGCGATAACTGTGCTTACGTTTTGGGTTTAGTTCGTAATGAAAATGAGAATAAAGAAAAAATAAAATCTCGCTCTGAGTCTTTTAAAGAGTTGCATGAAGAAA
>PUKQ01000004.1 GCA_003550565.1 Syntrophomonadaceae bacterium
CCCCGTTTCTCTGCAAAAGCCTACCTGCCACCTACTGACCTGTTCATAATCTTTATGATATGTTTATGTAGTATTTGAAGAAATTCCTAAAAAATATTTGCTTATTTTATGTATATTTGCTTTTATTCCTATTCCATATTTTCTTCCATAGTTCCTCCCATAGTTTCCTCTCCCGTTGCTTTTTCTTCCCCGCCTATTTGATCATAATTGTAGTCTTCTACACCGGGGAGCGCTTCAGACCAATCTTCCATTTCCAGGGAAGAAAGTTGGGCTTCAATAAAAGAGCGAAAGCGCATTTTAAAAATCTGCATCTGCTTATGCAGGCTTTCATTCTCGGCTAAAATCCGACTGGCCTGATAACGCGCATTATCAATAACATTCTGCGCCTTTTGTTCAGCTTCTTTCTGGATTATTTTGGCTTCTTTGTGAGCATTTTGCTTAACTTCTTCCGCAGCTTCTTGAGCAACTAAAATAGCATTTTGGACTGTGTTTTCCATTTTTTCATAATGCTTGCTCTTCTCCGCTAACCGGCTCACCTGGTCCTGTAACTGTTCGTTTTCCTGCTGCAACTTTTCATAATCTTGTTTTAAATTGTTTATGCTTTTTTCTGCTTCTTCTTTAACCTTTTTTATTTCCTGCTGAGCTTCAGTTTTCGCTTTTTCTGCATCTTCCCGCGATTTTTGAATAGATATCTGGGCATCTTGTTCCATTTGGTGCAGTTGATTATACTGCTCCCTTAATTCATTTAAGTTATCCCGTAACTCCTTATTCTCCTCCAATAAATCCTCATAATTATTAGCTACTTTTTCCAAAAACTTATCCACTTCAATAATATTATAACCTCGGAAAGAACGCGTAAATTCTTTATTTTGTATTCCCGTTGACGACTGATTCATAAAATCACCCCTTCTTAATTATCATACTTACTATTCGACAAATAATTACTTCGTCCTCCTATTATTTAGCTAATTTTTTTTAAAACTATAGACTGCCTTCCTCTGCGTGTTTTTCCTTCCACTGAAGTTACTTCTATAGTTGATCTTTCTCTTAAAACGATTACATCTTTTTCTTTTAACTTTATGGAGGGATTTATTTTCTTTTCGCCGTTTACTTCTACATCTCCGGCTTTAATAGTGTTGACAGCTTTCCCGCGGGAAATACCAAACCCCAACCCCAGCACCGCGTCAAGGCGCAGGGAAGCTACCGTACCTTTAATTTCTTTTGAATTGGCCCCACATTTATCTATTTCCATATAAACACCCCTTTTTAAGCAAGGCAAGGGGACGGTTCTGTTGCCTCAAGGCACATGGACGGTTCGAGCATCCCGTAGCAAAGCGAAGGCCGCAAGGCAACAGAACCGTCCCCTTGCCTTTGCCCTTGCCTTGTTAAATCGCCCCTCATTATACAGACCAGTTATATAAGATATCTAATTATATACTTAGAAATTAACAAAGCTAATAATAATCCGCTGCAACAAACGTAATATAATTAAGACCACAATGGGAGAAAAATCTATTCCTCCCCCACCCATTCGCAAAGCAGGAATTAATTCCCGTACGGGCCTTAACAAAGGTTCTGTCATCGTCCATAAAAACAACTGTATATTATCCACTACCTGGTTTCGATTATGGCCGAGTCCTGCCCGGACAAAAGAAAATATTATCCTCCCGAAAAGAATGATGATGTAAACGTTAATTAAAACCAAAAGGACCTCTCTGACTAAAATAAATAGACACCTCCTCATTATTTTAACACTTTTACCGGTTTAACCGAAAATAGCCGTGCCAATACGGACCAAATTCGCCCCTTCCTCTACGGCAATTTGATAATCATTGGTCATACCCATGGAAAGATAATCCAATTTCAGGGAGGGAATATTAATCTGTTCTTTCAAATTTCTGAGCCTGGCAAACACGGGGCGGGTTTCTTCGGGGTTATCCACTAAAGGAGCCATAGTCATCAATCCCCTTACTTTAATGCCGCTAAAATCTTTCACTTCTTCCAAAAAATCTTCCAGCTCTTCGGGCGCAAGGCCGTATTTGCTTGCTTCCCCCGAAGCATTAATCTGGACCAGCACAGGCATAACGGTGTCCTTTTTCCGGGACTCTTTTTCCAAAGCTTGCGCCAGGCTCATCCTATCCAGTGAATGGACCATGCTAAAACGATCAAGAACATCCCGAACTTTATTTGTTTGCAGGTGTCCCACAAAATGCCACTTAATATCCGCGGGAAGAGCGGTTATTTTGGGCAAAGCTTCTTGAAGCCTGTTCTCGCCGAAATCGTTTAGCCCCAGCTTTTTCGCTGCCAGTATTGATTCGGGAGAAACGTTTTTTGAAACTGCTATTATTTTAACTTCCCGCGGATCACGACCGCTTCTGTTTGCCGCTTCCTTAATTCTATCTCGCACGGCCTTATAATTTCCTTCCAAAGCCGGCAACTTTCTCCCCCCTTATACGCCATTATTACCTTATCTTCTGCCCCTCTTCCACAGCTTCGGGACGAGAAACTACCATGCTCTGAGGAGCAATTCCTTCTACAAGGCTACTATTTTCCCCCTCATAAATCACCTTCACCGGCGAAAAAACAGCAACGCCCCTTTCTTCCAGGAAAACTCCCTCTTCTCCTTCATGTTCAATAACAGCATCAGGCGTTACTTCAACGCCTCGATAAGATTTATAGTATATATCGGCATCCACCCACCTGTAACGGCTAAACCCCGGTAACTGGCGGGTAATTCTATATGTTATAAAAAATCTATTCTCTTCTTCCCCTTGCTCCATATCCACTAACTCCGCCTCTACTTCAAGCTCCGGGGAAAAAGAAAAAGTGATTTCCACATTCTCCTGATCTCTCATGGCTCTCCCTTTTTCCGCATCTAATTCCATAGTGTAAAACCATTCGCTGTTATCTACAATCTTAAAAGCAACTTCTCCTTCCCGCAAATAGTCTTTTTGCCTCAGGCCCTCCTCCCTTTCCCAATTAACAGGTTCATCCAACAATTCATAAGGATGTCCCGGAAATACGGTTTCTTCCCAACCATCAATATGGTAAGAAATAATTCCCGAGCGGGGGGCATATAAAGAAATATATTCACCTATATCCATTTCATCCGTATCGTCTAATTCCTCCTTGCCGTTGCCATTTTCATCTATTTCCGTTCCCTCTTCATCCGAAATCCATCCTTTTATTATATCATATAAGTACTGCCACCACGTTTGAATCTCCTCGGCCTCTTCCTCAAGTTCATGTTTCGGATAATCCGGTAATAATTTTACCACTTCCCCTTTAACCGGCACCCGTTCCCCTTCAGATACTTTTCCCAGTACATAACCACTCCTTGGTGAAGATACTACTTTTTCATGCCGCGTAATAATTCCGTGACCACTCTCTACAAAATCAATATTAGCTTCTTCAGCTACCTCCAATTGAACCCTGCTGATATGTAACCATGAACTTATCCAATGAGAAGCTAACTGGATTAAAATAAAAGCAAAAACACCCAAAACGATTAACGACAAAAGTTTTTCCCGCGCAGAAAGTTTATCTTTACCCTCGCCGCTTATAACCTTGAAGCCTTCTTTATTGGAACGAGCCATAGATCATCACCACATATTACCCTTTTAAACTAATAAAACCCATCATCCTGCCGGTTTTTTCTCCATCCCGCCGGTGAGAATAAAAATAATCCGGGTAGCAACGGGTACAGTATCCCGAAACCTGTATATTGCTTTGAAATAACCCCGCATTTTCTAATTGAAGCCGGCAAACTTCTTCTAAATTCAATAAATATCTGTGGTGGGAATAATTATTTTGCGGGCTTAAAAACTTACTCCAGCCTTTATTCCTAAAAGCGGCAGCCACATCTTCGCCGATTTCAAAACAATCAAAACAAATACCCGGGCTGATGGCCGCCAAAGTGCTTTTCGGCTTTCCTCCAAGCTCTCTTGTAAAAGCTTCTATTACTTCTCCGATTATTTCTTTCAGTAGCCCTTTCCACCCGGCATGAATTATCGCTATGGCCCCGCGGTATACATCTGCCAGGTATACCAGCAAACAATCGGCAGAGAAAGCTGCCAGCACCACATCACTGCTCTTTGATATCAGGGCATCACAATCAGGAATAGCAGTTCCCTGTCGACTTCCCCTCCCTAAATCTAATGAATCAACCGGATGAACTCCTATGCCATGGATTTGTTTTCCCGCGATTATTTGTTCCGGAATCAGCCCCCATATTGAAAGAAATCTTTTCCTATTTTCCCATACACTGGCAGGCCGATCACCTGTGTGGTATGCCATATTAAGTGAATGATAAGGGTTATCACTTACCCCGCCGCAGCGCGTTGAAAAACCGGCGCGGATTGTTTTATCCCGCGTGATGAGGGTTGGCTCTAAATAGTGTATATGGCCCTTTATCCCCCAACTAAAGCCTTTTATATGATCAACTCCCTCTCTTCACCCGAACAACAAATTAAGTTCCCGGCATAATTACTTCACCGGCGTCTTTAGCCATAATCCTCCATAATTACCGCCTCTTCCCTTTGCAAAGAATCTTTAACATCAATAATCCTCTGGTTCTTTGACCCTCTAAAAGCAAGCATTAAATCTCTTTCCTCGGAAACATATGCACCATCTATCAATATATTGCTTACTTCCAACAATTTACGATATGTCCCGTGTTCGTTCGATTTATCAAGTAAATATTCAAAAGTATAACCGCTGTAAGTTACGACCTTTAGCCCTCGCTGTTGAGCCCATTTACCCAACCGGGCAAGCACTTCTGCCTGCAAAAAAGGCTCCCCACCGCTAAAAACAAGGGTATCTACATATTTGGAAGTATCGATCTCCTCTTTAAGTTCTTCCAAAGTAAAGTCCATTCCGCCCTCTAAAGGGCGGGCATCGGGATTATGGCATTCGGGACATTCCCGGTAACATCCCTGGGTAAAAATAACAAAAGAAATCCCCGGGCCGTCTATTAAACTTTCTTTTTTAACACCGGCCACCCTTATTTTCATATTTCCTCCTCACAGTGTTCTTAAGCTTGAATAAGTTAACAAGTTAACACACAGTGTCAAGTTAACACACAGTGTTACTCAATATGCGGTTTTCTATCCTTTAACTCGGACAACTTCTCTCCGTTAAAGCGATCTTCTGTAGAAATATAGCCTGTAATACGCCTTATCCTCCTTAAAGTAGTACTGCCGCAG
>PUKQ01000279.1 GCA_003550565.1 Syntrophomonadaceae bacterium
GCCATTGTTGGCACCTTGTTAATTGGCTAGAATAAAATTTCAAGAATCTCCCCTAGTCCTAGCGGTTTTGATACAACGACACAAAATGCCGTATGGACCGGTCATATGTTTTTTCGGCTTTATCATCAAAGAAACATGCCGGCAACTGGTTCATTCTCCGGTGGTAATGCAGACACTCACAGCATATACCTTTGCGAGGGCATCCCTCATAAGTGCAGTTGCATTCTTTCTTCATGTCCACAGTAGTATGTTCGCAGGCATCCATAACTCAACCCCTCCTTTCTAAACAAATTATAAGTTATATGCACGCAATACTATTTTAAAGGCAAAAGAACCGTCCCCTTGCCTTAAAGGCAAAGGAACCGTCCCCTTGCCTTATTAATGTGCACGCATCACTATTATATTCATAGTTACTTATATAGCGCAATATTATACAGCACGTCCGGAAACATAAAACCAAACTAACCATAACACCTCGGAGCCGGGCGCCACATTCCACGTATACACATAAAAGAAAATAAACTTTTCTATACTTTTAAGCACTTATACCTTTGCCGCAATCAGCTTCTTAATAAAGCTGGCACCACTATAATTTTTTGAAATAAATCCGTCAAACCTAAACCGGATATTTTTCATCTACTTAATCAGATAGCGGGAATCTTACAGGGAAAACTAACTAAGGATGCCGGCATTCGGTCACATTTCGGCAGTCAGTTACTTGACCTGCATCTTAATATTATGCTAATATTAGTCCACCATAAGGACTTCTTATGAACATTTTATTATTTAATGAGGTCAATTATGAACAATGACTGGGTAAGAAATAATCCTGTATACAGAGATGCGAGGCAAAGAAGTCTGCTTCGCACGCTTATCATGTGGTATTATGCGCCCAATGAAAAGAAAATCATGGAACTCATTTTAAACCTTACAAATAAAATGCCGCAAAACAAAACCGGAGAGCGGCTCTCTAGGATTATCGCCCGGCTTGTAGACAAACTTCTGACCTTTAACGTAATTGTTACCCGCGATGAACTTTTTGAATTTATTGAATCACTGCCTGAAGACTTTAAAATAACTTTGGGAAATTGCCCCTGCAAAGAACTAACCCAGGTGGAAGGTGATCCCGACGGAACTCTGCCGGGAGAAACCTCCTTTAGCTGTAACACATTGCTTGAAACCGACGTGCAGATCGGTTCTGCCTCCAGATTTTATGAGCAGAAGGTTCCCACTTTCCGTTACATCACCAAAGAAGAACTCATTGAACATGAAAAAAAGCTGCTTGATATGGGCCTCGTTCCAAATGTTTTCCTTTTATATAAGGGAGAATCGGCTATATGCAATTGTTCTCCCAAAACCTGCATCCCCTTTATCGCAAACCGTGAAGTCGGTAATTACAAACTGAAAAACATCCGACAGGGCAAATACGTCGCACGAAGCCGAAAAGGTCTTTGCCAGGGGTGTGGAGAATGCCTTTCATTGGCGGTCTGCCCTTTCGAAGCCCGCACACTCATTAAAAAAGGCGAAAACACTTTCAGCGACATCCTTTCTATTGATCGATGCTTTGGATGCGGCAAATGCGCGGAACACTGCAAACAAAGTGCAATTGAGATGGTGCTCCGTTAGTATTCTAATAGAAAGTAGTTAGGAATAAATAGCTTTTTTAGAATTTATCATTGCTAGTTGTGCTGGAATCGCAAAGATATTTCTTGATAGCAAACAACCCTGCAAGTGCAATAACCCCCAGGGTAATTTCAAAAGCATCATCAGTGTAAATTAAAGTTTTGCGAGCTACCGCAAAGATCATTACCTGCAGGACACTTTCCGGGGTGTGCTTAATTAGGACAATGGCTAATTCCAGCCCTATAACCAGTAAAAGGATATCGGAGATGAACCTTTCCAGGAAAATAAAGGTACCTTCTGTAATATCCACATAAGTATCTATAAAGAGACCAATTCCATGAATTAAAACCGCCACTATAATAATTACAGCAAAAATTACTTCCAGGGCATTAATAACTTTTAATATTTTTTGTCCATAAGGTTTCATAGCTTCTCACCAAAGTAATTATTATAATTGTGTTTAACTAATTATATCAAAATTCTGCTTGGTCCCAAACAAAAATCATTTTCATTTTATGAATTGCATTAACGGGCCAAAAATGTTTTAATAAAGCGTCGTATGAATAGAAGAACGGAGGAATAAATTTGCAAATAAAAAATATAGCTATTATAGCCCATATTGATCATGGCAAAACCACCTTGGTTGATGGCCTTTTACGACAGGGGGGGACCTTTCATCATAAACAGCGAGTAGCGGAACGGGTAATGGATTCCAACGATCTGGAGCGGGAACGAGGTATAACCATCCTTTCCAAGAACACCGCAGTTTTTTACGACAACACCAAGATTAATATTGTGGACACTCCGGGACACGCCGATTTCGGTGGTGAAGTGGAGCGAGTGCTGCGCATGGTAGACGGCGCCCTGCTGCTGGTGGATGCTTTTGAGGGTCCCATGGCTCAAACCAAGTTTGTCCTGCGGAAGGCTTTGGAAGTAGGCTTAAAAATAATTGTGGCTATTAATAAAATTGATCGCCCTAACACTCGCTCCGAAGAAGTGTTAAACGAAGTTTTTGATCTGTTCGTGGAGCTGAACGCAGCCGACTGGCAGCTAGACTTTCCGGTAGTTTATACTTCTTCCCTGCAAGGGACTGCTACATTAGATTCTGAACAACCTGGGGCCAACCTGCAACCCTTATTCGATATAATTATCCGGGAGATACCATCCCCCCAAGGGGATCCCAACCAAGCGTTACAATTACAGGTAAACACCCTGGATTATAATGATTACGTGGGTCGAATAGGTATAGGCAGGATCCAGCACGGTTGTGTGTATGATGGACAAAAGGTTGCCCTGTGCAAAAGAGACGGAAACGTGGAAATTCATAAAATAAACAAACTCTGGACCTATCATGGCCTGGAACATCGAGAAGTCTCCCAGGCTCATGCCGGTGATATTGTAGCCGTAGCAGGTATAGAAGGCGTCAACATCGGAGAAACGTTAAGCGATCCTACATCCCCATCACCGCTGCCTCTGCTCTCCATAGATGAACCTACGGTGCAAATGAACTTTTTAATTAATGACAGCCCCTTTGCCGGGAAGGAGGGTAAATATGTTACTTCCCGCCAGTTGAAGGAACGCCTCCTCAAAGAAGCGGAAGCCAATGTAAGCCTCCGGGTAGAAGAAACTGATTCACCTGAAACCTTTCTGGTTTCCGGTCGAGGGGATTTACACCTGGGTATATTGGTGGAAAACATGCGACGGGAAGGATACGAACTGCAAATATCCAGACCCCGGCCTATTTTAAAAAATGTCAACGGTAAAGTTTACGAGCCTTACGAGCGGCTTTTTATAATTGCCCCTGAAATCTATGCCGGAAAACTAATTGAAAACTTAGGGCAGAGGCGCGGAGAAATGATCAGCATGAACATGCTAAGAAATCATAGCGTTAAAATGGAGTTTGTCATCCCGGCCCGGGGTCTCATCGGGTTTCGATCCGAACTTCTTGCCGAAACCAGGGGAGAAGGAATCATGCATCATCTATTCGAAAAATACGATACCTGGAAAGGAGAAATCCCCGGCAGAAAGCACGGGGTTCTGCTTGCGGCGGAAAATGGAGAAGCTACGGCGTACGGCATCCATCAGGCAGAAAACCGGGGAATCTTGTTTATTCACCCCAACGATAAAGTTTACGCGGGAATGATTGTCGGTGAAAATTCCCGCTCGGAAGACCTGGAGATAAATGTGGGCAAGAAAAAACACCTTTCCAATGTGCGTGCCGGCACTGCTGATGAAAATATCCGTTTGACACCACCGGCTACTTTTGACTTGGAGCAAGCCATGGAATACATCGAAGATGACGAGTTGATAGAAGTAACACCGGAATCCATTCGTATGCGCAAAAAAATTCTGGACCGTAACCGCCGCGAAAAACATAGCCGAAAAAAATAAGTGTGACAGTGGGGACGGGGCAATGTGACAGTGGGGACGGGGCAATTTTGTCACATCCCTCAGCATTCATAACTCATCACTCAGCAGTCAAACTTTGCCCCCTATTTCAACAAACCTCCCTAGTTTTGCAGCACATCCTTTATAGTGATATATAAAAAGGAATGAAAGAGATAATATGTGCAAAATAGGAGTTTCAAGACACCGCTTATTCTATAATCTTTCGCTGTAGTGCTATTCAAAAGGTATTTTAAAGCAAACGGATACTTGGGGGAGCCATATTTGAAAAAACTTCCTAAAGCCTAACTTTGATAGAATATAAACCGTACTCCAGCTTTTTCTGCACTTTGAAACCCATCTTTTCAATAAGCTTCATCACCGCAGTATTCTCCTGCAGCACCTCTGCTGTAAAACTCAACAACCCCTGTTTTCGGGCCACCTGGGTGATGTACGTCAGCAACTCAGTGCCGATACCCTTGCTCTGAAACTCATCCCGCACCACTATTGAAATTTCCGCCGTCAGGCTGTCATCAATAATTTGATACTGCCCCATACCCACTATCTGCTCCACACCTTCCTGCTCCCTCACCGCAAGTATCACCATACCTTTGGTGTAGTTAATGACCACAAAATAGCTTTGCAGATCTTCATGGGGCATATCCCGGCGCGCTGACATGAACCTATTGTACATGCTTCTATCCGATAACAAGTAAAAAAAGTCTTTGATCAACGGCTCATCACTGATCTTCACCGGACGAAAACGCAGCACCTCGCCGTTGCGCATGGTTCGGTAGGTTTCCAGTTCATGGGGGTACTCGCCCTCTTTACCCGGAATAAAAGCCTGGTCTTGATAGATCAAATTTAAACGTTTGGCCTCCTCAATCAAATGCGGTTGAAAATCGGGATGGGCAATGGCGATCAAAGACATGGCGCGCTCCCGGATATTTTTGCCGTGCAAATAGGCAATTCCAAACTCGGTGACAACGTAGTGCACATCGCCCCGGGTAAGTGTTACTCCTGCACCTTCTTTTAAAAGGGGTGCTA
>PUKQ01000262.1 GCA_003550565.1 Syntrophomonadaceae bacterium
CTAACGGGTTTTCTTCTCAATTAGCTGCTGAAGTTAAAAACTTTGATCCTATTTCTTACATAGAGAAGAAAGAAGCCCGTAAGATGGATCGATATACACATTATGCCATTGCTGCTGCTTTCCAGGCCTGGGAAGATTCCGGATTAAATAAACTTACATCCCTTGATAAAGAAAGGGTAGGAGTAACTGTAGGTTCCGGAATCGGCGGCATAGAAACCCTGGAAGAGCAAATGAAAGTACTTTTAGACAAAGGCCCCCGGCGTATTAGTCCATTTATGGTTCCCATGCTTATTGCAAATATGGCTGCCGGATATATTTCCATTACTTTTGGAGCAAAAGGGCCTAATACCACGCCCGTAACTGCTTGTGCTTCATCTACTCATGCCATTGGAGACTCTTACCGTTTTATTCAACAAGGAGAAGCCGATTATATGATTGCCGGAGGAGCGGAAGCTGCCATCACTCCTGTTGCTTTTGGAGGATTTTGTTCAGCCCGGGCTATGTCTACGCGAAATGAAGAACCACATAAAGCTTCCCGTCCTTATGATGCCGGACGTGATGGATTTGTCATGGGGGAAGGCGCGGGAATTCTCATTATGGAATCCCTGGATTCGGCTGTGCAAAGAGGAGCAAAAATATATGGCGAAATAATTGGGTATGGCATGTCCGGTGACGCCTACCATATAACTTCTCCCGATCCGGATGGAAGGGGAGCTTATTTGTGTATGCAAAGAGCATTGGAGGATGCCGGCGTGGATTATCGAGAAATTAATTATATCAATGGGCACGGTACCTCTACTCCTTTCAATGACAAGATAGAAACTATGGCGATTAAGGAATTGTTTAAAGACCATGCATATAAGATCCCCATTAGTTCGAATAAATCAATGTTAGGCCATTTGCTTGGAGCTGCCGGCGGAGTTGAAATGATCTCTACTATGCTGACTCTTAAAGAACATATAATACCACCCACGGTTAATTATGAAGAACTGGATCCGGAATGTGACCTGGATTATGTACCTAATGAATCGAGAAAACATAATGTTAATATAGCCCTTTCAAACTCGTTTGGTTTTGGGGGTACCAATTCTTGCTTGCTTGTAAAGCAGTTTGAGGAGTAATTAATATATGAGGAGTGTAATTGGCCTTGGAAAATGCCAAAATATTACTCACAAATTTAAACTGGCGTTTTCATAATATAAGTTTATATGAACTGGCCTTAACTCATTCATCATATGCAAACGAAGAAAATTCCGAGCTTGAACACAATGAAAGATTGGAGTTTTTAGGCGATGCAGTCCTGGATTTAATTATAAGCGATTATCTTTATCGCCATTATGCCCACTTACCCGAAGGTGATTTATCCAAAATACGAGCAGATCTTGTTTGTGAAGACTGTCTGGCTCAGCTGGCAATTCAACTGAATTTAGGGAAATACCTTTACCTGGGGAAAGGGGAGGCGTTTTATGGGGGTAACAGCAAGCCCTCTCTATTAGCTGATGCTCTGGAAGCGATTGTGGCCGCCCTGTATTTGGATTTAGGTTATGAAGAATGTTACCGGAAAGTTATTGACTTATTTGAGCCGGTCTTTTGGACAATTGATGTGAATTATACAAGCAGGGATTTTAAAACGCTGCTGCAAGAATATACCCAGTCGCATTTTGGAGAAATTCCTACCTACAAAATTATTAAAGAAAGCGGCCCAGACCATCAAAAAGAGTTTGTAGCGCAGGTATATTTGGAAGGCAAAATAAAGGAAACCGGCGCCGGGAGTAGCAAAAAACAAGCTGAGCAATCAGCGGCAAAAAGGGCGTGGGATAAACTATCTCAAAAGTTAATCGATTAATATTTAGTTTTAATATTTATAGGCAAAATTTTCGGGCCTATAGTTTTTAAATAATTAAATTTGGCAGGAATTATTTCTATTTAAAAGAATTGTTTATTTACGAAGAAAAAACATTTAAAGGAGCCATTTATGGAAATTTTAAAAGTTTCTTCTAATTCCAAGCCAAAAGCCATAGCAGGGGCCTTATCTTTTGCTATTCAAGAAAACAAAAATGTTTCACTTCAAGCCGTAGGTGCCGGCGCTGTTAATCAGGCCATAAAGGCTATTGCTATTGCCCGTGGTTATTTAGCGCCCTTTGGGATAAACCTGGTTACTTATCCGGAGTTTAAGGAAATTGAAATAGATTCCGAAGAAAAAACAGCCATAAGATTTATGGTCGAAACAAGATAGGCGATATTACTTGTGGCATTTATTAATATATTAATTCAAAACCAGGCTTATGAAAGCCGGTTTTATTTTTTAGAAGAGAGATGAGCCAAATGTTTTTACGTAAAATGACTTTATTCGGATTCAAATCTTTTGCAGAAAAGGTAACCCTGGATTTTTCCAGAGGCATTACCGCTGTTGTTGGCCCGAATGGCTGTGGCAAGAGTAATATTATTGATGCACTCCGCTGGACTCTGGGAGAGCAAAGTGCCAAGATCATGCGGGGAGACCGGATGGAAGATATAATATTTTCAGGCACTGAAAGTAGGAAGCCATTGAATTTTGCCGAAGTAAATATTTTTTTTGAGGATGCAAGCTCTCAACTTAACAGTGAATTCGAAGAAATACAAATAACGAGGCGTCTTTATCGTTCGGGGGAAAGTGAATATTATATTAATAAGGCTTCTTGCCGGTTAAAAGATATAAATGAACTATTTATGGATACGGGTATAGGTAAAGAAGTTTACTCGGTAGTGGGGCAGAATAGAGTAGAGGAAATTGTGACTGCCAGGCCTGAAGAACGCCGGGTTATTATAGAAGAAGCAGCCGGCATATTAAAGTATAAAAATCGTAAGAAAGAAGCCCGGCAGCGTTTAGAAGAAATGAGGAAAGATTTGTATCGGGTTACAGATCTTATCTCTGAGCTGGAAAACCAGTTGGAGCCCATAAAAGGGCAGGCAAAAATAGCTCATAAATATCTCAAGTTAAAAGAAGAATTAAAAGAAAACGAACAGATACTTTTTAGCTGTCGATTAGAAAAAAACAAGCAATCCCTGGAAAAATTGAATGTTAAATATTCTAAAGTAGAAGATGAAAAACTTAAGGTTACTAAAGAACTTAACGAAAAAAATGAAACTTGGGAGAAAGTAAAAAACCGGGTAGATGATTTGGCGGAAGCTAAAAGAAAATTGGAAACAAATTTACAGTCTTTTTTGTATGAGAAAGATCAACTTGATTCCAGGCGTAAATTGTGGGAGGAAAAAATACAAAACATTTCCCAACAAAAAGAAAATAATCATGACAAGTTAAAAAACTCGGAAAACCGCTGCACGAAACTTCGTGAAGACAAAGATGATTGGCTGCAGCAGTTTTATGCAAAAGAAAAAGCTATGGAAAAAGCCAATGAAAAAATAAAAGAACTAAAAGAGAAAGTAGAATCATATCAAAACGACGATTCGTTATTAAATATAGAAAACCTGCAACAGGAATTAACTTCGGTTTCTTCTCGCCAGGAAGCATTAGAATCGACATTAAGTGAATTGGAGCATACCAAAGGTAATACCGAACAAAAAATTATCGATCTTAAAGGAGAATATTACCGTCAAGAAGAGAAATTGGAATCAATTAATGAGAAGATAGAGGAACGAGAAAAAGAAAATGAAGAGAAATCTGAGAGCATGCAAATAATTGAAAAAGATTTAGATGAAGCAATAGCTGCGGAAGAAAAATGCAGGCTGGAAGTAAGCAGGTTAAATGAGGAAATAACAAGCTTTAAAGAAAAACTATCTGCTCAGGAAAATAGGCTGTGGATTTTGCATAAATATCAGCGGGGACAGAATCCTTTTCAAGAAGGCGCCGAATTTTTGCTAAACAATGAATCCACAAAGCAAGGGTTATTGGGGAATATTGCTTCTATACTGCATATTCCCTCAGAGTTAAAGCCCTCAATAGAAACAGCAATAGGTGACAAAATATTTGGAGTAGTAGTTCAAGATGAAAAAACTGCTAAAAAAGCAGTTAATCATCTTTTAAATGAGCAAAAAGGGTGGAGCAACATATTTCCGGTTAATTTGATGCAAAAGGCTGCTCCAATTGAGATGGCAAGAATTGAGGATTTTAAAAATATATCAGGGGTAAAAGGAAGAGCCGTAGACCTGATTAAATTTGACTCCGCTTATCAATACGTAGCAAAGTGGCTATTAGGCAATTTTATAATTACAGAAGATTTGGATTCTGCCCTGGAAGTTGCTCGCAAAAGTGAGTATAACGTCTACGTAGTTACCCTTGACGGACAAGTTGTATACCCGGGGGGAGTTATCCGGGCAGGCAAAAATAGCTCGGAATCTTATGGAACTTGGAATGTGAATGAAGAAGTAAAGGAATTAGAAGATGAGATAAACAATTTAACTCAAGAAAAAGATGGGTTAGAAAAGAAACTCAAGGAAAAAAAGCAGCAGGAGCAGAACCTTCAAAATAAGATTAAAGAATTCAAAAAACATAAGGAGCAGCAAAACCAGGAAATAACAGCATTAAAGCAAAACATATCTCTTATGAATAAAGAAAAAGAACATGTAGAGGAAGAATTGCAAAAGCTTAATAACTCTATAGATTCATATATTGAAGAAAAAAGTGATATGCAAAATAGAATAGATGATTATGCAAATGAACTGGAAACGACAAAAAAATCACGTTCGGAAATATCAACTAAGCTGGAGAAACTTAAAGAAAAATATCAGCATATTTTGGAAGAAAGGGACGAAGTAGCCGAGTTATTAACTAATCAGCAGGTTGAATATAATCGTTCCAAAGAACAAATAAACTACTTGGAAGAGAAAATTAGAGAAGCTGATCAAGAACTGACCAAGATTAATGAAGATATGGAGAAATATAAACAAGAAAATGAGCGCCTGGAAAGATCTCTGGAAGAACTAAAAAATGAATTAGAAAATGAAAAAACCAAAGAAGATGAACTGGCTGAGAAAAACAAAGATACTAATATGGAGTATGACCAGGTAAAAACTCAATACGAAGAGCTTCAAGCTCATCTAACAGAATTGGAGAAACAAACTCAAAGCTTAAAGACTAAAAATTCTAGATTGGAAAAGCAAGAGCAAAAGTTAGAATTAGAAAAAACTCGCCTCCAAGCAGAAATTGATCACCAGAAAAGTTTATATAAAGAGAAGTTTGGGAGCTTAGCGGAACCCTTCCAAAACATTTCTGGAGTTGATGAATCACAAGTATTGGAGGAAATTAACCGTGTTCAAAACGAGATTGAAAACTTGGGTCATGTCCGGATAGGAGCTATAGATGAAGAGGAACGATTATCTGAACGGCTCAAATTTTTGTATTCTCAACAAGAGGATTTGGAAAATGGGGAATCGTCACTTCAAGAAATTCTGGCTGAAATAGATGAAAGGATTAAAAATCAATTCAAAGAGGCATTAGAGGAAATTGGCAATAATTTCAAAAACACTTTTGCGGAACTTTTTGGCGGTGGAGAAGCAATGCTCAAAATTGCTGATGAAAATAATATTTTAGAGTCAGGGGTGGAGTTTTACGTGCAACCACCGGGGAAAAACTTAAAGAATATTTCGCTTTTATCTACCGGAGAAAAAGCTTTAACGGCCATTGCTTTACTTTTTGCTATATTTAAATATAAACCGGCTCCATTTTATTTTCTGGATGAAATTGAGTCATCGTTGGATGAGAACAACTTGGCCAAGTTTCTGGAGTTTTTGCAGAAGTCTTCCTCTAATGCGCAATTTATCCTTAACACTCACCGCCGTAAAACCATGGAGAAGGCTGACATTGTCTATGGGGTTACCATGCCTGAGTCGGGCATTTCAAAAATAGTTTCTTTGAAACTAAATCAGAAGGCCAGTTAGAGTAAAATAGCTAAAATCAGTCATAATAATACAATTACAAAGGGGACGGGTATATGAGTTTAATGGAAAAGTTCAAAAATGGCCTGGCGAAAACTCGGGCTAATTTTAGTCAGAGCCTGGATAATCTTTTTAAAGGCAAGAAAATAGACGAAAATTTTTTTGAAGAATTAGAAGAAAACTTAATAATGAGTGATGTAGGTGTGGAAACATCATTAAAAATAATTGAAGATCTTAAAACAGAGATTCATCAGAATAAGATTACCGAGCCTTTTGAAGTCAAAAACCTGTTAATACAAAAAATGGTTAATCTTTTTGATTATCAATCAATGGAAGAAGATGAAGAAGAAATAATCAGTGATTCTCCGCATGTTATATTAGTAATAGGAGTTAATGGATCGGGTAAAACTACCACTATTGGTAGACTTGCCTACCGTTGGCGCCATGCCAATAAAAAAGTTATGATGGTCGCCGGAGATACCTTTAGGGCGGCAGCTATTGAGCAGTTGGAAATATGGGCTCAAAGGGTAGGCACTGATTTTATTAAACAGCAAGCCGGTTCAGACCCTTCATCTGTTTTTTTTGATGCCTTAAAAGCTGCTAAATCACGGGGCGTAGATATAGTTATAGGCGATACTGCAGGACGTTTACATACCAAGGTCAATCTTATGGAGGAATTAAAAAAGATCTATCGGGTTACCGGCAAGGTTATGGAAAGAGTCCCCCAGGAGGTGTTATTGGTAATAGATGCCACTACCGGCCAGAACGGCCTGGTCCAGGCAAAAAAATTTAGTGAAGCAATTCCGGTTAGTGGAGTTGTTTTGACTAAATTAGACGGAACAGCTAAAGGCGGAATTGTATTGGCTATTAAAGAACAACTGGGGATTCCGGTTAAATATGTGGGTCTGGGTGAAAAAATGGAAGACCTGGAAATTTTTGATCCCACCTCTTTTGTTAAAGCTCTTTTGGAATGATGGTTTTTAAGTAGAGCTTATTGATTTTTGTTTTTTTTTAAGTTAAAATTACCTGTAAAGCAAATATACTTGACAGGGTGAATTATGCTTGAAGAGCTAAACAGGATTAGTTTTTTATATGATTTCTATAGTTTTTTTTTAACGGCTAAGCAAAAAAAAGCCATGGAACTCTATTATTTTAATAATTTATCCCTTGGCGAGATAGCTGCGGAGCAAAATATTAGCCGTCAGGGAGTCTATGATCTTTTGCGTAGGGCGGTGCAATCACTGGAAGAGATGGAAGAAATAATGCAGCTTTATTCCCGGTATAATTACCGCAAAGAAAAATTGCAGAAAGCATTAAATATCGTTTCGCAAAACAATTTCAAAAGCTTTAATATCAAAGCTTTGAAAGATATTATCGAAGAATTATTAGAGGAAAATGAAAACTAAAAGGAATTAAAGTCTGAAGGTGGGTTAGATAATGTTTGATTCTTTGACCGAGAAAATTCAAAATACTTTTCAGCGCCTAAAAGGTAAAGGCAAGTTAAGCGAAAAAGACGTAGAATTGGCCTTAAGAGAAATAAGGGTAGCATTACTGGAAGCGGACGTAAACTTTAAAGTGGTCAAAAAACTGATAGCTGCTGTGAAGGAGAGAGCTGTGGGGCATGAAGTTCTAAAGAGTTTGACTCCGGCTCAGCAAGTAATTAAGATTGTGCGAGAAGAATTAACGCAAATACTGGAACAGGAAGACAGCCAGATCAAATTTTCTACATCACGTAAACCTTCTATTATATTACTGGCGGGCCTGCAGGGCTCGGGTAAAACCACTACTGCCGTTAAACTGGCCCATAATTTAAGAAGTAAAGGACATAATCCCCTCTTGGCTGCTGCAGATTTGAATAGGCCGGGAGCTGTGGAGCAGTTACAAGTATTTGCTTCCCAAGCTTCACTCCCTGTCTCAGCGGATGGGAAAAGCCCGTTGGAAATTTCCCGGAATGCTGAAGAGTCGGCTAAGGTTAATGGAAACGATCTGGTTATTGTAGATACTTCCGGAAGGCTTCATGTGGTGGAAGATCTCATGGAAGAATTGCTTTCATTAAAAAAATCGCTTAATCCCGAAGAGGTATTGCTTGTTGTTGATGCTATGACCGGTCAAGATGCCGTAAATATTGCGGATGAATTTAATCAAAAAGTAAATTTAACGGGAGTAATTCTTACCAAGTTAGATGGAGATACAAGGGGAGGCGCTGCTCTGTCTGTGAAAGATGTAACCGGTTGCCCTATTAAATTTGTAGGCACCGGTGAAAAGATAGAAGCCCTGGAGGCATTCCACCCTGATCGCATGGTAAAAAGTATTCTGGGTATGGGGGATCTTCTTACTTTTATTGAAAAAGCCGAAGCCACTATGGATAAAGAAAAGTCAGCCGAGTTGGAAAAGAAATTATTAAGCCAGCAATTTAATCTCGAAGATTTTCAGGAGCAATTAGCCCAGGTTAAAAAAATGGGTTCATTGGAAGAAATGGTTGATATGTTGGGTGGGGCAGGACTCCCTAAGGAATTCAAAGATTTATCTTTGGGAGAAGAACAGTTAAAATTAACAGAAGCCATAATAAATTCCATGACGAGGGAAGAACGCCATAACCCGGATATTTTAAACAGTAGTAGAAGAAAAAGGATTGCCAGGGGAAGTGGAACTACTGTCCAGGATGTTAACCGTCTTTTGAAGCAATTTGAGCAAATGCGGAAAATGATGAAAAAGTTCAGCGGCATGGACAAAAAGAAAGCTAAAAAGGTAAAGGGCATGAAAGGTTTTCCTTTTATGCAGTAAACTGAAAATTTAATGAGAGGAGGGATATTTTATTGGCTGTTCGAATACGTTTAAAGCGAGTTGGTGGCAAGAAAAAACCTGCTTACCGGATTGTAGTTTCTGATTCTCGGTCACCAAGAGATGGGCGGTTTATTGAAGAAATAGGATATTATAATCCCATGACCGATCCTTCTACGTTTTTTGTAAACCAGGAAAAAGTGCAGGAATGGATTTCTAAGGGAGCAAAGCCTTCAGCGAGAGTCAAAAATCTTTTAGAGAAGACAGAGACAAATACATAAAGGAGGATTACTATGAAAGAACTGCTAGAGTCCATTGCGAAAGCCTTGGTAGATTATCCTGAACATGTAGATGTTAGGCAGGTGGACGGGGAACGCTCAATTATTCTGGAATTACGAGTTGCTGATGAAGATATGGGTAAAATAATCGGCAAACAAGGACGTATTATTAAAGCGATTCGAGTGGTAGTAGGAGCAGCTGCTGTCAAAGAAGAAAAAAGAATCATGGTAGAAGTAATGCAATAACACCATCTTTAATAATTTTTTGAGATATCATTTGATGAGGGGTATGAAAATGACCCAAGAGCTTATTTATATAGGCCAAGTTGTTTCTGCCCATGGTGTAAAAGGTGAATTAAAGGTTATTCCTTATTCTGATTTTCCGGAGCGCTGTCATGAATTAAAAAGTGTAAGGTTGGACACCTCCGGAAAAATAATTCGCTATGAAGTGGAACATGCCCGCTTGCACGGCAGAATGTGGATCATTAAATTAAAACATATCGAAAGCCGGGAACAGGCGGGTGAATTAAAAGGCGCGGGCTTGTGCATATTACCTGAAGAAAGAGTGGTGTTACCCCCGGATCATTATTATTTTGATGAAATAATTGGTCTGGAAGTTTATACGGAACAAGATGAATATCTGGGAGCAGTTATAGATATATTGCCCGGAGGAGGGCAAGACGTATACGTGATAAACAGAGAAAACGAGAAGAATAATATTCTTGTACCCGCGGTAAAAGAACTAATAAAAAACGTCGATATTCAAGCAGGTAAAATGACAGTGGATCTTCCAGAGGGTCTTAAAGATATCTAAACCGCATTGCGGGAGGAAATATTATGTTGATTGATATTATTACCTTATTTCCCAGTATGTTCCAGGGCCCCTTTGAAGAGAGCATGGTTAAGCGAGCAATTGACCAAGGTTTGGTGCGGGTGCGCATAAATAATTTAAGGGATTATGCGGAAGGGAAGCACCGACAGGTAGATGATTATCCTTATGGTGGCGGTAAAGGCATGATATTAAAGCCCGAACCGATATTTTCCGCCGTGGAACACTTATCTGCTCAGACAAAAGAATATACGTGGAAAGTGCTTTTGTCGCCTCAAGGAAAGACATTTAACCAGGCAAAATGCAAGGAGTTATCACCCAAAAAGCACCTATTACTTTTATGTGGCCATTACGAAGGCGTGGATGAAAGAGTGCGTGATCATTTGGTAGACGAGGAAATATCTATTGGCGATTATATCTTAACCGGGGGTGAATTGCCTGCCATGGTTATTACAGAAGCTGTTATAAGGCTTATACCCGGGCTTTTAGATGAGGAAGCTTTGCATGATGAGTCTTTTGCGGAACATCTACTGGAATATCCTCAATATACCCGTCCTCCGGTTTTTGAAGGTCTAAGTGTTCCTGAGGTGCTTCTCTCAGGCAATCATGCCTTAATAAAAAAGTGGAGGCGTCAGCAAGCAATATATAAGACAGCCTGCAGGCGTCCGGATCTTTTAGAAAAAGCAGGGATTTCTGAGAAAGAAACAAAGGAGTGCCTGGATTCTTTTTCCAAGTAAATACAAATAACAAAAGACATGATATTAAAATATTAATATTTAATCAATTAAGCTGAATTTAATGTTACAAACTTAATAAAACTGCAAAATCATAGATAGGCTTTATTATATTGTAAAAGGTTACCCTGTGTGCTATAATACCTATGTTATTTTAGGTATTGAATTGAAAGGAATAGGAGGATGAAGAAGATGGATATAATACAGGAAGTTGAAAATAAATACTTAAAAAAAGATATCCCCGATTTCTCTGCCGGGGATTTGGTTAGAGTTCATGTAAAAGTGGTTGAAGGAAGCAGGGAACGGATTCAAGTTTTTGAGGGATACGTTATTCGTAGACGTGGAGGAGGCACCAGAGAGACTTTTACGGTGCGGAGAGTTTCTTCGGGCATTGGCATAGAGAGAATCTTTCCCTTGAATTCACCTTTAATTGAAAAGATAGAAGTAGTGCGCAAAGGTTCAGTTAGGCGTTCAAGGCTTTATTTTTTGCGTAATTTGACCGGCAAAAAGACTCGAATAAAAGTAAAACGTTAAAATTTTGGAATTGTCCGCCTTCAAGTGGCTGTGCATGCAGTCCTTTTTTACTAAATATAAATTTAGTATATGCAATTTATTTCTAAATTAATATGAGAAGAGGTAATTATTTTTGGGTAAGGAAGTTTGGGAATGGGTTCGTTCTATTATTATAGCCATAATAATTGCTTTGCTATTTCGCGTTTTTATCATAGAGCATTTTTTGGTAGATGGTCAATCAATGCAGCCTACTTTAGAACATAATGAAAGGATACTTGTTAATAAATTTATTTACCGATTTGGCGAACCGGAACATAAAGAAATCATAGTTTTCGAGTATGAGGATACGCGTGATTTTATAAAAAGAGTTGTAGGAATTGAAGGTGACACTGTCCGGATTAAAGACAATATATTATATATTAATGATGAGCCTGTAGAAGAACCTTATATACAGAAAAATTCTGTGGATGATTATGGCCCGGTTACAGTGCCTGAAGGCCATTATTTTGTGTTAGGTGATAATCGTGCTAACAGCCGGGACAGCAGATATGATGATGTGGGGTTTGTTTCCGAGGAGGAGATCAAAGGGCGAGCAGCTTTAGTGTTTTGGCCTTTTGAGGAGTTTCGTGTTTTGCATTAAAGGAGATTATAAAAATTGGGAAGAAGTAAATTCTCTAAAGGCTCTCCAAGATTTATTAATGAAATAAAGACGCTGGTGAAAGCGGTAGATTATGTCTTGGAGATTCTGGATGCACGAGCTCCGCGGAGCACAAGAAATCCTATCTTAAGTGACATTATCAGCCCTGCCCGGGAAGTTATACTTTTAAACAAATCTGATTTAGCTGAAAAAAAAGTTACTACTCAGTGGGAGAGCCATTTTAAGGCAAATGGGCAGCAAGCTCTCTCCTTTAGTATTAAAAAAGCCCCCACTGTCATTAGCGATTATCTTGATACAATAGATATAAAAAATTCCAGTAATAAGCTTAATAGGGCTTGCCGCATTATTATCGTTGGAGTTCCCAACGTAGGAAAATCTACAATTACCAATTCTTTATTAAACCGAAAAACGGTGAGAACCGGTGATAAACCGGGGATTACCCGGGGGAACCAATGGATAAGAATAAAGCCGGGCTTGGAGCTATTAGATACGGTAGGCATACTTCCCCCCCACATTAATGATGTAACATTTACTAATTTAGCTATATTGGGTTTAATCGCAGAATCTAGAATTGATCCTCAAGAAGTGGCTTTCTCTTTAATGGATAAAATTGGGGACAAAAGATTATTTGAGCGTTTAATTTCTAGATATGGAATCACAAATAAAGTAGAGGAAGATCCGGAGATGATTTTAGAGGAAATCGGCACTCGGAGAGGATGTTTGGGTTCAGGTGGGGAAGTTGATCTATCAAAGGCGTCTATTATATTATTAAAAGATTTCCGGGAAGGAAAGTTGGGCCCTATTTCCCTGGAGTCCCCTGAAGAAGTTAATGAGACTGATTATAACGAATCAGAGGAGTAAATAATTGCAAAATTATACTTTAGAAGAAATAGCTAAAATGATGTCAAATGGGGCTTTAAGTGATGAACAAGCCCGGATGCTGCGAGAAGACGCCCGTAAAGGCGCGCAAAAGCTTTATTACAAATATGAAAATCAAAGAAAAAAAGAGGAAAAAGAAACTAATAGAATAATCAATTTAAAAAATCACGAACTTGAAGGAGTTGCTTCCGGGTATTCATTGATCGCCGGAGTTGATGAAGCAGGAAGGGGCCCTCTGGCAGGACCTGTTGTGGCTGCGGCTGTAATATTGCCATTAGATGTTGAGATTGAAGGATTGGATGACTCTAAAAAACTCTCCCCTAAAAAGCGGGATGTGCTTTATAGAGAGATTAATGAAAAAGCTTTGGATATAGGCATCGGTATTGTTGACGTAGATGTCATTGATCAAATTAATATTCATCAGGCTTCATTGAAAGCCATGCATTATGCTATTTTAAAGTTTCAGTTAAAGCCGGACTACATTCTGGTCGATGCATATACTATTCCGGAAATAAAATACCCGCAAAAGGCAATAAAATATGGAGATAGGATTTCATTTTCTATAGCCGCAGCTTCAATAATAGCCAAGGTAACGCGTGATGGTATCATGAAAAACCTGGATCTAGAATATCCGCAGTATGGATTTGCCCGCCATAAAGGATATGGCACTCAATTACACCGTAAAGCTTTAGAAGAACATGGCTCATCTCCCGTGCACAGGCATTCTTTTACCGGGGGGAAGTACGATGTAAAGGGGCAATAAATGAAAAATAAACGTAAAAAAATAGTAGGAACCAAAGCAGAAGATATGGCAGCTTCATACTTAAGAGATAACGGGTATGAAATAATTTTGCGCAATTACAAATGCAAGCTGGGGGAAATAGATATGATTGCCCGTGATGGAGAATGCCTGGTTTTCGTGGAGGTAAGAAGCCGTAGTTCTCAAAAATTTGGGACTCCCGAGCAATCTATGAGTGGAGCTAAGAAAAAAAGGTTGCAAAAATTAGCTCAATATTATATGTGGCGGGAACTGCGTAAAGAAGTTTTTTGCCGCTTTGATTTGGTTGGTATAGAATTTGATGGGCACGAAAAATTGTTGAAGCTAAATCACCTGATTGGCATAAACCTATAATGGTTTGGTTAGATTAAAGTAGAAGACAAGAAAGGAAGTTCTGATGCTTTATATAGCGGTTGTTGGTGGAGCAGAATGCAGTGCAAGGACTTATCAAATAGCCAGGGAAACCGGGGCGGAAATAGCTAAAAGAGGTGCTGTTTTGCTTTGCGGTGGTGGAAGTGGCGTCATGGAAGCCTCTTCCAAAGGAGCCGTAGAAAACAAAGGCGTGGCAATAGGCATTCTTCCCGGCAATAGCAACTATGAAGGCAATAATTATCTGACGTTCTCCATAGCAACCGGCCTGGGTGAGGCCAGAAATGCTGTCATTGCGCGCTCGGCAGACGGAGTTATAGCAATAAGCGGGGAATACGGAACTCTTTCAGAAATTGCGCTGGCTATGAAAATGGGGAAGCCTGTAGTGGGTATAGAAACCTGGGAACTTAAAGGTCCTTCTGAAAGAATGGAGAAATTATATTATGCGGAAAATGCTTTAGCAGCAATAGAAAAATTATGGACATTAATGTAAGTAATTATTTAGTTTAAAGGAGCTTTAAAATTGAAATATATAGTAATACTTGGAGACGGCATGGGAGACTATCCCATGGAAGAGTTGCAAAACAAAACTCCTTTACAAAAAGCCTTTAAACCGGCTATGGACTATATGGCCGGCCGGGGAATTTTAGGGCAGGCGAAAACTATTCCCGAAGGTTTCCCGGCGGGTAGTGACATTGCCAATCTATCGGTGCTGGGTTATAATCCTGCCGAGCATTATAAAGGGAGGTCACCTTTTGAAGCAGTAAGTATGGGAGTGAAGATGGAAGACGGTGATGTTTCTTTTAGATGTAATCTGGTAACACTTTCCGAAGATGAACCTTATGAATCTAAAGAAATGATTGATTACAGTGCCGGCGAGGTTTCTACGGAAGAAGCAGAAGAACTTGTGCAGGATATCAACAAACAGCTGGGCACCTCAGAAATTACTTTTCATAATGGTATAAGTTACAGGCACCTTATGTTGTGGAAAGGGGCGCCCTATGAATGGAAGCTTGTTCCCCCGCATGATATCATGGGAGAAAAAATTGTGGACTACTTACCTGATGGAAAAGGCAGAGAAATAATTAAGGAGTTAATGGTTAAAAGCTATAATATCTTGAAAGACCATCCCCTAAATTTAAAAAGATCGTCTATGGGGTTAAACGTTGCAAATTCAATATGGCTTTGGGGAGAAGGGAAAAGACCCCTTTTACCTTCCTTTCGGCAAAAATATGGCCTGGAAGGCGTTATTATTTCGGCAGTAGATTTATTGAAAGGAATTGGCATTTATGCCGGCATAAAACCTGTTAATGTTAAAGGAGCCACCGGTGACATAAATACTAATTATAAAGGGAAAGCAGATGCCGCGATTAAAAGTTTAGAAGAGGGAGCAGATTTTGTTTACCTTCACGTTGAAGCCCCCGACGAATGCAGCCATCATTATGAAATTGACAACAAAGTCAAAGCGATAGAATTTATTGACCGGGAAATTGTTAATCGCCTTCAAGACCAGTTAGCGGAAAAAGGTATAGAATACAAAATAATGATTTTACCCGACCACTACACCCCGCTTTCTTTAAGGACCCATACTGCAGATCCGGTGCCATTTTTAATTTACCGGAATAATCAAGAAAAGGAACAAACGGGTAACAGTTTTGATGAATTAAGTAGCCGCAATCCCGATATTTATTTTCCCGAAGGACACAAGTTAATGGACTATTTTATTCACTACGCGTAAAAAAAAATATATGAGTTATTTAACATGTATCGAAAAAAATACTCCCGCCCTCATAGACGGGAGATGAATAGAGTTCGCTGATGAATTTATTAAATAATAGAAATTTTTATTTTTGTTTGACTTATGCAAAAATAAAGGGTAAAATAACACTCAACCACAATAATAAGGAGGTAATAAAATGGAAAGTGTTTACAAAGTTATTGAAATCATTGGCACCAGTGAAAAAGATTGGGCAGATGCAGCTAAAACTGCAATTGAGAGAGCCTCTCAATCTGTAAGGGATATCAGGGTAGGTGAAGTTGTAGAACAGGATGTGAGATACGAAGATGGCAAGCTTTATTTCAGAACCAAGTTGAGGGTTTCATTTAAATATCAGGACTAAAAAAGACATACATTTTTGATAAAAGGAAATAACAAATAGAAAAACGATGGGATTTCTCCCATCGTTTTTCTATATTTATAATAATGCCTTTATACATTAAGTTTTAACCTATTAACCTATTATGTGCTTGTTTTTTAAAAAACAGTTTTGCCAATAAATTAAGCTTTTTCCTGCAGGAGATAAAAAAAGGAATATATAATAGTACATAGAAATAATAATATCCAAAGATGAAAAAATTTATGATTACGAATTTCATATGAATCTCATATTATTAGGAAGGTGGTTTTTCATGTTAAAGACGGAAAAAGTACAATTGGAGATAAAAGAAGAAACGGCGACTATTTCAATCAATCGTCCGGAAAGACGAAATGCATTGGATGGGGAAGTATGGGCAGGATTAGAGGAAGCGGCTCTCAAAGTCAAACAATCTCCCGAGGTAAAGGTAGTCATCCTCACTGGAGCAGGTAAAGCATTTTGTGCCGGTCTGGATCTAAAGGCGGCAGCAATCCCCGGGGGATTATCAATGGGTGTTACCTTTCGAGATGGCATTGAAACATTACAGCATGTAAGCCATGTTTTTTCTCTTTATGAAAAACTGCCTGTCCCGGTAATTGTGGCTATAAAAGGAGCATGTATGGGCGCCGGAATGGAACTCGCTTTGGCCGGCGATATCAGAATTTCTGCCGATAATGCTGTATTTTCCATCCCGGAAGTTGTTTACGGTTTGGTCCCTGACGCCGGAGGCACACAGAGACTGCCTCGTTTGGTAGGGCCGGGTATGGCTAAAGAGTTGATCCTCACCGGTCGCAAAATTGATGCCGGTGAAGCACTCCGCATTGGCTTGGTTAATCATGTATATTCAGAAGAAACTTTGATGGAAAAAGCGTCAGAGATGGCTAACGAGATTATAAGTTTATCTCCGGAGGCTGTTCAAGCTGCGAAGCGTGCTCTCAATATGTCCATGAATTCTCATTTGGAGGCGGGGTTGCAGTATGAAACCGCCGCAGCTGAAAGGGTTTTAGGAGATAAATTAAATGAGCTTTTTAAAGGCGATTCTTAAACCAACACTGTGTGTTAACTTGTTAACTTAAAATACCAACACTGTGTGTTAACTTGTTAACTTATTATTGAAAGCTGTATGTTCACTTTAACTGGTTCCGGTACCATGCTTATAGAGAGGAGGAATGACGATTCCTCACCCACTTATGTTGTAGCTTAGAAGTGGGAATATTCTCGCCCGAAACCAGATAAAAATATCTGTTAAAGGAAGGTATAAGCAATGAATTTACTGGAAGAATTTGCGGATTGGACTTGCACGCTTAAAAGAGAAGATATCCCTCCGCGGGTGGAAGAAAAAGTCCGCCACCAGGTTTTAAGTGTTCTGGCAGCAATGATGGCGGGTTTGCAAGTTCAGACCGGAAAAAAAATAATGAATGCTGTTCCGGGTTCCAAGAATGCGGATGATGGTTTTTGGGCCATACCTAATGGACGATCCTATACACTGGAAGAAGCGCTATTGGTGAATTGTTCCTTGGGCATGATTCTTGATTATGATGATTACCTGTTTATGGGCCACACCGGTCATTCTGCAGTAACCACTTCTTTGCTGCTGGCTGATAGAGAACAATTGAGTTGGTCTCAATTTGTACCGGCAATTTTGGCTGCCAATGAGATAGCAGGTAGATTAGGAGCAGCTACTATTTTTGGCCCCAGAAACGGGCAGCTTTGGTCGTATATACATCTTGCAGCAGCTTCTACGGCCGTTTCTCGCATTTTGGGATTTGGGCGGGAAATTACCACTCACAGCCTGGCCGTAGCCCTTTATCAGCCTTTATTGCCCCTTTATCCGGGTTTCATGGGAGGAGAATGCAAAGTAACCACAGCGGCCACTCCTACCATAACCGGTGTACAATCCGCGTTTTTGGCGCAAGCCGGCATCACCGGGAACCCCAAATTATTGGAGGAAAACCAGGGTTTTTTAGAAGAGTTTTCACCGGTTCCCATGAATTTTTTCTTTTCCGGATGGGGCAAAGCCTGGGTATCAGATACTCTTATCTTCAAGCGTTTTCCCGGTTGTGCTTACGTAGATGCTGCTCTTGACGCCTGGGAGGATATACAGGGGCAATTGCAGGAAGATGTGGGCAGGAGTATTAAGCCTGAAGAGGTCAAAGAGGTAGTAGTGGAAGCCAGCATTCTCACAGCCGGAATGGAGGAGTTATCTCGGAAGTATCGGGACTCGACTTCACTTTTGCCCATAAACATAAACTTTTCTGTAGCTTATTCCCTGGCTTTAGCAATTTTAAATGAGAGGGTTACACCTCGGAGCCTGGATGAAGAGTATTTGGAGAAAAACAAGGAAGATATCGTCTACCTCGCTTCAAAAGTACGGCTGATACATGATTGGGAAAGCACTGTAGAAGTGGTAAAAGCTGTGGATGAGAGTTTGGATTTAAGTAAAGTATTAGCCGGCTATTCCTTTTCCCAACTTAAAAAAGTTCGCCGGGAATTAAAAACTACCAGCCAATTGCCGGATTTGAAATTAAGCCCTTTGCTTCGTTTAATCAGAGTGGGGCCATCTTTAAAAAAGTTATTTCAGCACCTGGAAACACGCCGCCGCTTGAAAAATAATTCTATTCCTCCCTTTGATTTGGGCAATGTAAACCTTGATGAAATGCGCCTTCCTTTTGGAGCTAAAGTTCACTTGTATTTACAAGACGGGAAACAATACAGTGCATATTACCATATTCCCCGCGGAGCGCCGGGAGGCCAAACATACCTGGAAGAAGCAAAGGAAAAATGGTATCGGGAAGCAGAACCCGTTTTAGGAGAAAAAAAGGCGGAAGAAATATGCCGACTGGTGCTGGAAGAAGATTTTAAAGCCGGGGAACTACTGGATATGCTTAACATCAAATAAAGGAGTACTCAATAATTATGTTGCTAAAAACCCGATTATTTTTATTATTTATATTAGTAATTGCTTTTGCGGTAACCACAGTTTTTAATTCAGGGGGAAATTTTTGGGGAACTCCCGTAGAAGCCGAAGAAGCAGAAGTCGAAGAAAGAGAAGAAAAACATTTTACTATTTTACATACCAACGACATTCATTCCCGGGTACACCGTTTCCCACTTCTGGCTGGAGCTGTTAACGAAATAAGAGATGAAAAAGAAGCTAAAGGTGAACCTGTTTTGCTAACAGACGGAGCCGATTTTCTCGGCACTTTAACTTACTACTGGCTTAATTTGATGGGGTATGCGCCGGAATTGCAAATGATGCAAAAAGTAGGCTATGATGCTATTACCCTTGGCAATCACGAATTCGACCTGGGGTCGCGGGGATTGGCTAGGTTATTTAAGAATGCCGGTTACCCTGATGAAGATCTAAGGCCTGTTATTGTTGCCAGTAATACGGAACCTCCGGAAGAACACCCTTTGGCTGCGGAAGGACTTTTTACAGACAGCCATATTAAAGAATTGGAAAACGGGTTGAAAGTAGGTTTTATGGGCGTTCATGGAAGAAGTACCATTCCAGGTTCTGGGCTGGATCTTTTCAAGAGTGGGCCTGTTAATTTCCCGGATCCACATGAAGTAGCGCGGGAAAAGGTGGCCGAATTTGAAGAAAAGGAAGTTGATATAATCATTCTTCTCATTCATGAAAATTGGAAATATAACCTGGAGTTAGCAGCCGATGTTTCCGGAATAGATATTATTTTGGCAGGACACGAGCATGAAACTTATGAACCCGAATTTGTAAACGATACGATTATAATCCAAACCTCGGCAAACCTGGAAGATCTTTGCATGCTGGAACTTGCTTACGATCCTTCAAATGAAAGTATCAGGCTGAGAAATGAAGAATTAGGGAACCCTTATCACCTTCCTCTGGATGATGCAGAGGAAGATAAAGATGTTGCCGATTTTGTTTTATATTTTGAAGAACGTCTTGATGAAGCAGTGAAAGATCTTACTGATGGGGAATATGAAGGCATGGATGACATCGTTGCACGCTCCGGTTTCGAGTTTACCAGCGAATTATGGGGATCATCCGCTATACGC
>PUKQ01000029.1 GCA_003550565.1 Syntrophomonadaceae bacterium
AACAATTCTTGTAGGTGCTGGAACGTACACTGGAGATTTAGAAAATGTAAATTATAAAGATGGTCTAACAGTTCGTGGAATAGACCGAGATGAGGTAATAATTGATTCAAGTGAGGTAGGCGGTTATGCTATACATGTTGATAACACAGAAAATGTTACTCTATCAAATATGACATTGGATGCTTCTGATGATGAAGATATCCATAATTTTTTGGTTAAAGCTGATTATTCCAGTAATTTCACTATCGAAGATTTTGTAATTGAAGGCCCAGGAAAAGACTATCCAGAGGTTTATTCATGGGGCGAAACAGTTGGTGGGCTTGACATGAATACTGTTGTTGGTGCTACTGTTGAAAATTTAACAGTTAGAAATGTAAGCAGAAATGGCATATCATTTAAAAATGTCGAAGATATTTCTTTAACTAACTTTACTGTAGAAGACTCTGGACATACCGATAGCTTTGCGGTAGCAGCTGTTGTATTCTATGAGGAAGACACCACCTTGAATGAAATTACTGGTTCTATTGAGAATGTGCGATTAGGAGTAAATACTGATGGTGGATTTAAATTTGATGGTGAAGAAACAGGAAATGTAGGGTATATTGGCGAAGGAGCAAAAGTAGCTCCACTAGGTGGTGTTCCCGATGATGAGAATAGTGATGCTTTTGCATTAAATGTAACAAATACTAACTGGAAAGTTTATAAAGATGGTACTGCATTTTATTTCCATACAGAGACTGATGCAGAAGATGGTAGAAAATATATAAGTGATAATAACGATTGGTTAGATTCTGATTCTGATATAGTAGATATAACTGATTAACTAAAATTCTCTTCTTCAATAACTACCCGGGAGGAATTAGAAGCCCTGAGGGCTTCCAATTCCTCCCTTTAGGGGTACGACCCCCCTGAAAATATTTCCAGCAACAAAAAGGCCCTGCGGGATAAAACCTGCGGGGTCCTTTTTTAATCTATTGTCTTATCGGAAGGAGTTTTAGTCTCGGCGGGTCTCCAATTCCTCCCTTTAGGGGTACGACCCCCCCTGTAAAATATTCCAGTTAAAAAGAGTCCCTGCGGGGGCTTTTCCCACCCAATTGTTTGAATCCACTACTTGCCCGGTCGGAATCGTAAGCCCTGGCGGAATTCCAATACCTTCCTTTTAGGGTGCGATTCCTTTTAGAAAAAATAAATTTCAAAAAAGAAGGATTTAAGGGGTTTATGTTTAATTATAGAAGGGTTATATATCCGGCATAAATATAGCAGTATTTGATAATAATGATGCAGAAAGGGCCCGCCTAAATGCCCCGAAAAAAACGCATATGGTATCCTGGAGCGCAGTTCCACATTATGTGCCGCGGCAATCACCGTGCTGAGATATACCGTGATGAAGAAGATCGCCAGGTATATCTTACCCTGCTTGAGGAAGCCCGCAAAACGCACCCCTTTGTCTTAATCTCCTACTGCCTGATGAGCAACCATGTTCATCTGCAAATAGAAACTCTCGATACCGAACCGTGGATGTTCATGAAAATGCTTAATATGAAATACGCAATTTATTTTAATAAGAAGTATAACTTTGTTGGTCATTTGTTCCAGGGAAGGTATCGCTCGGAGCTGATCGAATCTGACTCCCAGCTGTTGCAAACCAGCAAGTATATCCATTTAAATCCGGTCAGAGCAAATATCGTGGAAAAACCCGATCATTATGAATGGAGCAGTTACCGGGAATATCTCAAAGGGTTGTTTCCGCAAGTTTACCCAAAAAGCTGCCTGGTTACCCTTAATACCGAGACCATTCTCCGGTATTTTAAAAACAGCAGTGCAGAGCTTTACAGAAGCTACGTTGAATACGATCTTTCTTTTTATGCTTCTATAAAAAGCTCTCGAGATGTAGTAGGTGCCCAAGAGATCAGTGCCGGGGAGGATCATTAAATGGCTTCCATAATTAAAAGCTTCGCCCTTACAGGGGTAAATGGTTACCTGGTTGAAGTGGAAATAAAAACGATTAGCGGCAAGTCTTCGGTTACCATAGTCGGTTTGGGAGATGCTTCAGTTAGAGAATCAAGCGAAAGAATTCAAGCGTCGCTGCACGAATCCGGGTTTGAATTTCCCAAAATGAAGGTAGTAATTAATCTTGCTCCCGGCAATATTAAAAAAAGCGGCTCCCACTTTGATCTTGCCATGGCCGTAGGGTTACTGCTCCAATCGGAACAAATTGTGATAAAATACCCGGAAAAACTGCACGCTTTTGGTTTCCTCGGTGAGCTTTCTTTAAATGGTGTGATTAAGCCCTGCCGGGGAGTTTTGCCCATGGTTGAGGCTGCCAGGAATGCAGGTGTTGAAAAGATCATCGTTCCCAGGGACAATTTAAAAGAAGCTATGCTGGTTAATGGAGTTGAGGCTCTCGGGTTTGAAAACCTTAAAGAAGTAGTATCTTTTTTAAGCGGAGAAAAAGATTATTCCCACGTTTTGGAACAAGGGCAGGCAACAACGAATAGAGGCAATCATGCAAGCGGCAATGACTTTAAAGATGTGATTGGCCAGGATGCCCTGATGCAGTACATTGTTGTAGCTGCCGCAGGCGGGCATAACCTGCTGATGATCGGTTCTCCGGGCTGCGGCAAATCGATGGCTGCCAGCCGGATTCCGACCATACTTCCCGCGATGAGCGAAGAAGAGTCCCTGGAAGTGACTAAAATATACAGTATAGCAGGGTTGTTGCAAAATAGTGATTCGCTAATTTTAGAGCGGCCCTTCCGGGCGCCCCATCACAACGCTTCGACCAATGCCCTGGTTGGCGGTGGCAATAGAGCGATTCCTGGAGAAATCACCCTTGCCCACAACGGGGTCCTCTTCCTTGACGAAATAGCTGAATTCAGCAAAAAGAGCCTGGAAACCCTGCGACAGCCCATGGAAGATAATTTTATCACCATTTCCCGGGTTAACCAGACCAACACCTACCCCTGTAATTTTATGCTAGTTGCTGCCATGAACCCCTGTGCTTGCGGTTATTATGGAGATAGCAAATGTCATTGCAGCGATTATAAGGTTTTGCAATACCGTCAAAAAATATCCGGGCCGATTATGGACCGTATGGATATCCAAAAGAATCTGCAGCCGGTTAATTTTTTGGACTTGCCGGTTGGTGCAGAAGGCTATAGTTCGGCGGAACTGAGGGAAAAAGTGGAATTAGCCCGCGCTGTGCAGTATGAACGTTTTAAGAAGGTCCCGGGCATAAACTGCAACGCCCAGATGAGCCCGGCCCAGGTTAAAGAATTCTGCTTTCTCGATAACGAGGTAATGGAACTTTTGCGGAAGGCTTATGAACGCTTTCATTACAGTGCCAGGTCTTATCACAAGTTTATCAAGCTGGCCCGGACACTGGGCGACCTTGACGGTTCAATGCAAATACGCCGCCGGGATATGGCCGCTGCGCTTTTAGCCCGCGATTTGGAAAGGGACCGGGCCGGCATGATGGTGGTTTGATAGTTAATGCTTCTTATTTTATGGTGTTAAGTGTATACAGGTGTTTATTGATATTACAATCCATTGAGGCTTAAAAAGCAATGCTTTTATATTTTCTATGGTTATCCCTTGTAAAAGGAATCGGGCCGGTAGCGGTTAAAAGACTGCTTGCACATTTTTCCGGCCCGGAGGAAATTTATGAGGCGGAACTTGAAGACTTGCTAAGGGTAGAAGGTATTGGCAAGGTTGCTGCAGCTTCCCTGGTTGAAGCACGATCATTGCGGGAAGCATCTACCATTCTTGAGCGGTGTCAAAAGAAAAATATCCGGATCTTAACCTGCCTGGATGAGGATTATCCAGATTCACTTCATGCTATTCCCCGCGCTCCGGCATTATTATATTATAGCGGGGTTGCGCCTAAAAAAGGCGGCGTTGCCCTGGTCGGCTCCCGCAAATGCAGCGCTTACGGAAAAGAAGTTGCCTGTGAGGCGGCTTCCTATTTGGCCCGCCATAACGTGCCGGTGCTTAGCGGTATGGCAGCAGGCATTGACGGTTATGCCCATACAGCCTGCTTAAAAGCAGGTGGTTATACCATTGCCTTTTTAGGCGGTGGTGTTGATACTGTTTATCCCAGCGAACACAGGGAATTGAAAGAAAAAATTGCTGCTTCAGGTACTCTTCTATCTTTCTTCCCACCGGGAACCCCCGCTCACCCAAGCCGCTTTCCAAGCAGGAACTTTTTAATGGCGGCCTGGGCAGATACCATTTTGCTGGTGGAGGCAGGCAAGAAGAGCGGCGCCTTGCTGATAGCAGAATACGGCATGAAACTGAGCAAAAAAGTTATGGCTGTACCAGGGAGCATCTATAGCGGGCAGAGTGTGGGGACAAACGCTTTACTGGGTCGGGGAGCCGAAGTTTACTGTAGTCCCGAACAGTTATACTGTTCCGGCTTATTAACATACGGGGATGATAAGTCTGGTTTTTCTTCGGCTAATGCAAGAGCTAAAAAGACTGAGATCCATGGCCAACCGGAAGATGTAACCCCCCAAAAATCGTTAATGAGCCGGACAAAGAAACTGCAGCCGGATGCAAGGAAGAGATCAGCTTCGGAAAGCGATATTTTGCAACTCTTAGAGACTTCTCCCATGAGCATGGATCAATTAGCCCTACATTTTAGAGACAACCGTTCTAGTTTTTTTGAAGCGCTAACCATGCTGGAACTTGACGGTTTACTAAAGAGATTGCCCGGCGGCATTATCAGTTTGACGAGGCAAATCGATGAAAAAATTTGATGCAAATGCCCGGTCGGCATCGTAAGCCCCGAGCGGGCTTCCAATTCCTTCCTTTAGTTGCCCGGGAGTTTCCTCCGGGACTTCGTTCTTCTATAAACTCCCTCCACCAGGGGTACGACCGTGCGCCATGCAAAGGGTGCACCATCTAGTGGGTGAGAAGCCCACTGAGTAAAGCCTAGCCAGCCGACTGATAGCCGAGTCTTGAGGTTTATTGGAGGTGACTCATGGACCTAA
>PUKQ01000066.1 GCA_003550565.1 Syntrophomonadaceae bacterium
CAGGTGATTTCCCAAATAATAGCTTTCCCGTCACCATTAGAAGGTATTGTTTCCGGAAAAATAACGCCTTCCCGGGGTAAAAAGGGTTGGGAAACCATTAAACAAACTGTTGCAGCTATTATGAACCTAAATCAGATTACTGAAATAATTTATCATATCCTGGAAAACGGTTATTATGAACTGTTAAGCCAGAATTTTCCCGATAGTTGGGAAGAACGATATCGCAGCTTGGAAAGGCTTGCTTCTTATAGCCAAAAATATGAAGACTTGGAAACTTTTCTGGAAGCTCTTAGTTTGGAAGAAACACTTTTCTTTGAAGATGAAATGGGGGCACAGGGGGAAAATGATTATCTAACCCTTTCTACTATTCACAGTGCTAAAGGCAAAGAATGGGAAGCTGTATTTGTTCTTGCTGTTAACGAGGGGCATTTTCCCAGTGGATGGGGAAATGTAAACCTGGAAGAAGAAAGGAGACTATTTTATGTAGCTGCATCCCGTGCAGCTCGTTATCTGCACCTGCTTACCTATACAAATGATTATCGCCAGGGAAGTTCCTTTGTAACTCGTCCTTCGCTTTTTTTGAGAGAACTGCCTCCTGAAAAATATGAACTTGTTTATTTGGAATAGCCATACATATGTTATTTCCTTGATGTTTTATAGTAGAAAAAACTGTTAAATTGAAGTATAATTAGGTTAAAGGCAAAAAGGCTTAAAGTTAAAATTATCATTTATAAGAAATTTTCTGAAGTTATAATAAATAAAAAATGGAATCCCGGGACTTGACTTCAAAATACATAGCGTTTAAAATGTTCATTGTGATAAACAGCATTAAGAGTAAATATAATAAGGGCCATTAGCTCAGTTGGCAGAGCACCTGACTTTTAATCAGGGTGTCCCAGGTTCGAATCCTGGATGGCTCACCAGAAATAAGCCCCGCCACAAGGAAGATGGCGGGGTTGCTTTTTTGTAGTCTATTTTCAGCAAAGGCTAAAAAAGCTTAAAAACAAAATATTAATTGACTTATAGACCCGTATTTGTTAGTATTATTTGTTGATATTTGATGCCTAGTGGGAGGAAAGAAAATGATAAACAAGTATTTAGAGAAGATGAATTTAAGTGAAGAATTAAAACAAATATTTAGCACTAATAATAAAATAACTATTCCGGAAAACCGTGAGCATATAATGGAACTGGCAATGGGCGGAAAAGAGAAAGACTTATTTGAGATATCATATAATATACCCGGATACGGAAAAATTGTAGAAGCAACAGTGGCAAAATGCAAAAACGGACTCGCTGTTAATTACGTTGACACATACATGAGAAGGCGCGATCCTGATTCAATGGTAATTGCAGATGACAAAGAAACTGATAAACCTACATATAAAAATACCTACAATGAGGATTTTGAACCCATAAGACAATTAAGCTTTGAGTGGCTGAAAAAACAGAATCTTATTGTGATGCCGTTTTTAGCCGGTGGAAAAAGGAAAAATTTGCATTATCCCGCCCTTTTTATTGGGCCGGAAAATGCCGGTTTTTTTGCCGGAGGCCTTGCTGATCTTCAAGGATTTGTCCCGGCAGAAGAAATTCCGGAAGGCTTTACCCCTAAAGCCGTAATATATCTTGTTCCGCCTTTTAGGCAAACTCATTTTGACGGTAAGCAGGTTGTAGTTCATAACCGCTTGGATGATGTACATGAAGTGTTTTCCTATAATCTATACCCCGGGCCCAGCGCTAAAAAAGGAGTTTACGGCGTATTACTTAACTTTGGAGAACAGGAAGGATGGATTACTGCGCACGCATCTTCAGTAAAGATAATTACTCCTTATGACAACACCCTGGTTTTAATGCATGAGGGTGCTAGTGGTGGCGGTAAAAGCGAGATGATTGGCCCTATCCATCGAGATCCTGACGGCCGCATTCTTTTAGCCAGGGGTATCATGAATGACGAACATATTTATTTGGATTTAAAAGAAACATCTGAACTGCAGCCTGTTACCGATGACATGGCTTTATGCCATCCCTCTTTTCAGAAAGATAACAAGAAACTGGTGATAAAAGATGCTGAAAATGGCTGGTTTTTAAGAATCGATCATATTGACCATTACGGCACCGATCCCTATCATGAAAAACTTAGCATTCATCCCGAGGAACCGCTCATCTTCTTAAATATTGAGGGTGTACCGGGCGCAACTTGCCTCATCTGGGAGCATACCCGTGATGAAGAGGGGAACCCCAATCCCAACCCCAGGGTTATTATGCCGCGAAAACTTGTTCCCGATACCGTAGATGAACCCGTAGAGGTTGATGTAAGAAGTTTCGGAGTGAGGACGCCACCTTGTACCAGAGAAAATCCCACTTATGGCATAATCGGCATGCTTCATATTCTTCCTCCGGCTCTCGCCTGGCTCTGGAGGCTTGTTTCTCCCCGTGGACATGCCAATCCAAGTATTATCCATACCGAAGGTATATCCGGCGAAGGCGTGGGATCATACTGGCCCTTTGCTACAGGGAAAATGGTAAGCCAAGCAAACCTCTTATTAGAACAGATGGTGAACACACCGGAAACCAGGTATAATCTTATACCAAACCAATATATAGGAGCCTTTAAAGTAGGCTTTATGCCTCAGTGGATAATCAGGGAATACCTTGCCCGACGGGGCACAGTTTCATTTAAACCCGAACACAAAACTCCTGCGCGTTGTCCACTTCTGGGTAATGCGTTGACTTCTTTAAAAGTTGAAGGTATTTATATTACCAGAAGACTTTTACAGGTGGACAGGCAAAATGCTGTAGGTGAAGAAGGATACGATGCCGGGGCAAAAATATTAACAGATTTTTTCAAACAAGAAGTCGCCCGGTTTTTAACCCCTGATCTTTCTTACCTGGGAAAAACAATTATTGAATGCTGCCTTGACGATGGTTCCGTCGAAGACTACAAAAGTATTTGGGACAGCGTATACGCTTAGTTATATTATTAGGCCCTTTATTCCATTTAACCCAGTGATATTTTATATGGAAACCGGTTCAGGGATTTGTTAACTGTTCTCCAAAAATTATAGAAATACAGCATAATTTAAAGTGTTATAGGGATAGATTAATTGACAGTATGGAATTTATCTAATATAATTAGATTATCTTAAAAGGAATAGAAGCTTGTTGGGTGAGGCTCCTAAATGAACAAAGGCTACTGCCCGGAAATGTCCAGAGACGCCAACGGGTAGAACAGGCATGGTCGGATTAAGGCCTGCCTAAAGTAGCTGGCTTTAAAGGCCTACGTCATTTAGTGCCGAATCCTGGACGAGGGGTAAAACTAAACCGGTGCTTGGCACGCCGGTAGTAGTTATCTGTGGCTAAACAGCTCCTCGGAGCTGTTTTATTATTTCTTTTCAGGCTTAATTAACAAAACAAGGGGGTTGGACATAATGACATTTTATGAAGAGGTAATGCAATATTTAGAGACCAACAACGTACAATCTTTAAAGGAAAGTGTCAATGAAGCTAACAATCTCGATATCATTCAGTTAATAGATGATATTCCCCCTGAACAATGGATTGTCCTTTTTCGCCTTCTTAACAAAGAAAAGGCTTTGGAAGTTTTTGAATTACTTGACACCAGTATGCAGCAGACATTAATTTCTATGTTCAGAGAAGAGCGGGCAGTGGAACTTTTTTCTCAGATGGAACCGGACGATCGAGCCCGCTTGCTGGATGAACTCCCCGCCAAAGTTGCTAAAAAACTACTTTCTTCTTTGTCCAAGGAAGACAGAGATAAAACTTCAATTTTAATGGGTTATCCGCCGGAAACAGCAGGTAGAATCATGACTCCCGAATATGTGCGCTTGAGGCGAGATCAAACAGTACAGCAAGCTTTGGAAAACGTGCGCCGCCAGGGAAAAGATAAAGAAATGGTCTACACCTTATATGTTACCGATGCCACCCGCAAGTTGGAGGGAGTAGTTTCTTTAAGAGAACTTATCATTGCTTCCCCGGAACAAAAAGTGGAAGAGATTATGACCGAAAAAATTGTGAGCGTTACCACCGAAACTGACCAGGAAGAAGTGGCTCGCCTTTTGCAGGACCTGGACCTTCTAGCTGTACCCGTGGTAGATAGAGAAGACCGTCTTGTAGGAATTATTACCATTGATGATGCCGTGGATGTTTTGGAACAAGAAACTACTGAAGATATTTTTGATAAGGTAGGTCTTACCTCTTTTGCCAGCCAGGAGTCGGGACGCAGCCAGCGACTGGTAAGCGGTTCCCTTTTTGAGGTATGGAAAATCCGCATCCCTTTCTTGATAATTACCTTGATAGGAGGATTGCTGGCAGGCGCAGTTATCGATGCTTACGAGGAAACCCTGGAAGCAATTGCTGCGGTAGCCATTTTTATTCCGGTGATTATGGACATGGGAGGTAATATAGGCACTCAATCCTCTACTATTTTTACCCGAGCTTATGTCCTGGGGCATATAAATGTCAAAAAATTTGCTTCACACTGGTTAAGGGAATTAACCATCGGTTTGAGCATAGGTGCACTCATGGGTATAGCAGCAGGTATAATAGCTTCTCTTTGGCAGCAAGAACCGAATTTTGGTTACGCGGTGGGTATTTCCTTAACTCTCACCATAACTCTGGCTACGGCACTGGGGTATTTGGTTCCTTTTATCCTGGTGAGAATGGGGTTTGACCAGGCTGCAGGTTCAGATCCTTTTATTACTACCATCAAGGATATTTCCGGGTTATTTATTTACTTTTTCTTTGTTAATATATTTCTGGGTCATCTATTATGATAATATGAATTGGTTTTTAGCCATACGCTAATGGTTTTCACTTTTCTCTTCAACCCGGAATACAAATCCATGTTCTTCTATGGCTTTTTGCAGGGCTTCATTAAATACCCTACCCGAAGTATGCATAATGGTATCTACTCCATGGTCACCTCGTTCTAATTGCATGGAAGCCAGGCACGGATAATGAAGGCACATC
>PUKQ01000190.1 GCA_003550565.1 Syntrophomonadaceae bacterium
CGTCGGTGCCGAAAAGATTTTCCGGATTGTATCGGAAATAGTAGACGAAGAAACAGAAATAATAAATGGAAAGGTTATAGTAAGGGCTATACTCCATAAACAAATATTTTTCGTTGATAAAAGCGGGCTCTTGAGGCACCAAAGGGAGGATGTCCCCTTCCAGATTGTAGCAAATGTGCCTGAAGCCAAGGAAGATATGAATGTCCAGGTAAGGCTTAGATTAATAGGAGACATAGATTTTGACCTGGTTCATAAGAAAAAAGTCCAGCAAACTGCCGTAATCGAAGCCTTTATAAAAGTAACGGAAACAGAACAGCTTGAAGTTGTTGTTGATGTCAGGTTTAAAGATGTAAAGCCTCCTAAGCCGCCAAAGCCTCCTAAAGATGACAGGTTTTACATTGTTAAAAAGGGAGATACCCTCTATAAAATTGCCCAAAGGGAATGTGTGTCCCTGGAAGCACTAATTAAAGCTAATCCCCAAATCAAAGACCCAAACCTCATCTATCCCGGACAAAAAATCAGGATACCTGATAAAAAGTATTAAGGGCTAACTCTGTTAGCCCTTTTTTTATTGGGTTTATACTCCTTGACTTTTTGAAATTTTTCTTTATACTATTAAATGAAAGTAAATTGAATATAATAATCTTAAAGTTTTATCTGATAACAAAGTGTCGGGGTGGCGGAATAGGCAGACGCGCACGGTTGAGGGCCGTGTGGTTAACACCATGTGGGTTCGACTCCCATCCCCGACACCATTTTTATCCCCACTTTTAGAGTCATTAAATAACAAGACCTGCATTTAGCAGGCTTTTTATATTTCTATATGGCTTTTTATATCAGGACCTCATAAAACGGGTCCTACACGACACTCTGCGGTTCAATATCTTTCTAAGGTTTTGATCTTCAAAGTAGGAAATGCTGCCCCAAAATATGGTCAGCATTTCTTGATCATGCCCTCATAAGCTTAGTTTTTTTCAAGATAGCCTTTATGGATTATTCTCTATACAGCCCCCTATTAAAAGCATCTCTAACGGCAGAACCGAGTTTACCTGACCTGATCGTTGCCCCGCTAAACCCGTCGACATCTGCCGGTTCAATTGCTTCTTCGAGCGGGGTTCCTCCTGGGTTGCCCTCCATATGTTCTAACCTTTCTACAATTTCCTCTTTGCCCTGGGCTCCCATCAGGTATTCGAGAGCTGTTTCGTACTGCTCGGCAATGCCAATAATTTGATCTTCAGTAAATACATAACCTTCAGGAATCTCCGGGTCTTCTGTGTCGTAAACCACACCGTCATACTGCTTCCACCTGAGGCTTACATCAACAATTTCTTCATTTTCAAGGGTAATTTGAACACTTACGTTATGTTCTCTGTCGTCAAAATGACCGCGATAATCTCCATCTCTCAAGTCCCAAACAGGCCATGTTGCTTCCCCTACTACTTCCTCTTCGGGGGCACATCCTACCATTGAGAAGACGAGTCCTGCCACTAGCACCATCGATAATGTTAAGGATAAAAGTTTCTTACTCATTTCCACCTTTCCCCCTTTTAAAATTATACTTCCATTGTCCGAGTATTTTCCTTAGCTGCAGATTCAGTTATCGTGATAGTTTAACACCTCCCTGTGTTCTGTCTTCAAGGATTTAAATTCGGGTAAATTCATCTTTTCCCACACCGCAAATCGGACAAAGCCAATCTTCGGGCAGATCTTCAAAGGCAGTTCCCGGGGGGATTCCTGCTGTATTATCTCCCTCCGCAGGATCATAAACATACTCGCAAGCGTTACATTCCCACTTATCCATATTTTTCTAACTCCTCCCTCTTCCTATGATTGAAACATTATTAAGAAAAGTTTATTTCCTGGGCGTTTTCCCACAAGCCATGTATATTGCAGTAACTTAAAGCTAATAAGGTGCCTGGTTTCTCTAAAGTAATGTCTGTGGCAACTTTGGGTTCGCACTTTGCACTACCTTCATTGGGTCCTTCCACTGACTCCCCATGGGCTTCGAAATGGTACGACCCCAGGTGTACGGTGAATTGTTCTCCCTCAGGCTGGAAAAAAAGCTTTATATAGCGAATATGGTGCTCAGTAGTATGTGGATGTGGAACTTCTTTTCCAATGCTCAGTTGCAGCGCAAAGGTTTCACCTTTTTGGGGTTGTCCTATAACCTCGATTACCGGCACGTGTTTTTCCTTTTTCCAATCATCTGTTTGCAGGTATTTGCCTAAAGAACTCATTTTTGCATGCCTCCCTTGTCATTGTATTAACCTAAAATTTCACTTTCGTGACTAATAATGCTCATACCTGCCAATTTTTCATTAAGGTCTTTTAGATGTCTTTAAATTTCCATAATAGTATTAAACTGCTTAAAACATTTTTCCTTTGATAAGGCAGCTTGGTTTATAGTTAAAGCTACTACAATATTTAACTAATGAGACATTAAACTTTCCAAATCCTTGTTTTCCATAAAATTTGATACTGGAAAGCTTGCATTTTAATGATAGAATTGTTAAGCTTACATCCCTAGAGTAAGAAATTAGATTCGGAGATGAGATTATAGGTAACAGCATGCTTTTGCTGCTCACTTCTATTGAGGCCAAAGGAGACGGAAGTATCTGAAAAAGTGGAAGAAGCCTTTGCTGATGATGGTATTATAGTGCACAAAGGTGAAAAAACAAAGGAAGTAGAACTCCGGGCAGCACAATTGTTACCAGATTGGATGATGACGCAGAACTGACGTCTGAGGGATTGGTTCTGGCTACCGATAGGAAACCCGATTTGGCAAAACACGGCCTTGAATCTGCTGTGCATGATGGTTCAGCAAAGTTTATTGAAGTTGAGAACTTGATCAGTTAACTGATTGACTTGAATCCGGCAAGGGGTGATTAAACTTGGATTTGCTCCATGTAGCTCTAACCTGCAGCTCGGAAGAAAAAGCAGACCGCTTTTATGCCGGTCTGCTAGGGTTTAAGAAATCGGACCCGGAATTTCTGCCGAAAGAACTATCTTCAGACATTTTTGGTATTGATGCCGGTGTGAAGAAGATATACTATAACGGTGAATCACTGCGATTAGAGATATTTATTTATAACAGATATCAGAATAAAAGCTGTTTATTTAATCATATCTGTTTTGAAGTTGAAAATTTTGAAAGATTCCTTGAAAAATGCCGACGCAGCGCTGTTGATATAATCCAGGTGCCCAAAGGAGGTTATACTGTCACATTTATCAAGGATTTTGACGGAAATATGTTTGAAATTAAGGGTCAGTAATAAAATGTGAGCAGCCCAAAAAAAAACAGGCTAAGTCAGCAACAATAGGCTGCTATATGGTTAACTTTAATCTGTAAAGGTGACTAAAACCTGTAAGATTTTTATGAATGAGAAGCTACATGATTTAAAATAGCTTCTGCTAGCTAATAAGGGGATAATTATACTTACTGGTCTTTCTCATAAAGATAAGAAGAGGGGGCAAAAGTCATATTCTTAGAAATTAGCATGGCAATTATGCTGATCAGAGTGAGTAAAGCTGATACATAGAATGGAAGTCTGATTGAAGCAATGCCTGATAAAAGCTCTATTGATCCCGGTACCAAGGGGGATATGAACTGTCCCAAGTACAGGGAAAAATTAATTACTGCCAGTGCGAATATGGTGTCCCTTGCCCTGACTTCTTTTGTAACTGAATCCATGATTAATGGAATCAAAATACCCATTGATAAACCGGTAATCAGGATGGCAGCTCCAATTAATATAAGGTTCGACGAGATACTTAGTATTGTAAATCCCAGCAGAAATAATAGGAAAGCAGCGAGTGAGGTTTTATCTTTCAATATGGCAGCCAGACGTTGAAAAACAATTCCTGTTGCAAAAGATACTGCTGTTAATAAGCCCATTAGCCACCCGGTTGTGGCCGATGTTCCCAGTCCTTCGGCGAATATAAAGAAGTCAAGGTGGGTCGGAATACTAAAGAAAATTATGATCATGAGAAAAGTAAAAAGGGCCCATTTCAATAAACCCTCTTTTGATTTTGTGGCCAAAGCTTTCTCGTAATTAGCAGCCAGTTCCTTATCACCATCAGACTGTTTTGGCAGGAAAAACAGGACCAGCAGCAGAGAAATGAAGGCAATACCGTAAATTGAAAAGGCGTACCGCCAGTGGTATGTGGCCAGCAAACCCGCTGTTAATGTGGCCAGACCTCCGCCAAGGTTATTGGCTGCAGCTGAGTAGCCCATCATTTTGGTTCTTTCCGCATTGAAAAAATAGTCGGCAATCAAACTGTTGGCCAGGGGTGACAGAATGCCAACAGAACCCCCCAGCATGGCACGATAAAGCAAAATAATTCCTATGCTATCTGCCAGACCGCCACCCAGCCCTCCGATGAGATATCCGGTCAGCCCTATTATGGCAAGATATTTTTTGCTGTATTTTTTAGCCAAAATACCTGTCAGAAAAGAAAAAGGAACAATCATTAAGGCAGGAAGAGTTAAAACCATTCTAACAATCTGCGGTCCGGCTTCTGAGAAGTGCAAATTTATGTCTGCCAGTACCGGAGATACAGCGGCACCGGCCATAATGATCAAAAGGGAAATAGAAAGTATCGATACTTTGATTTTAATCATGGCTCCTCCAAAGCGTGGCAAACACAAAAAATCGGGCTGATTATATAATCAAGATTTCGCATCATGGGCTGGTAATCAATATCATGCTCTTCTTCAGGATACCAGGCCTCAAGCCAGGTAGTCATTGGCTTAATTTCTTCACTTTGGAATCTAATAATGTCTTCAGCAAACTTTTTCATTTCTTCATTTTTTGTGTTTTCCTTTAATATTCTTGCAGTGATAACTGCTTCCTCGTGATGGGGAATCATGTGCACTAAGAAATCATATTCGCTATTTACAAAAGCTCCCATCTGCCTTGGCCTATCGCCTGGGCCCATCATCCCAGGGCCCATTTTTCCCCTTCCCCTTCCTGGACCTGGTCCA
>PUKQ01000276.1 GCA_003550565.1 Syntrophomonadaceae bacterium
CTATTTCGAAACTGTTAAGAACCTCGTCAGCCTGCCCTATATGATCGGCGTGAGGATGGGTGGCTATAAACTTATCTATTCTTTCAACATTTGCCGAATTCAGGTGGCTTACCACTTCGCTTCTCTGCCAGTGGCCAGCATCAATTAAAATTTTGGCCTCCTGACCCTTTAACAATGTAGCATCCGCCTGCCCCACGTCGAAACAGTATGCTTTCAGCTCAGGTTTTTCCTCGGTATCTTCATCTTTTTCATCCTCCGCGGGCTCACCGTTTTCTTCAAGGGGCTCATCTTCTTTTTCGGGATCTTTTTCCTTATCTTCCTCATCCGGCACCACAGTTTCCTCTATTTCGTTTTCCGCTACCGGAGTTTCCTCTGTATCTGTAGCAGCCACAGCCACAAAAAAAACTACCAGACCCGCTACAACTACCAAACCTGCTATTTTCCTGTTGGAAATCCTTAACTGAGGTATTTCACCTTTAAATAAAGCAGCTATCCCTATAACAAAGATAATTAAGCCCAATATCCCTAAAAGAGCCACAATATGCACCTCCTAAAGACTTTGGTTTTTAAAAATTAAACCAGGATAAACTCTTGCCGGGGATTTAAAAATTATATCTGGGTAAAATGCTTTTTTTGTGGGATTTATAATACATTTAGAGCAGTTTTGACACACCTTAATAAAATATATTGTCAATTATCTTCCAGTTAATGCTTTTGATTTTCTGGAAGAACCAATAGTTCTGGTCTTATATTAACTTTGCTTGGTTTAATTAAAAATACACGTAGCAAGTACTCCTTCCCATCTTTTGAGCATCTATAATTTGTAATTTGCTCATACAGCAACCTCGATTTGTTGAATTCCTACGAATTCTGGCAAATTATTTCTTTCTTCCGGATCCATCTCTTGCAAGCAGAGTTCTACAACCTCTTTTAGATTGCTTTGCAGTTCATCCAGTGTTTCGGCTTGAGTATGTAGTCCTGGTACACCAGGAACAACAGCTACATACAATCCAGAATCAACATCTTTTTCAATATAAGCAACTAATTTTGATTTCATTGCCAACCCTCCCTTGAAAATATATTTAGAATTACACTATTTTATTATTGCAGCATTAAATATTGTTATTTAATGTTATTATACCTTTAAATTGTTTGTATTATCAAATTTTTCCCCATCCTTGTTACAACATGTTATCATCAAACAATGAATCGCTTCCAGTGCTTTATTACAGACAACAGTGCATTGTCAGGCTTTGTTTTTACACTAAATCTAATACCTCCAAGATCTTAAAACCATTTCTACCGCCCCATTGGGACATACATCCGCACATAGCCCGCAACCCTGGCAATTAAGCACCACTGCCGCCTCACTTTTACTCTTAATCACTCTTTCTTCAAAAGGACATTTTTCCACACACCACCCGCATTTCTCACATATTTCTTCATTTACCCTGGCCACATAAGTAGAAGGCAAAAAGCTGTAGGGCTCATCTTTAAAGAGACGATAAGCAATCACGGGCACACAAGATTCCTTGCAGCAGTTACATATAACGAAGTAATTTTCCGATTCCTTAAAATACATATGCCTGTCAATAGTCTGGAACATGCCCTCTTGTCGAGAACGGCTGCAGATTTCCTTGGCTTCTTCCTTGTCTATTACTCGGTAATCTTCCGGGAAAAGTTCCCGAGACCATAACTTAGAGGTATCCTTGATGACAATATCCGTTAGCAAACTGTGATGGCAATTTCGGTTTCCCATCCGGCAGCGGCAGGGCCCCACCGCCATTTCATGTTCATCGGGGAGTTCATCTATGAAAGCACAGGTTTCTTCCAAAGTCGCCGCCTGGCAGACTACGCCCCGGGAGCCTAAAAAATGAAAAAATAGGTAGTAAAGGGGCTTGCGGATAAGAGCAAGTTTGAAGACAGGTAGCTTAGAAGCCCAGAAAAGAGCTGTGAGAAGCTCCACCTCTTTCCAGGCATAGGCTTTTAATAACAATTTTCGTAACTCGCTGTCTTCGGAATAAATAGGCTTGATATGACCCACTGCAATGAGCATCCCCAGGATAAGCTCTTCTTCCATTTCCGGCCTTTCCTTTCTTGCAGATATAACTTTTACAATAAAAGCAAAAGCATTTACCGGTCATTCATATTTAAATCGCTAACAACAATAGCATGATCACTGCCGTATTTGGTGCCCTCCTCATACCTGTATTCAGCACCTGTAACCTCCCAATGCGGGGAAACCATTATATAATCATATCTCTTCTTTACGCCCCCGGTTAAAATGTGCGAAACAGCCAAAGGCTTTGACTCGATATTTTCACATTGGTTCTGGGCATCTTTAATTTTTGCCCCCTCGGCTTTGTTTTGTGAAATCATTAACCTATAACAATCTCTAAGATTATGAACACCTTCCGGCCTTAGAATATAACTTGCCTTCTCCCCTTTATCTCCCTGTTGATCAAAAAATTCAAGAACTCTGGAGATCTCAATATGTATATCCAAACACCATGCCCTGAAAGCTCTCAACCGGCATTTTTAGGAACTATTAGACCGGCATTGACAATACAGCAGAAAAAGTAATAAATAACGCTGACAAATCATTGTACAAAGCCAAAAAAAAAGGAAAAAACCAAATCCGCAGTAACCAGGGCTTTATATAATTCAAATATTACTTCTATATTTAACTCACCCTGTTTCACCTGAATAGGATTGAGGTAAGGGTACAGAACCTTCTAATGCTTCATCTTCCTCTACTTCCCCTTCTTCTAAAGGTAGAAAACGCCTAAAAACAGGGATGGCAACTCCTCCCACCAGGTACATGGCAATCCCATAAAGAGCAGAAACGGCAAACATAGAACTGTAAAAATCCCCAACTATATCTTGCAACAACACGGCGATAGTCATGGCCAAAATAGAATTGCGCAAGCCAACTTCCATAGAAAGAGCCCGCGCTTGGTAATTGCTTACCCGGAAAAGCTTGGGAACTACTGCCCCCAGAAACATACCTATCATAATTAACCCAAACAGCATTACGTATTCCCAAAGCCCATATCTTTCAGTATCAGCCAGTTTTTCCAAGTTAGTCAAGATGCCAGTGGCTATGATTAAAAACAGGGCGATTATACCCACTATGGAAAAATAAGGTACCGCTTTCTGAGCTGCCTCCGGCCATTTTCTTTTTACCAGCATTCCCAGGGCAAGAGGAACAATCACTAACCCAAAAATTACTTGCATGATCAAGTCCGTAGGAATGGGGACATCTGTAACATAAGCGCTATAAAATGCCAGTAAAAAAGGAGTTAGAAATAGTGACATTACAGTAGAAAAGGCAGTCAAAGATACAGATAAAGCCAAATCTCCCCTGGCAAAGAAGGTCATCAGGTTGGAAGTAGTGCCACCTGGGGTCACCATAATTAAAATAATACCCATAAAAATATAAGGATAACTCTGAGGATACCCCATGATATAACCTATTGCCACTGCTACCAGTGGAATGAGAATCCACTGCATTGATGCCCCCACCATAATAGCTTTTGGCTTTATAAAAACCAGGGAAAAATCTTTAACGGTAAGAGTAAGGCCCATTCCAATCATGATCAAAAAAAGCATGAGGGTACAGCAGACTTCAAACACCTGATCTAACAGGACCCTTTCCGGTGCACTGAGAAAACGGGCAAAGGTATACTTCTCACCTTCTACCTCCGCTTCTTCAGCTTCCACGTGTAAATACAGTTTATCTCCCGTTTTTTCTTCTATGTCTTCATAAAAAGACGCCGTTTCTTCATCTACTTCATCGGGAGATGGAACAGACAATATATAAAGCTCCCCATCCACCCGGCGCACCAAGAATAGGTCTGCCAGCACTGCATCTTCTTCATCTTCCACGGCTACATACCTGAGGTGACCCTGAAACTCTTCTTCCCGGGATTCTTTCCAGTCCAACTCACGACCGTGGCTTTCCAGGCGGTTAAAAACCGATGCGCCTTCTTCCTTTTGAGAAATTTCCACCAGTTCGTCAAAAAGTTCTTCACCGGCTGAAACAGTGCCCGGCACCAGCAAACAGATAATCATAATCAAAAAAGGCACCAATGACCAGCGAAAAATCCGCCAGGATCTTGTATTAGCCAAGACAGGGATCAGCTCCTCCACTATATTTTAAAGTTTATATTATTTTACCAAATAAACACGATTAATATAAATAAGCTCCAAGCCGGCGACCAAGAGGTGACAGAAGCACAGGGCCTTCCCTAATGTCCCTTTGAATAAATTATGGTAATTCTGCCGGGCCCGGCTTTCTATATTATATCTTCCTGCTGTAAGTCATCAAGAGCTCCTTCAAATGCTTCCAGGCTTTTTTCTATATCTTCAGAGGAATGGGCGATGGAAAGAAATCCTCCCTGTGCACCCATTATATCAACACCTCGGTTGAGAAGAGCCAGTTTGAAAAGATTTCCCTGCATTATATTGAGAGCCCTTTCAGCCCACTTTCCTGACTGAGGGTGTAACTCTTTGTATTTCTCCATTATCTTGAACAAAATTTCACCTCGTAATAGTATCCCAGATATATTCCTTGCCCAACGGGCAAGATCAAGTAACCATGCCGGCATGTTCCCATGATGATATGTTATCCCCCTACATCAAATAAGAACATTGGCAATGCTCACTATCCGGGCAACAATTGTAAAAATATTTATGATCCAGATTCCACGTCAGATAAAAAACTCCTTTTTTTTGAGCTTTTTTGAAGAGGAATCCAGGTAAAATTTTTTATTGGACCATGATTGTTCCCAATTCTCTACCTCTTTAGCACTTTTAATCATTGCCGCCTAAAATTTTGCATACTTAAATAAACCCGCAAATCTTTACCACAGGCATCCTCCAAATCTACAGTTAATTGCTGCCTCAGGTTAAGCATTTTTCA
>PUKQ01000083.1 GCA_003550565.1 Syntrophomonadaceae bacterium
AAGGATTGGGTGCACATCAGCAGTTGATAGATTGGTTGATCGATGAGTACAATCTTTCAGAAGGTAAAAGACAATTCCTTCATCAGATCCGTAGACACAGGAATAGGTTCGAGTATGAAGGATATTTTGTGAATAAAGATTACATCACAAGGAACAGGTCGAAAATCGATGAGATCATCGTTCTCCTGAAAGATATTTTGGATCAAAGTTTGTAAGGATTTTGAAGGATTTTATGAAGCAAATGAAGTTACTATGTCCTCCAAGTGGACCATCGGTTTGGACCGATCCGCTGAGGATAGTGTCGGTGGGAGAGAGTGCGGTATGTTTGTTTTATACATCCACGTAGATACGTGATCCACCGGAATGGTAGATCTTCGCTGAATCGTTAGATATGTTTTCTTCGTAAAGTTTGATGTCCTGTATGTACGTCGTGTTCCCGTAACGGATCTCGATATAATTGTTGAAGTAATCGGTGAAGATGAGAGGTGAGAGGTCAGTTCTTGTCGTGTCGGGTATGCGGTATCCATAGGGTTGGTCATGTGGTGTTCTTCCTCTTGCCCTGATCGAGATATTAGAATCATAAACGGCTATGATGTACCTGAACATCCCTCGGTGTGTATCCGTGGTGTAAACCCTTCCTTCATAGTTATCTTGGATGAAAACACCTGCAGTGTAGGAAGAGCGGGAAGGTGTCTCTATGGCATCGATACTGTTCTTTGTGATGGGTATTAAGATCAAAAGAGATGCTATGAGTAAGATCATGATGAATTTTGAAACACGTTTTAGATGTATGTTGTCGAAGTATTTTAAAAATTTGAAGTTTTTGTTGTTGAAGTGTTTTAAGAAAGCCGTTGTCAATATCGAAGCGGGTATCACGGATGCCAGGAAGGCTCTTTCTATTAGGTATCCGTCCTGGGTCAATGAGTAAATGAGCCACATATAGATAGAGAAGAACCACGCTCCCAATAGTAGAGCTTTCTTGGACGAGTACTTGTAGAGTGCTATGAACCCCAAGAGGCCTAGGAGTGAGTGCAGTGCTCCTGCGAACATCCTCAGGTTGTTGACGAACTGGTACTGCAGGCTCGTTGTATCTGGTCCTCCCAACGCTAAACTCAAGGTTCCGTTTTTTAGACTTTCGGAGAAATCTTCATAGACTTCGTTCAGGTACTCTCCTATGGTCGGGATACTGACGAAGAGTGATATGGCGATTATACCGAATATCAATAACATCGGTAAGTAGTAAGATATGTAGTTCCATTCCTCTTTGTCTTTGATCGAAACGAACATCACGAAAGTTAGACCTATCAGATTGAAAGCGGTTATTATTATCATACCCGGGTGTGATGGTATGAGGGCCATGAAGATGAGACAAGTAAAGAAACCTATCCTGTAATCCTTCTTTTCAAAATATAAGAAAAATGCCAGCCAGAAAGCCGTCCACAGCATGATGGTGAACGGTTGTCTGGCGAGGTGGTACTCCATGTACCAGTTGAGAGCTAAGAAAGTCATAGGTGCTATCGGTGCCCAGGTTTTTGAGATCCTTCTCGCCATGGTGTAGATGAATATCACTATCGAGAAGGCTAGGATGGTCGGGAAGAGTCTTGCGTAAGAAAAGATGTGTATATCGAACGTGATGACGCTGACGGCTTGGTATATGTGTGATCCCGGGAACGCTAAGCGTTCCATGTTCCATTGACCAGTTTCTACTATGGAAAGGACTTGGGGGATAACATGGTATATGTCGAAGACCGGCAGCATGTCGTGGACTAGGGATGGAAGAGCGTATAAGTAGAAAACGGGTACGAGTACGCTGGCGAGTCCGAGATACTTTCGTTTATTGTGTATCGAAAGGATGATGGCTAAGATCGATAAAAGCAATCCCGGCCAAAAAGCCCAGTATAAGTTAGAAGCGTACCAGTATATGGATGCTTCCGGTGCTCCCAGGTGGGTTCTGGAAGCTGTGAGTAGAAGGAAGAATACGCTGGCCGTGATGGTCAAGAGATGAAATTTCTTCCTTTCTAGTAAGTTCGATATGGTTTTGAAATTCACAAAGGTTAATCGGTATAGGTTATCTAAATCTTTTCTTAAAGATATGATATAACAACATTGTATTTGATTAGTAAATTATATAAAGGTTGAGTGCTTAAGCGAGCGAGAGGAAAGAGTGTGGGTAATAGTATGGATAATACGAAAGCCTTGAGGAAAGACTATAATGTCCCTAAAGAAGACGAGAGGGTTCTTCTTGGGATACCGGCCTATAACGAAGAGCTGTCTATAGGCTCTGTTATACACAAATCGAAGAAGGTCGATGTAGTCGATGATATATTGGTCGTTGATGATGGAAGTACTGATGAGACTTCCGATATAGCTAAAGAGCTAGGTGTTAAAGTTATCCGGCATCGCAAGAATGCCGGTAAAGGAGCTGCAATCAAAACTATCTTCAATTATGCTAAAGAAAATGAATACGATTTCATGGTTCTCATAGATGGTGACGGGCAGCACAACCCTTACGAGATCCCACACGTTCTATCATCTACTTTGAACCCCGGTGCAGATCTAGTTGTAGGGGCGAGATGGGGAGATCTTACAGAGATGCCCTTCTACAGGAAGATCGGTAAGAACGTTCTAGATTACATGACACCTGGAGGAAAGGAGGCAAAGGACACTCAAAGCGGTTTTAGAGCTTTCAACAGGAAAGCTATCGAAGAGCTTGAGATCACTCAGCATGATTTTACCGTCGAATCCGAGATGATCACGGATGCGGTGGAGAAAGGTCTGACCATAAAATCTGCTAGGATATCCTGCAGGTACGACGACGTTGAGAACAGCAGTACCAAAGGTCCTATAGCCCATGGATTGGGTGTTCTGCACAAGATCATACAGTTGACCATCCAGAGAAGACCTTTGATCTATCTCGGTGTTCCCGGAATGATATTTTTTATACTCGGCTTGATGACGGGGATCATGGTGATCCAGACCGCGACCCAACACCAGATACTTTCAGTCGGTTGGGGATTGTTGACCATAGTGTTCATCATAATGGGTTCTATATTCACTACTAGTGGATTCATATTGAACGAGATCCATAGGCTGATGGTACAGGAGTCTGAAGAACATTTCAGGGACAAGGAAGTTATACAGGATTAAGATGTTGATCTTCAAGTGTATTTTCAAAAATTTAGGTATCATTTTTAATAGTTGAACGTTTGAAAGTAGAATGGTCCTTGGTTTTCCCCCGACCTGAACCGAGCCTGTTTGGCTGTGAGGATAGAGTCGGTGGGAAGAGAGTGTGGTATGTCGGTGTGACCTTAAGATAGTAACGCCGAATAGGTTTTGAATGGAAATAATTGTGCAGATAAGGTCCCTGGGGATAGTTATGGTGTGTTTCTGTAGATGGGTTCTAAGTGATGTCGGATTTGCATTTTAACCTCTAGATCTTAAATTTTCTTAATTCATTGAACTTCGAATTTTGCGATAGGTGATGCAGCAGAGATTTGCAAAATTCACCGCTATGAGATCATGAACGACGTTTGTTAGGATTATCAAGGGCATCGGTTTTTGATTATGAAGGACGGCAGGTAACTGCATAGGAATTAAAAATTCCTCTTTTTGCTTCGGGCATAGCCCTCGTGACGCGTGTGATCTGTGTTAGCCACCTAACGTCTTTCGTGTGCGAAGCACATAACGTCGTTTGCGAAAAAATAGGGGATAACAAACGTCTGTTGCGGAGATTTAGCGGTTGTTGGAAAAGATGGGGAGTCATGAGTTGAGTTTTTGGTATTATGGCTCTGGAAAAGGGGATAACAAACGTTTATCGCGAGTAAAAGACGGTTGTTAGAGGATGGGTCTTGCGATGGATTTTGGATGATCAGGGGCCTAAGGAGTTTTTAGGATGAGTGAGAAGGAAGGTAGTTGGAGAAAGTACATGCCGCATCCGATGGAAAATGTGGTTTAACGTGTTTTCAGAGGTTTAATTCAGTAAAATATAATAGGAATAAGAAAGGTGAATAGTATGATGGAAAAGACTAGCAGAGTCAACAAACCGATCGATCTATTGGGTATAAAATCCATAAAAGAAGCTGATAGAATGGAAAAAGAGTTGATAGGATTGATGGATAGTCTTGAAGAGGGTGTAAAAGAAGATCCACAAGCTCACGAGAGATTGCTCGAATTAGGGGAAAAGATATCAGAGAAATCGGATGTGGGCGAGAGGGCTGTCGATGAATTTTTAAAAGAGAGAAAATCCTTGTATTGAAAGGGTTAACTAGTGGAATAGGTAGGGAAAATATGCAGTACATAGACGCCTCTGTGATAATAGCGGCTTATTTTTCTGAAGACCCTCATCATAAGGAAGGTTTGAAGGTGATGGAAGAGATCAGGGATGGGAAGGAAGGGATCATATCTGTGCTTGGTCTTTCAGGGATTGGAGGCTTTATAACGAGGAACAGCACTTCTAAAGATAGTGAAAAATTCATCGAAGAACTATCGAAGTTACCGAATCTCTACATTTGGTATTCTTCTGATTTCAAAGATTTCATGAATACTGTCACAGAATTATCGATCATCACTGGATTGTCTGGAGCGGATGCTATTCATGCAGTTTCCGCTTTATCCATATCAGAAGTGGACAAAATAGTGACTCTCGATTCTGATTTCAATAAAATCTCTGATACTATTGAAGTGGATGTTTTAAGCTAAATAATTGGTTCGTATAACTTTGTAAGAAGTACTTGAAAATATTAAGGATTTCGTTGATATTGATGATAATGAGCTTGATCCTTGGTTGTTCCTGCTGACCTGGACCGAGCTGTTAAGGCTGTGAGAATAGGGCTGGTTGGATGAGAGTGTTGTATTTAGTGATTTGTTAATTATTGATCTAAAATCATCAGACGTGAGAAAGTTTTAAATACTGTAAGCATTGT
>PUKQ01000082.1 GCA_003550565.1 Syntrophomonadaceae bacterium
AATTATCCTTCATTCATTTTTCCTTCGAAATTGGGCGCAGCGCTTCCGGGTTAAATTGCGAGATCATTCCACCGATTGATGGGTGAACCCCTTCTAATACATCAGCACGGTAGGCCCCAATAGCATCCATGTAGTAAAGTACAATATAGGGGCTCTCCTCGTAGATCATTTCTTGCATTTCCCAAACTATTTCTCTGCGAGCCTCGGGATCTGCTTCTAATCTTTGCTGTTTGAATAATTCATCGTATTCGGGGTTAGAATAACCGCAATCATTGAAATTTTGGATCTGGTTTGTTGTCATTATGCCCAATATAAAATCAGGGTCAGCACGACTTTCATATCCCCATAAAAACATGTCTTGTTCATAATCCGGATAAATCAAACTACAAATTGTATCGCCATCCATACTACCTAGAGTCACTTTTATGCCAATTTCTTCCCACCAATCTGAAATTAATTCGGCAGCTCTCATTTCTTCCGGCCAGCGATCAAGAACCTGTAATTCAATTTCTAGTCTGGTTCCATCTTCACTTTCCCGAATGCCATCATCATTACGATCCGTGTAGCCTGCTTCATCCAACTTATTAGCTGCCTTATCCAGATTAAATTCGTAAGGGACAATATCTTCGTTAAACCATTCACCTAAAGCCGGAGGAACAATGGAAACAGCAGGTTCGGCGTACCCAAGGTGAATTAAATCTACGAGGCGTTCTTTGTCAATAGATTTAAGCATAGCTTGACGCACTGCTTGATCTTTTAACGCAGGATTTTGCTTGCCAAAATCAGAAACATTGATCGAAACTTCCTTAAAATATGTTCCCGGCTCTACTAAAACCTCAATGTTTTCATCCTCTTCAAGGCCGTCAACAGCATGTACCGGTACTTCTTGACCGATAATATCTATTTCTCCTCTTTGCAAAGCTAAAACCATTGTTTCTACGCTTGGGAATAGTTTAAAGATCACACCTTCAGACTGGGTTGCATCCCGCCAGTAATTTTCATTTGCTTCAAAAACCATGATGTCGCCTCTATCCCAGCTGACAAATTCAAAAGGACCTGATCCTACGGGTGGCTCGTTATCAAACAAAACTGCTTCATCTAGTGGCACATCCTGAAAAATGTGTTTCGGAACAATCCATAGATTAGCCATATTTTCCTTTGTCAAGGCATCTGCTTGATATAAATGAAACTTTAAGTTTGTTTCATCAATTATTTCCACGCTTTCGATGTTATCAACCAAAGCCATTGCTCCGGGAATCTCGGCATCTTGGATAAATTCAACAGTAAATTTTACATCTTCAGCCGTTAAGGTTTCTCCATCATGCCAATAAACCTCATCTACCAAATCAAACTCCCATGACGTGCCATCTTCAGAAACCTCCCAGCTTCCAGCCAGCCAGGGTATGTAATCCAGGTTCTCGTCATAACTGATCAGCGTATCGTAAAGCATCGTCCGTGCTACAATAAACCCTTGAATATAGTATGTAGTTAATGGGTTTAACGTATCCGGCTCCTGTGCCCAACCAACCATAATTGTCCCTTTTTCCTCTACATCATTTACTTCTTCGATCGCTTCAACCTCTTCCACATCTGGATCTGCGCAGCCACTGGACCAAATTAAGGAAACTAGCAGTAACGCAATCCCGATTAGTAACAACCTTCTCATTGGTTTTACCCCCTTCTAATATTTTCAAAACCGCGATAGAAACCAACGCCATAAAAATTAGACACAACTTAGATTAAATGACAGGCTACCAACCTCCCCTTGATATTTTTTGGTATGGGTCTGTACTTCTTGCAGTCGTTTTTTGCTAAAGAACAACGGGGTGCAAAAGCACACCCTTCAATATCATACTGAAGATTTGGTGGCGACCCTGGAATAGGCTGAGCAATCAGTTTATCGCCATGAATATTGGGTATCGAAGATATCAAAGCTCTTGTATAGGGATGGAATGGATCCAAAAATATTTGCTCACAACTTCCCAACTCAACCACGTGGCCGGCATACATAATGGTTACTTTATCGCAAGTTTCAGCTAACAACGCTAAATCATGTGTTATCAATATTAACGATATGTTCAGTTGCTTCTTTAATTCCTGCAGTAACTTTAGAATTTGAGCCTGGATCATGACATCCAAAGCAGTTGTTGGTTCATCTGCAATCAGCAATGATGGATTACAGGCCAAGGCCATTGCAATAACCGCTCTTTGTCTCATTCCACCCGATAATTCGTGTGGATAACTGTAACATCGCTTCGGATCAATCCCCACTAGTTCAAGCATTTTCTGTGCCCTTTTTTTTGCTCCTTCTTTATTTATACCTTCATGAAACATAATCGGTTCGGCAATTTGAAAGCCAACACTTTTTACTGGATTCATAGAATTCATTGCTCCCTGGAATACCATGGCAATTTCTCGCCACCTTATCTTCCTTACTTCTCGATCTGACAACGAAAACAAGTCTCTACCCCTATAATTGACACTTCCACTTGAAACATAACCGTTTTTGGGCAACAACTTAAGAAGTGCATAACCGGTAGTACTTTTCCCACATCCTGATTCCCCGGCAATACCCAACGTTTCTCCTTCTTTTAGATCAAAATCAACATTTTTTACTGCTTTAATCGATCCTTGAGAGGTGGTGTAGTTGATGCTTAATGAACTTACCTGAAGGAATTTATTACCCATTTAAATTCCTCTCAATCTTGGATTTAAAGCTTCTTCCAATATAAAACCTGCTATCGTAAAACCAACAATCAACAATATTATGCTTAATGCAGGAGGAAGAACATACCACCAAATACCTTTAAGCACGCCCAAACTTTCAAAACTATGCCTGAGCATTGAGCCCCAACTGATTACCGTTGGATCCCCCAAACCAAGAAAACTCATAGTAGCTTCATAAAATATTGCTGCAGAAACTATTAGGACTGCATTAGCTAAGATTAAGGGCACCAGATTTGGTAACAAGTGCTTGAACAGGATACGAATATTGCTGGCTCCGAGTGAGCGGCATCGTTCTACAAACTGTCGTTCACGTAACGATAACACCTCTGCTCTTATTACCCTCGCTAACGGCGGCCAACTAAAAATCGCTATAACCACAATCATATTGGTAAGGCTCGGTCCAAGTAACGCCACTAAAACCATCATGAGAAGCAGAGGTGGAATAACAAGGAACATATCGGTTACCCGCATTAAAACGTCTTCCAACACACCCCCAAAATAACCGGCAATTAAACCAACCAGCGTTCCTAAAGCTGCTGCTATTAAAGCAGCGGTAAATCCAACTGCTAAAGACGCCCTGCTGCCATGAACCACCCCGCTAAAAATATCCCTTCCAGACTCATCAGTTCCCAACCAGTGCTCCGCTGAAGGTGGATTAAATATATCTTCCCGATATCCCATCGTGGTAGGATCATGTGTAGCGATTAACGGGGCTGTGAGTGCAATAAAACCAAATAGAATTATAATCAATAGCCCTATTAAGGCTAGCTTGTTTTGTTTCAGAATAAGTAGACGATCGTCCAAAAAACACACCTCCGCTCCCACAATCACCTTATTCTTACCCGTGGATCAATTAACCTATAGATCAAGTCGGCAATAAAATTCGCCATAACAACGGCAATTGTAATCAGAAGAAACGCCCCTTGTAAGCAAGGATAATCTCTTCTCATTAAAGAATCATAAACCAGCCTACCCAAGCCAGGCCAAGCAAATACTGTTTCAGTTTGGATCGCACCTCCCACAATAATTGCTATATTAATAGCAATTACAGTAATTAATGGTAATGCAGCATTTGGAATGGCATGTCGCCACATTACCATCCTTTCCGGGAGTCCTTTTGCCCTGGAAACAGTAATATAATCCTCGACTAATACATTGGTAAGAGAATTACGCATAATAAGAGTATATTGTCCCAGAAGTGCTAGAGATAAAGCAGCTACCGGAAGAAACATATGTCTACCCAGTTCGAAAAGATACGAAACAGTTGAGGGATGATATTCAATAGGTAACGGCATTCCGGTTACCGGGAACATGCCTCCCAGGGCCAACATTAACAACATCCCAACTACAAAAGTAGGCGTTGCGTAAGAGGAAAGAACAAATGTTAAAATCCCTGCATCATAGCGTGAACGGTAAAGCTTGGCCGCAACAACACCCAGGAACACGCCTATAATAATCGCAATAATAGTCGCGGTGCCGACTAAAATTATAGTGTTTAAAAAGCGGCTAACAAGTATTTCTAAAACAGGCTGCCTGTAAACAAAAGAAATACCGAGCTCTCCCTGAAAAGTATTGGCAAGGTAGTTTAAGTATTGGACAAATAATGGTTCATCCAAACCAAAAAGAATTCTTAATGATTGCCTCTGTTCCTCGGTAATTCGAGGGTCAAAAAAAAGCATTCTAATTGGATCGCCAGGGATAACCCTAAACAAAAAGAAATTAACTGTTAGGATGATAAAAACGGTAGCTATCATTTGAACAAATCTTTTAAACAAGTAGCCAGCCATAATATTCACCACATTAATACTGGATGATACATAATTCAGCTAACTAAAAATTCGCTTTATTTTTAATATACGCAATAGTTGTGCCAAAAAAAGATCGCCGAAACTAATCATAATAGTAAGCAACAACTAACGATATTAACGAATTTTGGCCAGCATTTAACCAATTACCGTTAATATTTGATAATAATTTCAATAATTTCGGGACACAATGAAAATTATAGACTTTTCAAAGCGCTGAGTTTATAATTTATGCATGCCAAGAATAGCCAGAGTTGTTGTCCCAGGAATACCTCACCACGTTACCCAACGTGGAAATCGGCGTCTCCCCACTTTTTTCAGTGATCAAGATTACAAGCGTTA
>PUKQ01000144.1 GCA_003550565.1 Syntrophomonadaceae bacterium
CAACGATAGTATACTGATGGTGCAAACCGAGCAAACAAACCCACATAATCTTCATCAGGCCGGTTAATGTAGAGGTTACTGATGGTGTGATTGTTGCCATTAAATTCACCGTAAAATATTATAGGGCGCCAGCCCTTACCCTCGTTATAAGGCGGCACGCCCAGGTCTATATCTTCAATCAACTCAAAATAAATAGTTTCTTCTGGTCCAAAGTGACGTATTTCTTGGCTATCCCTTACATGATGCAGGTGATTGGGGGTGGCAATCTGGTAAGGGTCCCCAGAGGTGCCGCTACCTCCGGCAAATTCGGAATCGGTCTCTATTGCCAGTTTACTGAGGTTGTTCAGCGGACCATAATCCGTGTGAAAGTAGATATCATAGGAGGTCTCTTCAGCTAAGCCGGTAATTTCCAGGCATTTATCCTCCCCGGCGTTCAGGGTGAGTTCCCCTTGGCGGTCGTCTGCCAGCCCTTCATCATGGGCATCGGTACCCTCCCGAACCTGCTCTGGGCTGGGCTCATCGGCCCCTCCCTCCAGAACCACGTAGTAAACATCGGTGTCATAGTCCGACTTGAGCTGAATAAACGCCCGGGACCTGGTGGCGTTCAACAACTCGGGGTACCCTTCCGAAAACTCCGCCGGAGGTAAGGTGGTTTTCTCAACTTCACTCTCATTGCCTGGAGGCTGGTTGCCCATCAGGGTAGCACCCATACCCACCAGCTGTGGTAGGTGCCCATTACCGTTATCCTGAACACCGATGCCAAAAGCCCCGGCGTTCCCCATGGCAAATACCAGTATAAACACCGCAATTGCCAGCACGGACAGCTCCATGTAAAATTTCTTTTTCATTTTTCATGCCCCTTTTCATAAAAATTTTCAATTATAAACCTTTTTCTACAAAAAAATACCGGGTTTTAAACGTTCAATTAAGGATCTGATATGTTTCGGGGGAAACTATGTCTTATCAGGAGGATTACAAGCATAGATTTTATACCAGACCTACAGCTTTTATAACATTTTTTTGCATGGAATTATATTACCCGTTTGGCTGATTTTGCCGACACATCTAAGCCTTTCGGGTAATTAAGTTTGGTGGAATGTAAGATTAGAGTGTTGCTTTTTTTTGCTTCTTAATATTATAATCATAAAGAACAAACAGGATAAATTACCCATTAATATTTAATAGCTGAAATACAAGAAATAAGTTTTCCCGAAACCTGTGCACGCTCCATTTGAAGGAGGTTGCAGGCATGGAAAGTCTGTCTGAGAACCAAAAAGATATTATTTATTTTTTTGAAAGTGTAACCAACAGCAAAAACTTCCGGCAGCAGGTTTTGTTCTCCCTGGCGGAAATATTTAATCTGGAATATTCAACTTTCTTCCTAATAGATTCAGGCGGCAACCTCTTTAATCCCGTGGCCCTTAACGTGGAATCCCGTTCAACGAACAGCTATGTAGAGCACTACCAGGAAAAAGACATCTTCCATCCCCGCAATCTCCCCGGCAAAAAATTCATGACGAATCCGGTCATGTACATTACCGACGTCATGCCGCTGGAAGAGTATGAACAAACGGAATACTACAATGATTTTATAAAAAAGCAGGGGTTTTACCACGAAATTATCATAACCCTGACAGAAAAAGGAAAATTACAGGGAGGAATCGGCCTTTATAAACCCGGGAATGAATGTTTTGACCATAAGACAATAAAACTGCTGAAACTCATTAACAGGTTTTTAGAGAGGCAATTGTCGCAGCACCTTGCCCTGCAGAGGGCCCGTGCTCATGAACAAATATATCAACACTGTATAAATAAAAGCGCCACGGGGATAATCCTCTTTGACAGAAACCTTTCTGTGTTGTACTCCAATGATGCCGCGGCCGAAATGGTGGCCGCCCTTCTGCACAAGCGTTTGAGCCTCGGAGAATTTGTAAAACACACATTATCACTCACCGGGAACTTACACAACCCCTACAAAGATTCTTCTTTAACCCTTTATTCTCCCTCGCTGAGTGAGTTTACCGTCCGCGTTACCCCCGCAACCGGCGGCCATGACTCTGACCGTGAAACCTTCTTAATGGAACTGCTACCGGAGGATCTACCCCGAAAGCTACATACAGGAACGGATAAGCCGGTTAATGAAAACATCAAAGAGGAATATAACCTTTCAGAGCGGGAGCTTCAGGTATTGGGTTTAATCATGCAAGGCCTCACCAACGCTGAAGCAGCCCGAATTCTGTATATTTCGCCAAACACAGTAAAAGCCCATTTAAGGAACATCTTAAAGAAAACAGGAACCGACAACAGGATGAAGCTAAGTCAGAAAATAATGGGGGCAACCCTCCCGGGCAATGAACTTTAATATAATCCCACGATATATCTTAATACCGCCTTTACCTTTGCAAAACCAACCTTAAATTTTTCAAAATACCCCTTTTTGTGCCAGGAGAAAGATCCTACAGACTACCAGCGCGCCTTACGCAGCATAAGCCTATATCATAAAGATATGCATTAAGATTGCATCCATGGGCAGGAAAACATATGTGACACACAAGTGTCACATACCACTGTTATAATTAATCACTGACGGAATAAATTATTTCGTCCAAAAATACAAACGGCCTACTTCAAGGCCTTCCAAAGCTAATGATGAGATACTCTTGGAAAAGAAAGGAGAGGAGATAAATGAGCCATACAAATAAAAGGGGAGTCTGCGGGAGCAAATTCTTCCGCCTGGCAACCGAGAAAGAACAAAGCCCTTACAGGGAACCGGAGTGGAAAAAACAACTGCTTGTGGCCTCCAACAAGTTCAAACTCCTGGGTGCTCTGGACGATATGGCCCGGGAAGAAGGAGCCCAGCTGCGCCACGCGCGCCCCGACACCCCGGACATATGCGTCTTCCCCGCCTCGGTCACGGTAGTTGACCGCCGTTACCTGGGCGCGGAAAACTGGCGCTTTTACTGCCAGTTCCTGGAGGAAGTAAACAACGATACAGATGAATACCCTCTAAGGGATGATGATGGTGAGATTCTTCTGGAAGAGCCGATTTATGACAAAACCCCGATCATAATCATAGATGCCAAACATGATTTTTCCCGGTGGGAAGGCCGTGAAGAATTTCCCGCCCCGGAGTATGCCCTGGGGGAAGTCCTCTATATAGATCAGCACTTAGTGGATATGGTGGTAGAGGAAGCACGCCGCCTGCTTCGTGAAAGTGCAGCCCGCTTCAGCCCCGCCCGGGCTGTGGGCAAACGTGAAGAAAAAGATTTAAAATCCGGCAAGATTAAAAGGATACTTTAACAAGTGATAATATTAGGTTAATAAAACTGAGGGGCAAAACAGGTAAAAATAAAAAGGAAACAATGCGAATTAATAAGTTTACGTGAGAAAGAACTCATTAAACCCGAACAATTTGGGATGGAAGCCGCCATCTTCTGCTCGGCTTATGAAGGAAAAAGCATAGTGTTTGTCAAATATATAAGCTGAAACACTTTTTAAAATATTTAATGTTTTTAGGGGGAGCAATGGGCTCAATTATAGGCTGGATTGATTTTGAAGAGAAAGAAAGAACCCGGATGATGGAAGTCATAAAGATGTTCCGCGAGCAGGATACTCGCGACGAACTGGGCATAGGTGTTATCCGTGATGCTTTCTCGGGAATGCTTTTTCCGGGCACAAGTACCATCCAGACCAGGGCCAAGTATATGCTTTTTATTCCCTGGATCTACCGCATCCACGAAAGAAAAAAGACTCTCTCAGCAGAAATCGCCGATAAAGCCAGAAGAGACGAAATCAAGCTTAGCAATGCCCTGCTGAAAAGTGACGATATCGACGGAGTTCTCGGTAAAGAAGCCGGGGCAAAGCTGCAAAGGTTGCCCAGCAATGTGTACTGGAGCGGGCTGGGAAGTTGGGGAATAAGGCATTTCCCCGGTTCTCAAGAGGAATACCATAAGTATCTGGACGAATATTACACCAGGCAGTCTTCGCAGATTTTAGGGGATAACCGGGAACCGGTAGAGGGCCCTTTAAAAGAAAACTGGGACCCTTACTTGCCCGAACCACCTTCCGGCTTTCCCGCTGAAGCTACTTTAAAGCTATCCCTGCATGAAGCAGAATATTTGAAAGAGAAGATCATGAAGTATTGCCCCCAAACGCTACTTTCGCATTTGGTTACTTCTACTTCCGGCACCGTTGACTGCAAATATATCTGGGAGCATCCGGAGCTGTATTATTTTACTTCTTCCCATAAAACCCAGGTAAGGTATGCCCAGAGTTTTTCCCTGTTCATGCACGGCGCCTTCCTGCTCTACAACTACATGCTTGCCTACAACTGCAAACGGGAAGATCGGGAAGCACTTATGGAAAAGTATCGGAGTATGCTGGAAGAGTGGGGTGCTGAAATTATGAACGCCCACGAACTCCTTTCCAACTGGTATGAGGCAGAATTCTGGGAAGTAGTGGAATCCCAGATTGGCGCTACACCGTTCCCGGTTTATGCTTTCGTGAATAACTGGCTGAAAATTGTTTTTGCCGAGAATAACCCGTTCAACGTCATCAGCAATCCCGCAGCATGGAAGCTTATCCGTGAACGGGAAATCCGCCTTAAAAAAACCAAGAGAGCGAGGCTGGCCAATGAACGGGCGTTGGAATTATGGACAGGCGCCTCGGGCACCAGAAGGTTAGACTTCCGCTGGAACGAGACCAAGCGCATAGTTAACGATATTTTAGAAGGTTTAGAGGCCGGGGAGGGTTGATTCGCCGTGTTAAACCTGAATAACAGAAAACTGTATCTGGAGGCCATAAAGCCGCCGGTGGGTTATCAATTCGACCG
>PUKQ01000053.1 GCA_003550565.1 Syntrophomonadaceae bacterium
ATCATAATCCTGGCTTCCAAAGCCGGCCTGGTTTTTGTAAATTCCATGTTAATGATTTTTTTAGCACTGATCAGTTTCGTGTCTTTTTTGTTATTTGGGGAGTATTTTGGGGAACTAAAATTAACCGGGATGCTTGTAATTGTAACAGGATTTATTTTGGTTATAGCCGGTGAACGGCAGGGAGAGAATAAAGGTTATATCGAATAAAATATGTTTTAATGTGCCTGATTAAATTACAGAAATTAAGAAAGGTAAATTCATATGGAAAACAGGTATTTGCTGGCATTTCTGGTAATTTTCTTTAATGTTTTTTTGAATATATTTTTGAAGGGGGCACTGGGTTACAAAAAAGAAGGGGTGCAAATTGTCCCATCATGGGCAACAAAGATGGGCAGTAGCCCCATGGAAATTGATTTAAAAAATTTCCGTGTTAGTCATTTGCGTCAGCTTTTGCGCAATATCCCTCTCTGGTTTGCTATTATATGCGCGCTTTGTTTTTTTATAACCTGGATAAACCTGATAGCCGTGGCGGGGTTGGGTTTTTCTAATGCAGCCATGGCTTTATTTTTCGTGATTATTAGTATTGTCTCTTATTACATGTTTGAAGAGTACCTGGGGGGCACTAAACTACTGGGAATGATTGTTATTGTTATCGGCTATATTTTGGTGGTTATCGGCGAATATCAGGCTGAAATACAGGGACTTATTGAATGAATTATCTTGACATTGAGATATAAGAAACCTCAATGCTTTGCTTGGAACCGGGGACAGTCATATTACCCCCTTTGTTCTATAGGAATGTAATGGCTAAGTGTTGCTCCCGTATATATTTGGCGGGGGCGCCCGATTTTAAAAGGTATGGTATCGTGCATTTCTTTCCAATGGGCTATCCACCCCGGTAAACGCCCTATGGCAAACATTACCGTAAACATCTCCTTGGGAATACCTATAGCTTTGTAAAGGATACCGCTATAATAATCAACATTGGGGTAGAGATTTCTTTCCGCAAAATAGTCATCGTTTAGAGCTGCATGTTCAAGTTCCATGGCTATTTCTACCAGGGGTTCTTCTATGTTCAGCTTATTGAATAGTTTTTCCACAAGTTGCTTTAATATTTTTGCCCGGGGATCGTAATTTTTGTAAACCCGATGGCCAAAACCGTAAAGGACAAAATTATTGTCTTTGGATTTTGCATTTTCAATCACTTCTTTTATGGTTAGCCCTTCATCACGGATCTTTTCCAACATTTCCACTACCTGCTGATTGGCCCCTCCATGCAAGGGGCCCCAGAGGGCGCATATACCGGCGCATATGGAGGTATATAGATTTACCTGGCTGCTGCCTACCAGTCTAACGGTGGCAGTACTACAATTCTGTTCGTGATCGGCATGCAATATGAGAGAAACTCTTAAAGCCTGTACTATTTCGGGATCAAGTGTGTATGGTTTCACCGGGCTGTTAAACATCATGTGGAGTAAATTTTCCGTATACTTAAGATCATGCCGCGGATAAACAAAAGGTTCCCCGATAGAATTTTTATACGAATAAGCCGCCAGGGTCCTGATTTTAGAGAGCAACCGGGCGCATACCAGATCAAAAGTGATGGAAAAAAAAGCTTCACTATAGAGAGTGGGATAGTAAATGGACAGGGCATTTACCATTGAGCTTAAAATAGCCATGGGGTGGGCATGTGGTGGAATGCCATCAAAGAAATGAATCATTTCTTCATGAATAAGGGAGTTTTCAGTTAGCATGTTAGAAAATGTTTTTAATTCTTTTTGCGTGGGAAGATACCCATATATTAATAGATAGGAAGTTTCTACAAAAGTAGAGTTCTCCGCAAGTTCCTGAATGGGTATGCCTCTGTAACGGAGTATTCCATTTTCACCGTCTACAAAACTAATGGCGCTTTTACAACTACCGGTGTTTTGATAACCTTCATCAAGAGTTATCAAACCGGTATTTTGCCTCAATTGAGAAATATCGATAGCCTGCTCACCTTCAGTTCCCTCAAATATATTCATTTCAAATTCTTTGTTATTATCAAATAATAGCTTTGTTTTTTTCATAGTCATACCTCACTTTCCAGAATTTTTGGTTTGTCTGAGGATATGTGCGCGGTTTTGGCTCCCAAGTTTTATAAATTATTTTCTTATTTCTTGCTTTGCTCTTCTTCTATAAGGCCGCAAGCTTAACTTGATTTCTACCGTTAAGCTTGGCCTGGTAAAGGGCGTCATCGGCTTTCTTGAGGATTTCTTCATATGATTTTAACTCGGGAGTCCATTCAGCTATGCCGATACTACAGGTAACATTGAATGTTTCTCCCCTGTCATTTTCAAATATAAATTCTGCCAGTTTCTTGCGAAGGCGATCTGCCATCTGCATAGCACCTTCACTATTTGTTTCCGGCAGCAGCATAGTAAATTCTTCGCCGCCGTAGCGCCCTGCAATATCAGATGAGCGGCTGCATGAATCAATTATTTCCCCAAATATTCTAAGGACATTATCTCCTATACTATGCCCGTAATCATCATTGATTTTTTTGAAGTAATCGAAATCTATCATTAATACACTCAGAGGGTTATTATAGCGGAGTGCCCGCATGAATTCTTCTTGTGCGCGATTTTCGAATTCCCGCCGGTTATAAAGACCGGTGAGCTGATCATAGTCGGCCAGTTTTTGGATTTCTTTCTGCTGTTTCTTAAGCTGGTGCTGCTGGAAAAAATTTTGGCGATTCTGGTAGTAAATAACATGACCCAGTAAAATGCTTATAACGATTGCCGAAATCCCGAAGTTGACCGTAACTCCTAAATGTTCGTAATTCAAATTGTGGGGGTTAAAAACTAGAAACCCCGTTGCGTAAGTTGCCGGCACAAGAATAGTCGCCAAAATTCGCCATAAAATTTTGCTGTTAAAAAAAACGGTTACTATGGGCAAGAGAAAAATAAAATAAAACCAGGGGGTGGTAAGATCGCGTAGTTGCCCAAACAGGTAACCCGAAAAGAAAATTCCCCCGAGAATGCCGATAAATGTAATGGTGTAAACGTTTTTGCGCGCCCATGTAAAAAATTGGAGTAGAGATAAAACGATTATAATTAAAGAAATCATCACTATTCGCCACAAAAAGTAAACTTCAATCATTATTTCATCAAAGAAAATGTAATCTGTGGGCCAGGTGATTAATATAAGAATGAATAAACAGAGCAGGGCTGTGCGAATAACGGGGATTGTTTCCCGTTGTTGGGCGAGATGAAAATAATATTCCTGGAGAGGAGTTCGACCCCGGGTTAAAATTACCTTATGAAAAAAATCTTTCCAATCTTTCTTGCCTGCCAATGAAGGATTTTCTATGTTTAAATATTCTTGTTCTTCACTAAGATAATCCTTCATAAATTATTCCTCCGTTTATTCTTCCAGTAAGAAAGAGATTTGTTCTTTGGTAAGGAGATAATACCATATTATTAAGTTAAATTACAAGACGCATATACAGTAATTAGAGATATAATGACAATTACCAAAATAATGATTTTCATTGTTTCGAAATTTAGCAGGTTTTCTTTCTGGAAAGATAAACTTATCAATTTATTTGTCTTTTCTTACTCATAAGAAAGACGGGTATTTTGATCCCCATGCTTATTACTTGGAGTTGTATATATTTCAGGGGTTGTTAATTGTTGTATTTTAGGGGTCTTGATGCTTATTCTGGTGCATCCGACCGGAACGGGTGGCCGGATATGGCAAGAATACGCAGTCTTGAGAAGAAAAGAATTTTGGAGATTTGGTAATTTCCGTCATTTTCCGTAATTTTACCCTTTTTTCACTCATTAGGCTACAGTAAATTAAAGTTATTTATGCCTTTATAATGCCTTTAAGAACAAATTATAGATATTTAAGCATCTGAAGTAAGTAATCTCCTTCAAAGAAATCTTTTTCATCCGGATCCAAAGATCTATTTCCAAAAACAAAAAATCCGTGTTTATTATAAAAATCAACTAATTTTTGTACATCTTCACATTCAAGATATACAACTTTTCCGCCCAGTTCTAATTGTGTGTTTTCAACTTTATCACAAGCCATTTGTAGCAGGTCATCCCCTTTAATTAACTTATCATAAACATTGTGGTAATTTTTTCCTAGTTGGGCAATAAGCGGAGCCGATAGCATATATTTTTTAAAATCGTGATCATAATGAGCAAACTTGTTTATCCTTTTCTGCATTCTATTGGATAAGCTTTTTTTATTTACTGTCAGGAATTTATTGGCTAAAGTAAAGTAACCTACCAATACAGGAGATTTTTTATAAGAAGCAAAAACTAGGTGAGTAGCTGCTATCCTCTGTTTAGAAAACTCGATGGCCTTTCCATCTGTTAGAAATTTTTCAACATCTAAATTCAATGGGCAATAAAAATTGGAAAGGATTGATTTTGCTTCATCCTCTCCAAGAATATCTATTATTTCAAATAGGTTAACTAACCTATATCCTTTCATTCTTTATTACTTAATAATTCTTTTATTTTTTCACCTCTAAGTTCAGCAAAAGATTTACTTATCTTAGTCCTTTTCTCCCTATTTTCTTCCTTTTTTTCTTCAGCCTTTTCTAACGCATTTATAAGATTGCGGCTGTCTGACTTTTTCTTTATATCAATATTTTTCAAGATGCTTTTTGTAGCCATGAACTAAATCCTCCTTGCCTCCTAAGTAATTATATTATATCATTTTTAAACCACTTTTTAAATTAAATTTCTTCTTTATTGATAGTTTTTTATTTGCCATGTTTCTATAATACAGAATTTATTCTACAGCCTACTTAAAATTCCTTCTCTATCAATAAAAAATTGGAGCAATAGGCTACAATTTAAGGATGAAAACCATTTTGGCTACCAAATAAAGCCCCACTGAAAACCTGCTATCAGTGGGGCTTTATTTGGTCGGAGCGGTGGGATTTGAACCCACGACCTCTTGACCCCCAGTCAAGCGCGCTACCAAGCTACGCCACGCCCCGTTGCAAATTAATTATATTATATATATTATCTCTAAGCAAGTATTTATAAAGTTCCTTCTCTTTTTTTGCTTGAATAGGTTGAATACATGGGAACTACTTGTGAAATTTTTGCATGATTTTCTCAAACTTACGTCGGTCTTGAATGGTCATTTGCTTTTCGTAAGCCACTTCTATACCTTTGATCAGCGAAATTGTCATTACCGTTAGAATTATGGCAAAAGGTAGCCCAACAGTGATAACACCTGTCTGTAAAGCTTCCAAAGCTTGCTCTCCGCCTATTAATAGGAGAGTTGCCGCTACTAACCCTTCCAGGCAGGCCCAAAAGACCCGCTGAATTTTGGCGGTATCAATTATGCCGCCGGAAGTTATCTTATCCACCACCAGGGAACCGGAGTCTGAAGAGGTGATAAAATAATTAATGACCAGTACCGTTGCCAGGATAAACATTACTATGCGGGCAATATCAGCTATAACCGGTATGCTTAGGTTGTTAATTAACTCGAAAAGGGCAACGGGTAGATTGTCCTGAACCGTAGTAAATAAAGCTCCGCCCAGGTTGGCGTCCACGGAAAAAGCTGTTCCGCCGAACACTGAAAGCCAGAAGAAAGAAAGGAGAGAAGGTACAAGAAGTACCCCCAATACCAATTCCCTGACTGTCCTGCCTTTGGAAATTCTGGCAATAAACATGCCCACGAAAGGTGACCAGGAAATCCACCAGGCCAGGTAAAAAACAGTCCAGGCGCTTTGCCATTCTTGTCCCTGCACGGCTATATATGAAGCATTTTCTATTATATTGCCGAAGTAGACTCCCAGAGAGTTGGAAAAAAGGTTTACAATATATGCGGTAGGCCCTAATAAGAAGATGACCACCATAAAAATGCCCGCCAGGATCATATTGAGAGAAGATAATAACCTGATGCCCTTATGGATCCCTGACAAAATAGATAATATGGCAATTGCGGTTATCGCTGCAATTAAGCCCACTTGAATGTAAACGTTAAAGCCTATGCCGGTAAGGTAATCTATGCCGCTATTTATTTGTTGGATTCCAAGCCCCAGGGAAGTGGCCAGGCCAAATAAGACAGATATTACCGCCATTATGTCGATAGCATCCCCTAAAGGCCCATAGACTTTTTCTTTAAAAAGGGGATAAAAAATGGACCGCAAAGATAGCGGCATCCTCCGGTTAAAAGCAAAGAATGCCAGGCCCAGAGCCATTAGTGCATAGATGCCCCAGGGGTGCAAACCCCAGTGATAAAAAGTAGTGGCCATGGCGGCATAGCTGGAATCTGCATTTTGGAAAATAGGAGGTGCTTCCAGAAAGTGGGTTAAAGGCTCTCCTACGGCCCAAAACATCAGGCCGATGCCCATGCCTGCTGAAATCAACATGGAGTACCAGGCGAAGTTAGAAAACTCGGGTTTGCAATCTACACCACCGATTCTAACCTGCCCTAACCGAGATAATGAAAAGTACAGGCATACCAATACAAAAAAATTACTGCTTATAATAAAAACCCAATCAAAATTGGTGGCAATGTAATCATAAGCGATTTGAAACATCTTACTGGCTTGTTCTAAATTTAAAAGAGCATACAGACAGAATGCGACTACTAAAACGGCAGTAATTATAGAAACATAAGGGTTTAAATTGATGCCGTATTTTTGTACGTTTCTTCGAATTATTCTATCATCTACTTCCTGGCTGTCTTTAAGGTCCATTTTGTGGCTCCTCCCTTCTGCAAACGTGTGACTTAAATATTTATAAAAAAATTTCACATTTCTATTTGCTTATTTTAATAATGTATGCTCATTCTTTTCATTATTCTATATGCTAAAACTATTTCCTTTTGTTATGTGCCCAAAATTCACTTCAAAAACGCGTATTATAATAATATATGGTTTAGAAGATTAATATTAGTTCTTTAAGAAGTAGCTGTTTAAACAAACGTGAAGAAAAATTTTTGACCAAAAGCAGGTTTAAGGGATGAATGTCTGGAAATACTAGAATTAAAAGTGTAATTAAAATAAATGAGTTTTAAGAACGGATGAAATGTCAAATAAATAATAATACCAGGGAGGGATTGCTTGGAAACGGCAAATCTGGTTAATATCGGTTTAGGCAATAATGTTTCTATTAATAGGGTTATTGCCATAGTTAGTCCTGAATCGGCGCCTACCAAAAAGATAATAAATGAGGCCCGGGAAAAAGGTGTCCTGATAGATGCTACCAACGGGAGAAAGACCAGGGCAGCTATAATTACCGACAGCGGCCATATAGTTCTTTCCATGTTGCGCCCCGAAACAGTCCAAGAAAGACTTTAAAGTAATTATGGGGGTAATTGTTGATATATTGTCGGCTTCCCGGATTTAGATAAAATTCAGCGTCCGTAATTATGAAAGGGCTTTATTTTCGGGATGGGGATATAGGAATAGGTGTTTAGTTTTTTATCCTCCGGCTATTAGGCAAGATATTAAAAAGTTTGAAGTTTTGTTTCTCAAAAGTTTGACATAATGGAAAATATCTGTTAATATGTTAAGTAGTTAAAGAAGCGGCTCAAAATTGAATAGAAGAAACATATTATTTGTGTGCCTGACCGACAAAGGCAAAACTTCCGAAAGGAAGGGACGCAAAACCATGGGTCTAAGGTCCGCTAGCGGACTATGACAGCCAGGTTGCCGAAGCAGGCTAATTACAAGTTTGTCGGTCCCTCCCTCACAGGAGGGCTTTTTATTGGTAGACTTGCTGTAAGTGTGGCATTTCTATCCCGGCATTAAATAAAAGGAGGATAAAGGCACATGAATAACATCGGAGGTGCTTGTTACCTTAAAGAGAACCTATTAGACGGGTACGCCTATGGTAAGGGTGATCTGGATGAGCAAGGAAATATTTATGACTTCACTTTTTTAGAGGTTGATGATTATTTTACTCAACTAGCGGGTTTTAGCACGGATGAAATTATTGGGAAAAAAGCTACAGAAATCTTCGAAGGAATAGAAAACTCAATTTTCAAATGTATAAGGGAATATGGGAAAATAGCCGAAGAAAGCACACCCGGAGTATTCCATATATATTTTGAAAATCTGGGGAAATGGTACGAACTTACAGTTATCAGCGAGGAAGATAATTATTATACTTTATTATTCAAAGATATTTCTGCCTTGAAGGCAGAAAAAGACCAAACCCAAAGGGTATTGGAGTATATTGGTAAATGCCAGGAATTTTTATTTAAAAAAGAACTGGATTATCACTTTTTTACTGACAGTATAAGGGAGATTGCGGGGGCTCAATTTGTAGCCCTTAATATTATTTCCGATGAAGATAAAAGTAAAGCAATTACCATGGCAGTTTCCGGTGACGATGGGGAATTAGCACACGCAGTTGATATTTTGGGGTTTGAACTGGAAGATGCTGTCTGGGAAGTTAATCAAAAAAACTTAGAAGATAATCACGAAAACTGCTTGAGACAATTTAATTCTTTCTTCGAAAAAGGCTTCTACAATTATACTTCTATTAAGCCTGCCCTTGAAAAGATTGAGACAGATCTTATGCCCGGCGAAATATATGATGTGATTATTTCTTATGACAGAGATCCTTTGGGTTTTTTAACCATTATCATGCCTGCAAGTTCTAGTTTGGAAAATAAAGGTCTCCTTGAACATTATATTCGTCAGATTGCAGCTACGATTAAGCGCTTTCGCATGGAGCAAGAACTATATCAAAACATGCAGGAACGCAAAATACTGGCAGAAGAAAAAATTCACTATATGAATTATTGCTGCAACCTTACGGGGCTGTATAACCGACATTTTATGGAAGAAAAAATGGAGCAACTGGAGGTTTCTGAGTCGGATCAAACCCCTATTAGTTTGATCATGGCTGATGTAAACGGTTTGAAACTAATTAACGATAAATACGGCCAAAAATTGGGGAATGAAGCTCTTCAAAAGGCGGCTGAATTACTACTTCAAAGCTGCCGCAAGGGAGATTACGTGGCTCGCTGGGGCGGAGATGAATTCTTAATTATGATGCCTAAAACTGTAGAAAAGAAAGCTAAATATATATCACAAAAGATACGCGATGCTTGTACCGGAGTTTACATTGATGATATTCCGGTGACAATTTCTTTGGGAGTGGCTGTAAAAATTGGCCCCCGGAAAAATTGGAATGACGTCATAAAAGAAGCTGAAAATGATATGTATACCCAAAAACTTTCCGAAAATTACAGTAAAGGAAGCGCGGCTATTAATGTATTGATTAAAATTTTAGAAGAAAAGAGCTATGAAACAGAAGCCCACACCCGCCGGATGCATCAGGTGGCTTTGGCAATCGCCAAAAAACTTAAACTTTCTACAAATCAAATTAATCGCTTAAAATTATTAATTACTTTGCATGATATCGGAAAGATTAATATACCTGAAGACATGCTTACAAAAGCAGGTAAATTAACAGAAAAAGAATGGCAGTTAATGAAAGAACATCCTACAAGTGGTTATCGTATTGCTTGCGCTACGGGGCAATTTGAACATGTGGCCGAAGAAATTTTAGGGCATCATGAACGTTGGGATGGCTCGGGTTATCCCCGCGGGCTGAAGGGAGATGAAATTCCCTTATTATCCCGCATTACTGCTATAGCAGATGCTTTTGAAGTAATGACCAATGGCCGGCCTTATAAAAAACCATTAAGCCTTGAAGAAGCAATTAAGGAAGTAAAAAGATGCGCCGGCACACAATTTGATCCGGCCTTAGTTAAAGTTTTTCTCCGGGTGATAGAAGAAGACAAATTGCACGTAAATAATAAGTAACTATTTAGGTTAAGATAAGGCTTGGCACAGCAGTATATGCCTGAGTACTTGCAATAATAATTAATCAAGATTTATGGTGTTGGTAAATACCTGCGGGTTTTTCCCCATTTAAAAATAAATTAATGTTTAAATGCTTAATTTTACGGTTGAATGGTTAATAATTTTACTTATTACATTCAATGCAGGGGAAAAGTGTGTTTTTATTGAATTATTACTTTTAGAAGAACATATAGATTGTCTTTATTTACATAATGGTAAAAGGAGGAGGAGTTGTGGCTGAAAATAGAACGGTAATTCAGGAAAAAAGTCTTTCTGACGATTTGCTTCATGAAATGACTTCTAAGCTGCAAAAAATTGTGGGCGAAGAGAGGGTGTCGGTTAAAGAGATTGATCGTTTGAGCACATGCCGGGATTTCTGGCCCATGGCCAGTATCTGGTTTATGGAAGGTAGGTTTCCTTCTGTTCCGGATTTAATTGTTTGGCCGGAGAACACAGAAGAGGTTTCTGCCATTATGGCATTGGCAAATGAAAAGGGAGTGCCGGTAACTCCTTATGGAGAAGGGTCCGGAACCCTTGGTGGTTCTATAGCCTTACGAGGCGGTATTGTTCTGGATATGAAAAAAATGAACCGGGTAAAAAAACTTGATGGCGAGAACCAGATGGTTACAGTGGAACCGGGCCTTAATGGCTCTCTTTACGAAGAATATTTGAATCGGCAGGGGTATACCGGAGGGCATTTTCCGCAATCCATACGCTGTTCTTCGGTGGGAGGGTGGCTGGCTTGCCGCGCTGCGGGGCAGTTTTCCACCCGTTATGGCAAAATTGAAGACATGCTTGTGTCTTTAGAAGCGGTACTTGCTGATGGAACAGTGATTAAAGGCCGCGATGTGCCTCGCACTTCCACAGGGCCTCGATTGGACCACTTTTTATTGGGTTCAGAGGGAACTTTGGGGATAATTACGGAAGCTACACTTACCATATGGCCTTATCCTGAAAAGAGGGCTATGTCTTCTTTTGCTTTTGATACTATGGACGTAGCTTTGGAAGCTATTCGCAAGATCATGAGAACAGGGGCGCGTCCTGCCGTGGTTCGCCTTTATGATTACGTAGAAACCAGTTATCATTTTCCGGAAGCTGAAGAAGCAGAAGACCGTTGTATGTTGATATTTTTAATTGAAGGAAATGAAAAAATTGTGGATGCTGAAAATGATATTTGCACTTCCCTGGCTCGGGAACACGGCGGAGTGGATTGTGGGGAAGAACCGGTGAAGCACTGGCTGGAAAGGCGCTTTAATGTCAGCTTGGCTTCTAAAATGTTCCGCCAGGGCGCCGTCCTCGATACCATCGAAGTTACTTCCAACTGGCACAATGCTTTTGAAATTTATAAGAATATGCAGGCTGCCATGATAGGCATTGAAGGTGTAGCGCTGGCTTCAGGACATTATTCCCATGTTTATCCTGAAGGCGCTTGCCTTTATATAACAACGATGGGGACTCCTCCCGATGAAGATAAAGAAGCTTTTTACCGGCGTCTATGGAATGTAGCCATGGAAGCGTGCCTTTCCCAGGGTGGAGCGATAAGCCATCATCACGGTGTGGGGCTGCACCGCGGCCAGTGGATGGAAAGCGAACATGGAGAGGGGCTAAATGCCCTGCGTAGCATCAAAAAAGCATTAGATCCCAAAGGGATTATTAATCCCGGAAAACTTGGCATGGAGGAGGCAGAAAAATGGCCGAAATAGACCTTAAAAATCTACTGAATTGTGCTTTATGTGCGAATATGTGCCGCTGTGAGTGCCCCGTAACTCAGGTTTTTTCTCGCGAAGCGGTGTCTCCTGCAGGCAAAGCTCGCCTCGCCTATCTTTTACTGGAAGGAAAACTGGACTGGACGGAAGACAATTATGCTGCCCTATCTACCTGCGTGGGTTGTAAGGGGTGTGAGACCCTGTGCCCATTTCTCGAGCTTGAGCTTGATAAAGAATTGCAAAAAGTAAAGGGAGAAGGGGCTTCCCAAAATTTTAATTTAGAAGTCCTCGATCCCTATCGCGCTAACTTAAAAAATTACAGCAGTCCTTATGGGATGAAACAAGATATTCCCAAAGTACAGAAAGGTGATGGGGAAATTGTCTTTTTTAGCGGCTGTACTTCCCTGGCTAACAACCCTAACTCTATTAAAGCTACTTTATCTTTACTGGATAAAGCCGGTGTTTCATATCAGACCATAAATGAAGATTGCTGCGGTTACCCCGCCGAAATTTGGGGCGAACCGGAGTTGGCTCGCCAGTTAGCTGATGAAAACTGCAAGCGTCTGGCTGAAAGTGGCGCAAGCTGCCTGGTTACGAACTGTCCTGAATGTTGGCTTACTTTTAAAAAGAAGTATGCGGAATGGGGAGTGGAATTACCGGTAAATGTGAAAGACAGCACTACTTATTTATTGGAATTAATAGAAAGTGGAAAGCTCCAGCCCAAGGAAGTAGAAGGGATTAATACTGTTACATATCATGATCCGTGCATCTGGGCCAGGGTGGAAGAAAATATTGAAGCCCCCCGCCAATTGCTGGCGCAGATACCGGGAGTAGAACTTGATGAAGCGGAACCGGCAGGCGCAAACTCCCGCTGCTGCGGAGGTGGCCAGATGTTTCAGCTTACATTTCCACAGGAAGCTGAGGCGATAGCACTGCGTCGTTTGCAAGAATTTCCCGGCGCTTCGGCATTAGTTACTACCTGCCCTTTTTGCCGTGAAAGTTTAAAAATCGAGGGCAATGAAGTCTTGGAATTGGTAGAACTTCTGGATATGGCCTGCAAATGATGCATTTTTTAGAGAAGCGACCATTATTTGGTATAAATGCTTCTTTAATTATTAAATTAAAAAGGTTTATATTTTGTCTATCCCTCATCCGGAGGGGATGGATGAAAAAGAAGCCGAACTTTATGAAGGCATAGAAGAATTGAGCGGGGAAAACTGCATTTTATTATAACTTGCCAAGATAATATAAACTTTTAAGGCCGGGTGGGAGTCTATGGAGGAAGTGTCTTCTCATCAAGTTATTTATTTCAGTGCAGATTATTTCGGTTGCCCTACCAGTCAATATGAAAAGGATGCTCTCCGCACTCTTCTTCAAAAAGAAGGCTTTCAGGAAGTTCAAAAGGATAAAGCGGATATTTATATAATCAATAGTTGTGTGGTTACCGGAAAGGCAGCGCGCAATGTGCGAAAGGCTGCTCGCCGTGCCCGAAAAGGAAACCCCGGGCTTTTAATTGTAATAACGGGATGCTATTCTCAGGTTTATTCCCGGGAGATTTTTACTCATATTCCGGAAGTAGAAATTGCTGTAGGCAATAGTAATAGAGCAAAAATTCCTGATATCCTTCGCCAACGTTTTGGCCAAAGAAGCATGCCGCCCTGGAATTTGGTGGATGACGGGTTGCCTGATGAACCGTTAAAAGAATTATCCCTGCATATAGACTCTTCGAAAGTGAGGCCTGTTTTAAAAATACAGGAAGGTTGTGATGAATTTTGCCGTTACTGCATCGTTGCCCGAGCTCGCGGCAAACCGCGCAGCCTGGAACCGCAAGCAGTGTGGGAACAGGCGCAAGGATTTTTACAGAAAGGGTATCGGGAAATAGTGCTCACAGGTACCCACATAGGCATATATGGCAGAGAATGGGAGGAGTGGAATTTAGCGCGCCTCCTCAAATTATTGAGCGAATTGCCTTATGATTTTCGCCTCAGGTTGACTGCAGTGGAGCCCATGAGTATAAATGAAGAGCTTTTGCAAGTAATGGCTGAAAACGAAAAAATTTGTCCCCACCTTTATATGCCTATACAAAGTGGTTCTGACAGGGTTTTGCAGTTAATGGGGAGGCGTTATACAGCCCGTGATATTTCTACAATATCTCGACAGGCAAAGGAAATGATGCCTGATATTAGTTTATATACGGATATTATTACCGGCTTTCCGGGAGAGAAGGAAGAAGACCATTATTTCACGTTGTCATTATTAGAAGAATTGGAATTTAGCGGTTTGCATATTTTTTCTTATTCCCCTCGCCCCTTCACTGCGGCTTACCATTTCCGTGAGGCAATACGCCCCGATATCAAAAAGCAACGGTTAAATGATTTGGAGAATCTTAAAGAAAAGCTGGCGCTACGATTCCACTGCCAAATGGAGGGTAAATTGTTGAGAATTTTAGTGGAGAAATGCTCTGAAGAATGGGTTGAAGGGTATGCAGATAATTATACATGGTCAAAGTTTAAAGAAACGGCTCAACTGCAAGAAGGGCAGGGAAATTTAAAAGGCAGTTTTGTTTGGCTTAAACCCCGGGAGTCCCATACCTGGGGTGTGAAAGGAGAACTGCATTAAAGCATTAAAGAACACATTAAAGAACACTGTGTGTTAACTTGTTAACTTATTATTAAAGAACACTGTGTGTTAACTTGTTAACTTATTATTAAAGAACACTGTGTGTTAACTTGTTAACTAACTTGAAGAACACTGCGTGTTAACTTGTTAACTTATTGAAGAACAATGTGTTTTATTAAAGAACACTGTGTGTTAACTTTTGAAGAACACTGTGTGTTAACTTGTTGAAGAACACTGTGTGTTAACTTGTTAACTTATTATTAAAGTACACTGCGTGTTAACTGTTAACTTATTGAAGAACACTGTGTTTTGGAGCAGCCGTCAAGGCTTGTTAAAAACACTGTGGGTTAAGTTGTTAACTTTTTTATAGTCTCGAAGTCCCGGTTGAACGGCCTAATCCTTAACTGGCTATGTTACCTTGCTTATAGAGAGAAGGAATAATAGTGATTTCTCTTCCACTTATGGCTATCTGGCTATTGCTTAGAAGTGGGAATACCCTCGCCTAAAAAAAGATGAAGTGCTTGATAAGAGGGGCGGTATCTTTTTCAAGATGCCGCCTCTCTTTTTTAGCGGCAAAGATTCTTTTAATAATTTCTTTTCATGTGTAATAACCCTCGCACGAGGTTAAATGTAGAAATATTTAAATATCATAGAATTTTTCAAAAAATATATTGACTTCATGTATGCATTTAGATATTATTGTGATAATTAAGAAAATATTATGGTTTTTTGAGTTTTGTTTTTACCATACTAAGAGCGGAGTTGCCGGTAAATGAATGATACCAGGGAAAAAATTATCAGGTCGGCGCGGAAAATTTTTTTCGAGCATGGCTACCGGAATACAACCATTGAGGAAATCTCAAGCCAATTGGGAATGAGCAAAAGAACGATTTATGAGAATTTTTCCAGTAAGAGAGAGATACTCGAAGCTGCCGTTGATCTGGAATTAGCGAAATTCACCAACCGTATTTATGAAATTGTGGGAGCAGAAAAAGAGCCGCTGGCAAAATTGTGGGAGCTTTACCAGTTTTCACAGGGCATAGTAAATCTGGGTATTAGTGCCACTGCTTTGAAGGATATGCAAAATCAGCTTCCCGATCTCTGGAAAAAGATTCTTGTTACCCGCGAGAAGGTTCTGGAAGAGTTTGGCAAGGTAATAGACGAAGGTAAGAAAAAAAATGTTTTCAACCCGGAAATAAATACGGATGTTATCATTGCCACATTAGTCGGTTCGCTACAGGCTACCCTCTCTTCGGAGTTTTTGCTTAAGAGCAGTCTTTCCCTGGATGAGGTGTTTTCCAGCCTGTTTCTCCTGTTTACCGAGGGCTTTTGCCTTGAAGAAAAAGAGATGGTGGAAAGGGGGGGGAGAAGGAATAAAATAAAAAATAATGGCGGGTTTTCCTCCAAATATTAATTGATTTGGACTTTGCCATTATTATAATTGCTATATCATACCAGTAACTACAAAAATATTCCCCTTCAAATAAGTTAAATTAGTTGCAAAAATGCACTTTGACTTAAAGGTATTGTCTTGCTACCCATAATTATTGGCTGCAACTTTCACTGTTTCAATCGTTAATCTTTAACTAAAATAATTATTGCTGTAATGGTTTCTGTTAGTAGTACAAAAAATTGCGAGGAGGGAGGAAAATGTTTACTTTTCCCACCCTGGAATGGTTACAGGAATTGCAAAGAATTCTCAATGAGAGCAATGAGTACAGACAGGCAGGAAAAAATTGGGAGGGCGCACTGGCCTTAATTTCGGAACCTGACGAAATTTATAAGGAACCGATCTATATTTGGATAAATCCATACCGCGGTCAGGTCTTGGATGTGGCCCAGATGAATTCTCCCGATGAAAAGCCCGCTCCTTTTGTTCTTACCGGTACTTATTCTACCTGGAAGAGTATTGTTAAGGGCGAACTTGATCCCATCAAGTCAATTATGAAAGGGAAGATAACGGTTGACGGGGATGTTTCCTACCTGGTAACCCAGGTAAAACAGGCGCAGGCATTGTTAAAAGGTTTGCGTCAAGTGGAAACCCAGTTTATCGATGAGATGGGTTAAAAGAAATGGAAGCTGTTTTATTTGTGGCGGGTTGCCTGATACTATTTAAGGATATGGGGGGTTGAATGTGGAGGTAACGCTTAATGAAAATATGACACCGCTGGCTAACCTTCTGGGTACCGGTTCGCTGGTGGGAGGGAAGGATGAAGCTGCTAAATATTTTGCTTCAATGAACATTGATGGCGATTTCCTGGTGGTTTGCCCCGGGACCACCGAGGAGGTTCAGCGGGTGCTGTCTTATGCCCGGGAAATGGGTATACCGGTTTATACGTTGAAAGATGATTTCCTCCCTGCCTGGATTAGCGGGGAAAAAGGAATTATTCTTGATACCTCTATGATGAAATCCATAGAGAAGATTGACATTGATGCCCTGGCGGTTAATGTGGAACCGGGTGTTACTTATGAAGAGCTTAGAGAAGAGCTTAACCGTTATGGATTGAAAACTTTAATGCCGGCTGTGGCTACCTCTCCCTATGTGGCAAGAAACTCGGTTAACCGCGCATTAATGCAAGCGGCCAGCCGCTACCCGGAAACGCAGTTTTCGAACTTAGCGGTGGTTTTGCCTGACAGCAGGATTTTTAAAACGGGCGGGCATGCGCTGACGGATGAATATGCAGATTGGAAAGATGTTTTGGGGCCACATCTGGAAAAATGGTTTCATGCTTCGGAAGAAATCTATGGACTTATAACAAGAGCGACAATCTGGACGTATAAGCGTTTGGATGGAAGAGAAGCCGGCCTGTTTTATTTTGATGAGCGGGATAAAATGCTTGGCTTTCTGAAGGAAGTTTCAAGGAAAGAATTATGTCAGGAAGCAATGGGTTTTAATTCTTCCGCTGTTTCGAGGATATTGGAGCGTGAATTTTCTAAAGGATGGTATGCGCTGGTAGGCAATGAATCATTCGCAGAGCATGTAAAATACCAGGTGCGTAAAGTGAGGCAGATTTGTAAGAACTGGAAAGGTGAAAAAACCAAGGAAAAAAGCAAAGATTTGCTGCAAAAAATGGAAATTCCGTGGATACACAGCCCGACGGAACATTTGGGCTTTTATGCCCTTTATTCCCGCGCGCCGGAATTGGATAACTATATGGATGAATGCTTCTTATCCGGCAAAAAGAGTGAAAACGAATTGGAGAAATATTTTATTTCGGTAAGCTTCGGGCGGACAATCTATATGGGCTACAGGATCCCCGGTTTGAATGAAACTCGCTATTTGGACGTTGCGGTGGAAGCAATTGCCAGGGGAGCGTTTTTTAATCGGCCCCTGGGGAAACTTGCGGAGTATTATTATCCCAAGACAACTAACTATTTGGAAATGATGCGCAGGGTGAAAAATATGCTGGATCCGGAAGGATATTTGAACCCTCATCAGCCGTACTGGGGGTGGAATGAATGAAAAAAGCTTCGACTGATATGCAGCATTATAGAAATAACGCTTGGGCCTGTGTGCGTTGTGGAATTTGCAAAATGACCAACCCGGAAAAGATCAGAGGCCAGAAACATGCAGATAACTGCCCCAGCGGCACTCGCTTTAAATTTGAGCCCTATTATGGTTCCGGTAAGCATGAACTGGTAAGGGCTCTTACTTCATTCAGACCGGAGATTGGCATTGACGAAACGCTCTTACATGTCATTTACACCTGTACGCAATGCGGCGCATGCGGAGAGATATGCGAACCGGTAAAAGGGATTAACCCCTACCATGCCAGTGCTGCTTTGAGAGAGCATGTAGTGGAAGAAGGGTTTGGTCCGCTTCCCGAACATAAAACGCTTATTAAGAGCATTATGAATTACGGAAACCCCTGGTTATCGCCGCGGGCATCGCGTACACGTTGGACAAAAAAACTCGGATTTAAGCCCAAAAATGTGCAGAAAGAAAAGGTTTCAGTTCTTTTCTATCCGGGATGCACCCAGGCGCTGGATCCGGTAGTCCAGGAAGTAGCTATTGCCACAGCCCGCCTGCTTCAAAAAGCCCACGTTGATTTCGGCATGCTTTGGGATAAAGAATATTGCTGTGGCAGTACAGTTTTGCGGGTGGGAGACCGGGCCACCTTTAATACTATTAAAGACTATAATATGCAGATGTTCAAAGAACTTGATATTGATCTAATGGTTACTAGTTGCTCGGGATGTAACAGTATTCTCAAGGAAGAATATGCGGAAGAACTGCCTTTTCCGGTTATACACACTATCGAATATATTGACCAGCTCATACAGGAAGGGAAAATGAAACCATCGAAAAAGATAGCTTCAAGAAAAGCCACCTATCATGATCCCTGCCACTTAGGCAGATACACAGATGTTTATGATGCTCCCAGGCGGGTAATAGAAGCAATCCCGGGTATAGATTTTGTGGAAATGGATCGCATCCGTGAATATTCCTGGTGTTGTGCTGCGGGAGGAGGGGTCCGCACTGCTTTCCGCAATGACCTGGCCCTCTGGAGCGCCGATTTACGCTTGGAAGAGGCAAAGGAAACTGGAGCTGACTTGCTTCTTACCACCTGCCCGTTCTGTGAACAAAACTTCAAAGAGGCGGTGGCGCAGAAGGACTATGGCATAGAGATTATGGATGTTTTGGAAGTTCTTGATTCCACTCTGGAGTAAATAGAGGGGTTTGAAGAGGAGGAGTGTTTATTGATGATAGATCATGAATCAAGTTTAAATGCCCGGGAAAATAATGTTAAAGGCAGTGAAAATAATATATTACAAGAACTCCGGGAAGTTTTGGGTGAGGATTGGGTGAGTAGCAACCCATCTGTTTTGGAGAACTACCGGGCTGCTTATGAGATTAATGCCGGAAAGAGGATGGAACCGGAAATCGTAGTGTTCCCTTCCTCTGACAGCGAAGTTAAAAAAGTGATTGACATTGCTGAAAAATATGCAGTACCAATGTTGTCAATAGGTAAATATTTTGACCATACGGGAGAGCGTAATGCAGAACACGGCGGTGTTCTCATGGACCTTCGCCGTATGGATATTGTCGGGGGGTGAATTATTTGCAGAATCAAGACAGAGTTGCCCGGGGCATGAACCCGGATAGTTTAAGGGAGGCCAAAAAGGAATTTGAGGAAGCTTTAGGTGCAGAGTGGGTCAGCGACAGCCCGGCGGTCCTTACTTGCTATCACCGTGATTTTACCATAATAGTAGGTAATAAGCCCCAGTTAGTGGTTTTGCCATCTTCCACGGAAGAAGTGCAGTCAGTAGTGCGTATTGCGCAAAAACACGAGATACCGCTTTTAGTTATGACTACCGGTTTTAATCACGCCGGACAGACTGTCCCGAAACGCGGGGGTATTTTGATGGATCTGCGCCGCATGGATAATATTTTAGAAGTTGACGAAGAAAGCATGACCGTTACTCTTTCCCCGTATATACGCATCGGCCCTATTTTTGAAGAATGTGTCAAAAGGGAATCTACCGGGGGAATGCGCATGATGCCCAGCAGTCCCATGACCCTCGCCAGCATTTCATTGTTATCTAACTACGTCACGGGTGGAATGACTGAAATGTCCTATAAAACGGGGAATCACCATGAAAATATCGTAAGCTCTACCTGGGTGCTGCCTGATGGTGAGATTTTTGAATCAGGCCCTCTTACATTTGAAGATTTTGAAGATAAGGTAGGGGTGCTGGGGCCGGGTCCGGATATGTTGGGAATGCTTTTGTCTTCAGATGGAAACTTTGGTATATGCACGGAAATAACCATAAAAATCTTCAATAAATTTCCTATTGAAAAGACGTTTTTCCTGGAATACGAAGATGAAGATGAAAGAGATCTTGACGTCTTTTGTGAATTCTTCAAGGTAATCTGTAAAGAAAATTTTGTCCAGGATTTTTACAAATCCGGAAACTGTCATGCCGCTCAAGTTTTAACAGAGGATGCCACGGATATAATGGAATCTCTCGGGGTGCATTTCCTTTTCTTGAATATAAATGCCCTGGATGAAGAAGAACTTGCCATTAAGGAGAAACGCTTGCGAGAGATTGTCGACAGTATTGATGGTTTAACTTTTATGGCCGATGAGAGCATTAACCTTTTCTACCGGGCTATGGAGATACCGGAGGGAGAATTTACCTGGCAGATGTTCAGAAAGGTTTACAAGGGCGGCAGGTCTCAACGTTGGAAGGGAAGCTTTAATTGGATGGCTTATGCCTGCAAACTGGATCAAGTTCCCGAGCTGGAAAGAATCCACCGGCGCCTGAGAGATAAATACTTTGCTACTACAGATCCTTTTGCAAGCAAAAAAACAATTCCCCAGGGCATATCTTTGCAGGGCCCCATGCAAATGGGACGAATGTGCGCTTTGGAATTTGATTACTACGTTGATCCGGGCCATCCTGATGAAATGTTGAAATTCAGAGAGATGGTGCACAAGTTAGGAGAGGATTTTGCCCAACGCGGTGTGATGTTGGGGAAAGGGACCTTAATGCATAATTATCAGTTAAAGCGCATGGTGCCTTATATAGATCTGGTAAGGCAAACCAAAAAAATGTTGGATCCTAACCTGGTAATGGCACCGGGGAACCTTCCCCTTTGGGATGATTAATCTGTAATCTTAACACTGTGTGTTAACTTGTTAACTTATTCATAATTTAGAAGCTCTGGTTGACCGGCCTTAGCCTTAAATGGCTCCGTTACCTTGTTTATAGAAAGGAGGAATGGCGATTCCTCTCCCATTTATGCTGTTACCCAGAAGTGGGAGTATCCTCGCCTAAAACAAGATGAAGGGTTATACTGGCAAATATATCTGGATAAATCTGGAAGACAGGACTTATTCTGTGGAAGTGCTTCCGGAAGAAATAGCAAGAAAATATATCGGGGGATATGGGTTAGTTGCCTGGTCTCTTTATAATGAGATCCCTGCCGGAGTTGATCCGCTGTCTCCGCAAAATGTCATTGCTCTCTGGACCGGCCCTGTAGCAGGCACTCCCGTTCCAGTTTCTTCTAAATACGTCTTGGGCGCTCTTTCGCCGCTGACCGGTTTTATCGGCTTCGGTATCTCTTCGGGAGGAATTGCCTCGGAGTTGAAAGCAGCGGGTTGGGACGGAATCGTCATCCATGGGCGAGCTTCTTCCCCGGTTTACCTCTATATTAATAACAAAAGTATAGAGATAAAAGATGCGGGGCATTTGTGGGGGAAGTCTACATGGGACACAGAAGAAGAGATCCGCAGAGAACTTGATGACGATGAAATAAGAGTGGCGGGTATCGGCCCTTCCGGGGAATTAATGAACCGCTTGGCAAACATTACCAATGATCGTAACCGCCAGGTAGGCCGGACGGGAATGGGGGCGGTTATGGGATCCAAAAATTTGAAAGCCATTTGTATGCGGGGTACAGAGAGTGTGGAGGTAGCGGCGCTTGATGAGCTTATGGAATTATGCCGGGACCTTTATTTACGCTGCCGTGGGCCGGCTACGGAAAAATACCGGGTTTTCGGAACTCCGGCTAATGTTTTGGTTCACAACCGTCTGGGTTGCTTGCCCACTAATAATTTTCAGAAGGGCACCTTCAAGTATGCGGAAGATGTGTCCGGGGAAACTATGCTCAAAAACCTGGTGAAAAAAATTTCTGCCTGCCCTTCATGCCCCATAGCCTGCGATCATATCAACATGGTGGAAGAAGGTCCATGGGCAGGAGCGGTAGCCTCTGTTGACTATGAATCTTTGGAACTGCTAGGGCCCAATTGTGGTGTGGGAGATTTAAATGCCATTACCCGCGCGGTAGAGTATTGTGACACTTTGGGAATGGATACTATTTCTGCCGGAGGCACCATAGCGTGGGCTATGGAATGCTATGAGAGGGGATTGCTGAGCAAGGAAGATTGTGATGGGCTTGAACTTCGGTTTGGCAATGCCGAGGCCATGGTGGAAGCTGTCAGGCGCATGTGCTTGCGGGAAGGCAAACTGGGAGAACTGTTGTCTGACGGTTCTGCCCGGGCGGCAGAAAAAGTGGGCAAAGATTCTTCTCAGTATGTAATTACTAATAAAAAAATGGAATGGGGCGCTTACTCCATGCGCTCTTTGCAAACATCTACCCTTGGCTTCGCAACTTCGGTAAGGGGAGCGGATTATCTTCGTTCCGGTTCTTACCAGGATGATGTAAAAGGAAAAGTGGATCGTTATAAACTGGATCGTTCCCGCGGCAAGATCGTTTATGAGGGAGAAAACCTTTATGCGGCAATTGATTCAATGGTGATCTGCAAATTTACCCGTGGTATCTACAAAGATCCCGGCGAAATGGCCCGGGTAATCCGCCTGGTGACCGGGTTTGACATGGATGAAGAGGAAATGATCAGGGCGGGAGAACGCATTCATAACCAGGCCAAACTCTTTAATATCCGTTTTGGTGCGGCTCGCAAGGATGACTATCCCCCTCCCCGCGCTTTTAATGAAAAGCTTTATGATGATGTTTCCGACGGCGCGGTAATTAAATACGAGGAATATGAAGAAGCCCTTTCCGGATACTACGAACATAGAGGTTGGAACGAGGAAGGGGTTCCCACGAAAGAACTCCTGAAAAAACTGGAACTTGACATGGGAATGGGGGTGGAATAGATGGCGGGGAAAAAAATAATAGTGTGTGATATGGATAAGTGCGCCGGTTGCGAGCTCTGCGAGTATGCCTGTTCCATATATAAAGATGGTGAGATCAACTGGAACAGGGCACGTATTCGTCATATACGCATCGAACCCATCTATGATATAGCTATTCTATGCCGTAAATGTGAAAGCCCCGAATGTATGCGTGCCTGCCCCCGGGAAGCAATTTCTGTTATCGGCGATAGCTCTGTAATGATTGATGAGGAGAAGTGTAATGGCTGCGGATGGTGTGTGGAGGCCTGTGACTTTGGAGCGATGAGGTTGGATGAAGTAAATGATCATGCTTATACCTGTGACTTTTGTGCCGAATATGAACAGCCGAAGTGTGTAGAAGTTTGCCCTTTTGAGGCTCTGGAATTTACTACCCTGGATCAGGTTTCATTCGATAAAGGGAAAAGAGCCTTGATGAGGGTTATTCAGGAGAAAGGTGCGGGATAGATAAACAGGGGAAACAAAAGAATTATTATGTATGCTAATAGAGAAACATTTAGGGGTTGGATGTAACCGGAAACTTTCTATCAACTAACTACACCCGGAAAAGAGATCCGGTGATAACAATGAAAGCGAAGGGATGAAATATGACGCACAATAAGGCTTTGGAAATTTACCCCGGCGAACTTGATTTTTTTACTTCCCGCCTTTTGCAGACGGAAGCGGGGGAAAAATTGTTACACTGTATTCAATGCGGAACCTGCAGTGGTTCTTGCCCTACGGTTAAATCCTGGGGCATAACTCCCCGGCAGTTGGTGAGGCTGCTGCAGCTGGGGAAAAAAGAAGAGATTCTTCGTCCGGAGGTGCTCTATTTCTGTTCACAGTGCTATGCTTGCAAAGCACGCTGTCCCATGGGTATTAAGCTTTCGGATGTTCTCATTGAATTGCGCCATATTGCCGTTCAAAACAAAGTAGGTCCCTTAGAGCCACAGACAGCCCTCGTTAAAAGCGTCCGCAACTATGACAATCCCTGGATGCAGCCGCGGGCGCAAAGGGATCGCTGGGCCAAAAAGCTCCGCCTGAACATTATCCCCCGGAAAAAAGCGAAAGTTTTGTACTATCCCGGCTGTACGGCAGCTTTTGTACCTGCCGTGCAAGGAGTGGCTTTTGCTACTGCCCGCCTTTTCCAATACCTGGATATTGATTTTGGCATTCTGGGACGTGAAGAAAAGTGCTGTGGTTCTACTTCGTTTAGGGTGGGAGAAAAAGAACTTTATGAAGAACTTGCCCTCCAAAATATTGAGCAGTTTAACTCCAGCGGGGTAAAGACTATTGTTACTGCTTGTGCCGGTTGTTTCGGCGTCATTAAACATGAGTACCCCAAACTTGCTTGCCTGGAACCGGAAGTTTTGCACCTTTCCGAGTTTTTAGTTCGCCTGGTGGAAGAAGGGCGATTGAAGTTTCCCGCATACCCTCTGAAAGTTACTTATCACGATCCCTGTCATCTGGGAAGGCACGGAGGGGTTTTTGAGGCTCCCCGGAAGGTCCTGGAAATGATTCCGGGAGTTGATTTGTTGGAGATGCATCGGATCAAAGAAAACAGTCGATGTTGCGGCGCCGGAGGCGGGGTGCGTACCGCCCATGCGAATTTTGCCGGAGAGCTGGCCGCAGCACGCTTGGACGAAGCCATAAATACAGGTGCCGAGGCATTGGTTACCTGCTGCCCTTTCTGTGAACAAAATCTCGGGGACGCTTTAAAAGCTGCCGGAAACCCCCTCCAATTTTATGATCTGGTAGAACTGATTACTAAAATATTTAAAATAACGTGAGGAAGGGAAATTCTCAATGAAAAAAGGGATAACCAAACCGGTTCAAAAGAAAAAAGCGGCCAAACATGTAAGCGTATTACTGATATTCTTCATGGCTTTGACGTTATTTTTTGTTTTGCTGCTGCCGGGATGTACCGGTCCGGAACAAGAAAATAAGCTTATAGAAGAAGAGAAAATTCCCATCCGCATGGCTTATCTTTATAATGATCTTCACCAATTGGCCTATTATGTGGCTCAACAAAAAGGTTTCTACGAAGATGCCGGTTTGCAGGTGAAAGAAGCCGGAGTATACGGTTCCGGGGTGGAGCTAATGGCGGCTTTTCAAGCGGGCAGTCTTGATGCCGGTTATGTGGGGTTGGCGCCTGCTACCGTTGCCGTGGCCAATGGTAAGGCTGAAGTAAGTGTTGTGGCCCTGGCCAACCAGGTGGGTTCGGCTCTGGTGGTAAGGGATGGCCTGGAAGTAGAAGCGATTGCAGATCTTGAGGGACAAAGGGTGGCCGTCCCCAATCTTGGGACCGTGCAAGATTTTTTGCTCAACCGGGCCTTGGAAGAAGCCGGCCTAAAAACCACTGCGGTGGAGAAGACCTTTATTTCACCGTCGGAAATGATTTCCGGCATGGCTTCCGAGGGCATAGAAGCTTGTATAGCCTGGGAACCGTATGTTTCCAAGCTGGTGAACAGGGGGTATGGGCAAGTGCTATTATGGTCTCATGAAATTTGGGAGAACCATCCCTGCTGTGTTCTGGCAGTCGATGAGGAATTTTTAAAAAATAACCGCGAGGCGGCAGCATCACTGGTAGAGGCCCACAATCGGGCTACGGATTTTATTTTGCAAAATAAAGAAGAGGCAAAGGAAATGGCAAAAGATTTTACCGGCCTCTCTGAGGATGTCGTAAAAGAGGCAATGGAAAATATTGAATTTACCAGCGAACTGGATGCCGAAGAAGCAGAAACATATGCCCGTTACCTGGTGAATCAGGGCTTGGTCGAATTAGAAGATACCGCGGCATTTATGTCTGAATTTATCCATGAATCACTCCTGGAGGAGGGAATTAATTGAACCGATGGTTCACCGTGTTATCTCCCCTGGCATTTATAATCATCTGGCACGTGGCGGGCACTCTGGGGTGGCTGGGAGATACACCGCTGCCGGCAGAGGTGGCTGTGGCATTGGGCAATTTACTGCGGGGAGAAGACCCATTTTTGGGGGAGCTTCTTCGAATTCATGTGGCTGTATCGCTGGTGCGTATTATGGCAGGGTTTGCCCTGGCCGCTCTTTGTGGCATAGGGCTTGGGTTGGCCATGGGGTGGTTTCCCACGGTGCAAATAGTGATGCGGCCCATTTTGGAAATGCTGCGGCCTATTCCTCCTTTTGCCTGGGTAGTGTTAGCTATTCTCTGGTTTAGTACCGGCAATGCGCCGGCTATATTTATAACCTTTTTGGGGGCATTTTTCCCGGTGGCGTTAAACACCACTGCCGGCGTAGAAGGAGTTAGTCCGGTTTTGCGTGAGGCGGCTTCTACCCTGGGAGCTTCTCGGTGGGATTCATTACGCATGGTGGCTATTCCGGCTGCTGTTCCCGAAATATTTACCGGGTTACGCATAGGGCTTGGAGTAGCCTGGATGAGCTTAATTGCAGCGGAAATGGTAGGAGTGGGAACGCGTGGATTGGGTCTCCTGATTGAAACATCAAAGATGGTCTGGAGGTTGGATTATGCAGTAGCAGGAATGGTGGTTATTGGATTGGTAGGTTTTTTTCTGGATTTTCTTATGCGCTGGTGGAGCGGATATTTACTGCGCTGGAGGTAGTTATAGATGGATTCCCAAACAGTTATGAGAATAAAAAACCTTTCCAAAACATTTCCCGGTAGAAAAGGGCTTCCGGAAACGGAAGTCCTGGCGGGTTTGGATTTTAAAATTTTAGCGGATAAATTTGTATGTATTGTGGGGCCAACCGGTTGTGGAAAAACCACCCTGTTGCGTATCCTGGCCGGGTTAGAAACTCCTTCCGCGGGCAATGTGGAATTGGGAGGGGAGGAAGTAAATGGCCCTAATGCCGAGGTGGGATTGGTTTTTCAGGAATTTGCCCTGTTCCCCTGGCGCAATGTTTTACAAAACGTAACTTTTGGACTGGAATTAACCCGCCGGAATCGCCGGGAAATAATAGAAGAAGCCAGGCATTACCTGGATATGGTAGGAATGAGCGGGGTCGAAAAACACTATCCGCGAGAGCTTTCGGGGGGGATGAAACAAAAGGTGGCTATTGCCCGCACCCTTGCATTGCAACCGCGGGTGATCTTAATGGATGAACCCTTTGGTTCCCTCGATGCGCAGGCAAGAAACCTGATGCAAGAATTTCTATTGGGTTTACAGGAACGCACCGGCGTGGCCGTGGTTTTTGTCACCCACAATGTAGATGAAGCAGTATTTCTTGGTTCGGAAGTGATTGTTTTTACAGCCCGCCCGGCAGTAATTAAAAAAGTTTATCATGTAGAATTGGCGCATCCCCGATGCCGAACCGGGGATAATTTTATTGCCTACAGGAGAGAAATTCTTGAATGCCTGGGTGAAGAAATTAAAACAGCAGAAGAAAATATATTTGCGGGGTGAAATTTGAATCATGTACACCAGAGATCTCAAAACCGAACTTCAAAGTTATGGCCTTCGCTTACCTACCGGAAATCTGAAGGGAAGAAAAGGGGGAGCCGGGCCTGCGGAAGGGGCAACTTTTTTGATGGGTAACACGGTTGTTAATGTGCCTTTTTTTAGCAGTTATGTGCAGCATTCCCCTTATTGGTTGAGTGGGCGTGGGGACTCTTCTTATGATCTCTGGTATAACGATTACCGTGTGGAAAAAATGCTGCCGCTGGCGCCTGCACGGGACTTTTACCATAAAAAGACCGGGGACGGTTTTTCTTATGAAAAAATTGCCCTCATTCACGGGAAAGACTGCCTGGCCACTACCGTTATGCAAGATTGCATTTATCAGAGACTGAATGAGGGCTGCAGTTTTTGTGCTATTGAGTTGAGTTTACAAAGAGGGCTGACTATCAGGAGGAAAGAGCCCCAGCAGTTGGCGGAAGTTGCCCGGGAATCAATGCGTGAGGGAATAACGCATCTACTGCTTACCACCGGAACCTTACCACATAGAAAAGAAGAAGTGCAACACCTGTCAGCATGCGTGAAAGCTTTGAAAGAATCTACGGGCTTGCCTATACAGGTTCAGTGCTTACCTCCTGAAGATTTTGGTTTGTTGGGGATTTTAAAAGAAGCCGGCGTGGATACCCTGGGTTTGCATATAGAGAGCCTGGATGAAAATGTTCTGCAGCAGCATGCCCCGTCTAAAGCATCCCTGGGGTGGGAAGGTTTCCAAAATGTATGGTCCGAAGCAGTAAAATTATGGGGAAGGGGGCAGGTAACCAGCTATATCATTATGGGCCTGGGAGAAAATTTGGACCGGAGCTTGGAACGTTTGGAAAAAATGGTGGAATTGGGTGTTTATCCATACGTAGTTCCCCTGCGCCCTGTGCAAGGGACTATATTAGAAAACAAACTGCCGCCTTCTCCTTCTTTGATGAAACAGGTATATGAATATACTGCGGAACTACTGTCTGAAGGGGATATGTGTGCCGGGGAAATTGCCGCCGGCTGCGGACGGTGTCGGGCTTGTTCTGCCCTTCCTGACTTTGAGGATGTGGCTATAAAAAAGCCTCAAACCACTTGCCGAACTATAGGCAATAAGGAGGAAAAAGCAATGGTTATGGCTCTGAGGCGGCGGGTATTTGTGGATGAACAGGGGCTTTTTGTGGATACCGATGAAGATGAATATGACCGCAGAGCTTTACACCTGGTGGCCAGTTGTAACAACCGCCTGGTTGGAACCGTTCGCCTCTACCACTGGGATAAAGGCATCTGGATGGGGGGGAGGCTGGCTGTTTCTCCCGATTATCGCCACAACGGTATAGCCCCGTTGTTGGTTAAAAAGGCGGTGGAATTGGCCCGTGAGAATGAAGCTTCAAAATTTATGGCCTGGGTGCAAGATCAGCATCAACAATTTTTTCTGCACTTGGGGTGGTGGTATACCGGTAGTAAGAAGCTTATTGCCGGCAAGGAGCATTTGCTTATGCAGGCATTTTAATGCGGAAGGGAGGTGCTTAAATGGCTGAAATTGTAGTGGTGGGAGCCGGGCTGGCCGGGTTAACTGCTGCTTTTACATGCGCACGCCGGGGGCACAGGGTTACCGTTTGGGAACAATATAATCATATTGGCGGCATTCCGTATTCTCACCCGGCAGTGGATATAACCCCCATGGAACCCACTGTATTAGGCGAAGTAATTGGCATGGATTTAGGGCCTCCCCAGATTGTACCTGCAAAAACGGTAGCGTTGTATATATACGGAAAACGTTATGAAACAGGTGGGGAACATCTTTCCTTGCAGGCGGTGGAAAGAGGGGAAAACCCCTATTCGCTGGATGTCTACCTTTACCAAAAGGCCTGCGAAGAAGGAGTTAAATTTGAATTTGGGCGGGAAATCAATAGCAACAGCATAGCTGAACTACCCCCTTATTCCATCATTGCCACCGGGTTAAACCCCGAGTTGTATCAAGCGCTGGAGTTGCCTTCTACCAATGTTTATGGTTACGTAGCCAAGGGAGAAAGCAATGAATCGCCCCGCGTTATCGGTTGGTTCGATGATTACACCCGTGATTATGCCTATTATGCTTCTTCTAACGGCATTACTTTTGGACTTTTGTTTGATCGTAAGCCCATGAATGAGTCGGTAAGGCAGCGTTGGGAAAAACAGCTTTGGGAACAGGAAGGAATAAAGTTTTCTTCCTGGCATCCACACGAAGGGATAGTTCCCATTAAAACCCCCACTAATCCTCAATTTTTCTGGAAGGATAAGATATTGGCGGGTACTTTTGCCGGAATGCAAGACCCCGTGATGCTTTTTGGAGTGCACGGGGCTTTATTGTCAGGAAAAATTGCGGCTTTAGCCGTGGATGATAAAGCCGGGGCCATGAGGCTTTTTCGACGGTTTACCTCTTTCTTCAAGTATTCGTGGATGGTGAAAAAAACAATTTTGGATATACCGCCGCATCCGGTGAGAAAAAATTTGCTTAGGCCCATTATCGGGCTTTGGGAAAAATACCCCGAAGAATTGAAATTTAGTATAAATTTTGCCCTGGGAACGATTCCGGGCTTTAGAACTTTGGGAAAATACCGTAATTTAATTCCTGATTAATCTTTAATTAGGTATATAATAGCGGGCAAAATTAACTACTAAATATTATGAAAGGAGTGAAAAGGTTAAATGGCATTTCGGGATTACTTTCAGGAGGATATGTATTACCGTCAAAATTCCGCAGAAATGAAAGATTTGCAGTTAAGGAAATTGAGGGAAAGGCTTAAAATCTATAGCGAAAGCTCTCCTTTGGTAAACATGCTTATAGAAAACACGGGGATTAAGCCTGAGGAAGTTACTATGGAACAGTACAATGCGGCTGTGCCGGTAATTACTCAAAGAGACGCGGGAGGCAGTAGCTCGGGTTCTGATATTGTAGGAAACAGGGCCGCTCTTTCCGGAGTAGACGAACAGGATTTTGTCCTCCTTTGTTCTACTTCGGGAACTACAGGTGAGCCATCTCCTTATTTCCTTACCGAAGAAGACCTGCAAGTGACCGCGCATGGATTGGCACGAGCTATGTGGATGATCAGCGGTGAATCTGAAGAGGAGCTGCGCAGTTTCCGAGCGGTGCAGGCTTTTGCCTTAAGCATGGTGGGGGCGGGGATGCCTATGGTAGAAACCCTTATTCGCCTGGGCATACCGGTTATACCGGTGGGAGCCGAAGGAGGCACGGAACGTATTGTTTATTTTACCCAAAAGCTCCGCGGGAACCTGCTTTTTTCCACTCCATCCCTGGCAGAACACATGGCGGAGGTGGAACCCCAAAAAGTTAAAGATTTGGGCTTTAAACGAATTGTTTGCGGCGCGGAGCCAGGTGCCGGTGTTATAGAAGTGAAGAAAAAGATGGAAGCAGACTACGGTTGTCCGGTAGTGGATGCGATGGGCTTGTTGTGGGGAATGGCCTGGGTATCCTGCGATCATCCCGAGTACGGAGGGATGCACTTTTTGGCCGATGATTTTCACATTATTCAACTGGTTGATCCGGAAACCCAGGAGAATATTCCTTTTGAAGACGGTGCTGTGGGACAGTTGGTGCTGGTGCCTTTGGTGGGGTCCCTTCCTCCCATGCGGGCTACTCCCGGTGATTCCGTTCAAGTTTTTACCCAGCCCTGTAAATGTGGAGTCCCGGGATGGCGGATGAAAGTGGTGGGACGCACAGATGACATGCTCAAAGTTAAAGGGGTAGTAGTATTTCCTGCTGCTATAGATGGTGTCATAGCCGCCTTTGTCCCGCAGGTGACAGGGGAATTTCGCATAACATTAGATGCTCCTCCCCCTAAAGTGGAGCCCCCCCTTAAATTAAAGGTGGAATATGGGGAGAATGTGAAAGAAGAAAGATTGCAGGAACTTGCAGGTGAGATTGCGGAGGAAATGCATAATCGCTTGAAAGTAAGGCCGCAAATTACCTGGGTAAAGCCTATGAGCCTGGAGAGATCGACTTATAAAACCCGGTTTATAGAAAAAAATTATGAGTAAAATATTAAATAGGTCTCAAAATAATGACCTTTTGCCAATCAAAAAAAGAAAGGAGTGATCGAAGTGCCCGAGATTTATGTAAATGATTGGCCGCCTCATGCGCCGGATGATTTGCATAGGCGGGAAGGTGTAGTTGAGGCGGCTCGCCTCATGCTCAATGCCGCCTACACCGCTCCGGTGGCAGGGGGTGTGGGGCAAATTGAAGCGGTGATTTTGTGGGGAAAGCATGAGCAAGAAAAGCTGGCCAAGAAAATGGAAGAGATGGCCGCCCATAATCAACATACCAGCAGGCGATTTAAATATGAGGCGGAAATGGTGCGAGAGTCGGATGCCATCTTATTGATCGGCGATTACCTGGCTTCTACCTTACCCATTGATGCCGGCTGCGGATTATGCGGAGGTGAGCCTAACTGTTCTTTCCTTTACGAACGCAAAAAAGTAGTTGCGGGGGGGCAGATAGACCCGACGGAAAGAAACTTTGACAAACTTGTGGATGGGCCAATTTGCCTGGTTCGCTTTCAAGACATGTCTTATGCTGTGGGCAGCGCACTTTTTATGTCTACGCGCTTATTGGTGGATGCCAGGCCTTACTTTACGGTGGGAGCTGCCGGGCGCCAGTTAGGATATTGTTCGGATTCTGGGGTAGTATGTGGAATCCTGATTGCTGCCCAGCAAAAAAATCCTTTTGTGGATATTCCCCAGGATTATCATGTGATTAACATGCGGCGCATGATTCAAAGTGTCAGGCACTGGTATATTATTAACCGCAATACTGCCGGAGATTATCGTTTCTTTGACCCGAGCGCCGACCTGGAAAAGGAAATGCTACAGCAGCAACAGGAAGAACAGGCGGAAAAGGAGGGGGATGAGGAATGAGTATTATACCGGTAAATGAAAAATTTACGGAAGAAACATTAATTCAGGTGGGTAGGCTTTGTGCCCAGGCGGTTTATAAAGCGCCCCAGCTGACGGGAAGGGTTAGCTTTACTTGCAACCTGGTAACCGGGGAAGACTTGAAGTATATTACGGAAGCCTTTCAAATCCTTTTCCGCCTTGAAATGTACCATTTACCCAGCCTTTTTTGTTACCGGGATGCTATGGATAAGGGAGAGCCGCTGGTCTTACTGCTGGTGGGCACTAAAGACCTTAATCATTCGGAGCTAAACTGGGATTGCGGTGCTTGCGGTTTTGACACCTGTGGGGAATTTAACCGCTATACCCGCAAAAAATTGAAGGAACCTTCTTATCCGGGAATGTTGCAGGGACAGGGGCCTTGCTGTGCCTGGAAGCTCATGGACTTTTCCCTTGCCAATGACTGGGCAGCAGCTGTGGCCTGGCAGCACAATGTTACCAACCGGGTAGAGGTAGCCAGCGGACAGGCTGCTCTGGCAGTAGGTATGATGGAAGGTTGCACTACAGTATTGGGCCTTCCCCTGGGGCCCCGTCATGAACTTTATTGGTACTCCCGCCGCGGTTTTGATACAGCTTTGCCTTATAAAAGATGGTTAAATACCATGCAGTTGAATTATCCTCACCACTGGGGAACCTTTAAAGGATCGGGCCGCCCCGAGATTAAAAAAGGAAATCGCTGGTGGGAAGATATGTATGAAGCTAAACTGGAAGAAATGGATGTGCAGGAGCTTGTGGAAAGTAGAAAAGATGTAGAGGAGGATTTACGGGAGTTGAGGGAACAGCGCATGGCTGATCTTAAAAAACGCGCGGAACAGGATTAAAAATAAAAAATTTAGGAGGGATTTTTATGCCTGTTTTTCCGAGTTATGAATGGATGGAAACTTTGGTGGAGATGCTTAATGCTAACGAGGAATATAAAAAGGCGGCAGCCACTTACGAAGGTGTAATGGCTCTGTTGATTAAAGCGGAAGAGGGCAAATTAGAAGAAGACATGTTGGGTTATGTGCATCCTTATCATGGAAAGATTATTGATTATGGCATTTGGGATGATTTAGAAGGTAAAGATCCCATGTTTATCATCTATGCACCTTATTCAACGTGGAAAAGCGTGGTTAAGGGAGAAATTGATCCTATGGGGGCTATAATGAAAGGAAAAATTAAAATCAAAGGAGATATGGCTCAACTGCTAAAAAGAACGCAGGGTTCCCAGATAATGATGGAGGCCATGAAACAATTAGACACCCAGTTTATTGATGAAACTTAAATTTTGATTGATCAGGTTTTCTGAACAAGGGGAGGAAAGAGTCATTTCGGGTCCTTTTTTAAAGCATTTAGCTCAGAAGTTAGAAAAACATACCGGGGTTGCCCGCAAACGTCCGGTGGGAGATCTTCTTAAAATTTTGCACCGGGGGAAGAGTTCAAAACTTCCTGTGGACGACTGTGGGGTAATTCTTGATGATGGAGGTTACCTGCTTTTTACAGCAGATTCCCTGCAGGATTGGCTGTTGGAAGACCCTTACTTTGCGGGTTTTTGTGGGGTTAATGTCGTAGTGAACGATATTTATGCCATGGGTGGCGTGCCCCGGGCAGTGGTTGATTCTATTTATATGATTGAAGGCGAAAAAACATGGTTGCGCCTTCTGGGAGAAGGTATGCGAGATGCCTGTGAAAAATTCAACGTGGTTATGTCCGGAGGGCATCTGGATCCGGATGCCGGTTTTCGGGCGCTCAGTGTAAGCGGTATCGGTAAAGCAGAGCGGGTAATGTCTACCTTTGATGCCGAACCAGGAGATGCCGTGATGTTTGCCTTTGATTTAAACGGGAAATTGAGGGGCTCTTTTCCCATTTGGGATTCTTCTACCGGCACGGAAGAAGGAATTCTGCGGCGCAAATACCTGGAACTGGTGAAAATTGCTGAAGAGGGCCTGGCTACAGCTTGTCGAGATATAAGTAATGCCGGCTGTATCGGCACTCTGGGTATGATGATGGAGGCTTCTCAGACTGCTGCCTGGCTGGATTTAGCTGCTATTCCTGTTCCGAATAATTTATCCCTGGAAGAATGGATTTTTACTTATCCCAGTTATGGTTTCATTTTGACCGTACCGCTTGCTTTTGCTTCTTCCGTTGAAAATTCTTTTCGCCGGCAGGGTATTGCTGCGGTTCAGGTGGGCCGGGTGGTGGAAGGAAGGGGTGTTACCTTGGTGTGGCAGGGTGAGTCGGTGGAAACTTATAGTTCCGGTATTATTTTTTAGTATGTTTTAAATTGTGATTAAGGGGGGGGAAGCCATGGTGGGATTTGAGTTGAATGAGGAACAAAAGGCGCTTTGCCAAACCGTACATGATTTTGCTGAAAATGAAATAAGGCCGATAGCAGCTGAGATTGATCGCAGCATGAGTGATGAATTTCCCATAGAAGTAGTCCGTGAGGCCGCAAAACTGGGTTTTACCACGTTAATAATTCCCGAAAAGTATGGAGGTGGTGGCTTAGGTGATTTAGAGTTAGTCCTCTTGTGTGAAGAATTGGCCTGGGGAGATGCCGGTTTGGCTTCTACTATTGGAGGTTCCAACGGCCTGGGTGTTAAACCTATACTATTTGCCGGCACAGAGGCCCAGAAAGAAAAATGGTTGGGTATGATCTGTGAAAGGGCCGAAGAACCTTTTTTAACTGCTTTTTGTGCTACGGAAGCGAGCGGTGGTTCGGACGTGATTTCAGAGGACCCGCGGGCAGGCATTCAAACTCTGGCTCAAAAAGACGGCTCGGATTACGTATTAAACGGAACCAAAACATTTGTCACCAATGGCGGTGTAGCCGGTCTATATGTTGTTTTTGCCAAGACCGATATTAATAAAGGCGCGTCTGCCGGGCTTAGCTGTTTTATCGTGCCGGCTGATACACCGGGAGTTTCTGTCGGGGAGCGTTTTGATAAAATGGGACAGCGATTAAGCCCCACAACTGAACTCATCCTGGATAATGTTCGCGTTCCCGCAGATAATTTGCTGGGGGAAGAGGGAGATGGCATATATATTGCTATTAATTTTCTTACCGGTGGAGGTTCGGCAGTGGGGGCTTTTGCGGTGGGTTTGGCCCGGGCAGCATATGAAGAGGCCCGCAAATACGCCCTGGAGAGAGTGCAGGGTGGAGTGCCTATTATTGAACATCAGGCTATTGGTTTTAAGTTGGCGGATATGTGCATGCAGATTGAAGCTGCCAGGCTCTTGACCTGGAAATCTGCCTGGGCCAACCAGGTAGATCCGGACAGCCGGATTGCAGCCATGACGAAAGTTTACTGTTCTGAAATGGTTCAGAAGGTTACCTATGATGCCGTGCAAATTTTTGGGGGTTACGGTTATATGAGGGATTATCCTGTGGAAAAGTACATGCGTGATGCCCGGCTTTTGCCCCTCTATGACCTTACTAACGAATTATTGCGGGCTTTGAGTATCGTGCCTTTTATTGCCATGAAACCTTAAAAAAACAATAAGGAAGCATGAAGAGGGTTCTTTTGCTTCTTAGATAGAAAGGTGGGAATGATTTTGAAGTTAGAAGGAAAAGTTGCCATGGTAACCGGTGCCGGCTCGGGTATAGGACGGGAGATATGCTGCCTTTTTTGTAAGGAAGGAGCTCACCTGGCTGCCCTTGATATTAACCGGGAAGGCCTGCAGGAGACTGTTAAAATTAGTGGAGGCGAAGAAAAAGACATATTGTCCCTGCAAGTGGATGTTACTGATGTTCCGGAAGTAAAGGAGTCCGTGCAAAAAGTAGTGGAGAGGTTCGGTCACATAGATATCCTGGTCAACTGTGCCGGCATACAGCAATCAATACCCTTAGGTTCTGTAACGGAAGAAGACTGGTATCGTACTGTGGATATAAACCTGAAGGGGACTTTTTTCGTTATCCAGCAGGTTTTTAAAGTTATGCGCCCTAAGCGCTATGGAAAAATAATAAGCCTTTCTTCTCTTTCGGAATCAAAGGGAGGATCGGCTCTAATGTCTGTATACTCGGCCTCCAAAGGAGGCATAGCTGCCCTTACCCGAGCTCTGGCTGTGGAGATGGGTGGTTCTAATATTAATATTAATGCTATTTGCCCGGGCTTTATTAATACGCCCATGACGGAGGGAGTTCTTGAAATCGAGGAGTTTAAAGAAATTGCCCTTGATCAAACTCCACTGGGGAAAATAGGTGAACCGGGTGATGTGGCTAAACTGGCATTGTTTCTCGCCTCTGATGATGCCTCCTTTATTACAGGCCAGGCAATTTTTGTAGATGGCGGGATGTCAATTGCTTAAAGAAAGGAAGTGTTCTTCTTTTGACTACTAAATTAAATTGGGATGGAGGCAAACTGGTTAATCCGGATTTTTTTCTCACCGGTGAAGATGGATCCGTGAGTTTGCGCGGAGGTGTTTGTGCTACCTGCAATAAGTATTTCTTCCCTTATAAAGAGGTTTGCACAGTTTGTTTTCAAAAAACGGTAAAGGAAACTCCTTTATCTGGCAGAGGAAAGCTGGTTTCCTGGAGTGTTGCCAGTCAGCCTTCTATTATGGGGTTGGAATCACCGTATTGCTTTGGGTATATAGATCTGGAAGAGGGGGTGCGTATATATTCACTCCTGGAGGTAAAAGATAATAATTTCGAAGTTCTTTACAAGGGAAAGGAATTGCAAATGACCATGGGTTTTTTGTACCAAAACATAACCGGAGAAGATATCTATACGTATAAATTTACCCCGGTAGAAACAATAAACGGAGGAGGTGATTAAATTGCGTAAAGTAGCGATAGTAGGAACAGGATTGGTTAAATTTGGCAATTATCCGGAAAGAGGAATAAGAAAAATGGCGGAAGAAGTGCTTTTTGAAGCCTTAACCGATGCGGGTGCCCGACCTGAAGATATTCAGGTGGCTTATTGTGGTACTAACGGTTTTTCCAGTGATACTCCTGACATGCAAGGTCCCATTTCTTTTTCTCAAGTAGGCATAGCCGGCATCCCTATATTGCAATTAAAAAATGGCTGTGCATCCGGTTCTAACGCATTCCGCGAAGCATGGATTTCTTTACAAAGCGGTTTATATGATGTAGCGCTGGTGCTGGGAATTGAAAAATTAAGCGCCCCTACTATGGAAATGATTAAATTAGCGGCCAGCATGGGAGGTGGCGATGGAGAATTGGAAGGTTCCATGGGGTTTTTCCCACCGGGAATTTTTGCCATGTTTGCCCGTCATTATATGGATGATCTGGGGGTTACAAGGGAACAATTGGCAAAGGTCTCTGTGAAAAACCACTTCCATGCCACCTTAAATCCATATGCGCACTATCCTAAAAATGTAACGGTAGAAGAAGTTCTTTCTTCCCGCCCGGTAACGTCACCGTTGAATACTTTGGATTGTTGTCCCATAGACGACGGTGCTGCTGCAGCAGTGTTGGTATCTGAGGATGTGTTGTCCAAGTTTAAACAGCGGCCTGTTTGGGTGGTCGGTTCTGCTCAAACCTCGGGAACTTATCCGGAGGAAGGCAATATTGGCGATACCGATACCACTCGCCGGGCAGTTGCCATAGCTTATGAAATGTCCGGAGTGGGGCCGACCGACATAGATGTTGCCGAAGTGCATGATTGTTTTACTCCGGCAGAACTCATGCATTACCGGGATCTGGGGTTCTGCAAGGACATACAGGAAGCTGCTTATTGGCTGGAAAAAGGCTACACGTATCTTGGCGGAAAGATACCGGTTAACACCAGCGGTGGATTGCTGGCAAAAGGACATCCACTGGGAGCTACGGGGGTGGCTCAAATATGTGAAATAGTGCAGCAACTGCGAGGCGAAGCAGGAGAAAGGCAGGTAGATAATGCCAGGGTAGGGCTAACGCACAACGGAGGAGGATTCAGGCAGGGTGATGTGGGTTCTGTTTGTGTCCACATTCTGCAAAAATAAAAAACAAAATAATCGTTTATTTTTTAGCAGCTATAAATGAGAAAGGGGAGTGGATTTTTATGCCTTTTGCAGTGGAACCGTTGAAGTGTAATGGTTGTTCCCTGTGTGAAGTGGCCTGTAGTTATCATCGGGATGAGGCTTTCAGCTTGCTTTCCTCTTCCATTATGGTCTATCGGGCTGAAGAAAAGAAGAATTATTTCGGATTGATCATCAAATTTGAAGACACCCTACTACTTGGTCGCCCTGAGGGCGCAGAAGAAGTTGGCATGGCGGAAATGCAAAGTCAGGGAGGGGGCGCGTCTGCCAAGCCCATAATGATTCGGGAGGCTTGTGATGGCTGTGAAGATCTCGATGGGCCTTTGTGCGTTGCTTATTGCCCCACCGGCGCTTTGAGTAGAAGGGAGGCTGAAGTGTAATGGATTTTTTGTTTTCCGGCAACCTGCTGGTGGTGGACCTGCAAAAAAAGGAGATAGAAGAAGAAGTTCTTTCCGAGGAATTTATTTCTCGATATATTGGAGGCGCCCGCGCTAATCTTGCTCTATACGAAAAATACCGGGAAGAAGACCCCATAGTTTTTGGAAGTGGTTTTTTCACCGGAACACCCGTGCCGGCCTCCTGCCTGGGGGTAGTAACCGGAAAGAGCCCTCGCACAGGGAAGGTAGGACACAGCCCATTTAATTTATATGCGGGGATGGAATTAAAACTTTCGGGTTTTGATTTCATTGTAGTAAAAGGTGTGGCAGCAGAACCGCTTTACCTCTGGGTGCATGATGGGTTGGCTGATCTCCTTGATGCCTCTGAATTATGGAAAATGGATACCTGGGCACTTACGGACGAATTGCGCAATATCATCGGAGAAGAGATGGTCCAGGTATTGGGTATCGGAGAAGCCGGGATGAAAGGGTCGCCTGCTGCCCAGATAAACATTAACTACTGGGCCAGCCCCGACCAATTTGGTTTCGGGGCAAAAATGGGAGAAAAGAACTTAAAGGCGCTGGCCCTTCGGGGGTTAAATATGCTGGATGCCGCTGATCCTCCCGAATTTAATGACCGCTGCCTGGAACTTCATAACCGGATCAAGGGAAGTAAAGTTTTACCCGGAAAGGGGTTTGCTTCTTTTTCAACACTTTTAGGCGGTGAGGATATCTCCGGTTGGTTGTCCCAGTTGTTACACCGCCACAGTGGCTGTTTTGCCTGCCACATGAGTTGTAATACCTTTGTCAAGTATAATGAATCCCCCACGGAGATGCGTTCTACAGAAGTCACGGAACCGGGAATACTATTTACGGGTTTATCTTATTTGCAGAAGCTTAAAAAGGGAGGATTTACTATAGAAGAATGCGGCCGGATCCTGGAGCAAGTTTCTCGGCTGGGTCTTGATCCGGATGTAGCTGCTGATGCCCTTGTGGGTGAGGGGGTTTCCGATTCAAAAGGGGCAAAAAAGGTTTTACAGGAATTAATTTCAGCCGGGGAAGTTAAGTCAGGGGGGTGGATGTCGGAAGAGGCTGCAGAAGCAAATGACCAAAATATTTTTAGCTCATGGCCTCCCTTTAAAGCAATTGGTGAGGGGATAGAGAAAGAATGGATGCAAATAAACGCACTGGCCTATACTTGCGGTATTTGCCCTGTTTTTATGTTGACGGTGCCTTTTGTAGATGCCGCGGCGCTCGCCCATTTAATGGAGCCGGGCGCGGAAATGGAAATGACCGGTGAAGCTTTGTTAGAAATCACGCAAGAAATCTTAGACCATTAGCAAAAAAAACCTGGTGAAGCGCATTAAGATGTAAGTGACTTAGGGATAAAAAAATAAGGGCATTGCCTGACAGGTCAAATTGCCCCTGGTTCATTTCAATTATGGGTAATATGTATGATTTTGTATTTACTTTGCAGGAAGGTGAAGGGTTTGGAATCTGAAGAAATAACGGCGGGGATTTATACAGGGGAAGGCGCCTCTCACTCATGGACATGGTTTGTAGAAGTCCTGGACCCAATGGAAGGCGTAAAAAAAGTTTATTTGGATGAAGCTGATGTTAGCCATGAATCCCTGGCAAAATTGGATATATTCCTCATGGGGGGCGGGGATGTATATGGTATGGCTTTAGCATTGGGGAAAAAAGGCGCGCATGCCCTGGAAAATTTCGTGGAGAACGGTGGAATATTTCTGGGTTCCTGCGCTGGGGCTTACCTGGTAATGAGCGGGGTTAATTTGCCGCCCTATGATCCTTTTTGCTTGATTGATGCCGGCATGGTAAATTACGCCATTTCTCCGCCAATTTTACCGGGAATTTTGCCTAAGTATTTGGTGCCTTACGGAAAAGGGTATGTTTTCTATCCCGCATATGGCCCCGTGGAGTTGGAAATGATAGGAAAGCCACTTTTGTCGAACAGGGAAAAAATGGTGGCCCCCCTTTATGGCGGTCCGGTTATTGATCCCGGGGAAGGCGCGCAGCCATTGGGATATTATGGAGGTAGGCAAAAAGGGTGTATAGCTCTGGCAGATGAGGCCTATCTGGAGGAAACTTTTAACGGTGGCTGTGCCGCGGCCTGGGCCCAAAAAGGCGAAGGAAAAGTGTTTTTGTTTGGTCCCCACCTTGAATGTCCGGGTTTTCCGGGTGGAAATGATGCAATTAGAAAGGTGGTAGGATTGGCAAAAGGGGAGCGGATGAATTTAACAGCAAGCGAAGGTTTAATGCCCACTAAAGAAGAAAAAAGGGAAAATAGGCGAGGCAGATCTTCATGTGTGGGCTTAAAATCCCATCGTTATTATAAATTTAACAGTGAACGGAAAAAAAAACAGTTGCAGTCTATAAAAAGAGAATTGTCTAATGCCCGTATTGTAGCCTTTGGTTTGGAAAAGATGCCGGTGAGCTGGAATGTGGGTACCAAGGTGTGGGAGCCGGAAAAAATCCGCTTGTTTGTGGAATTTTGCTGGTGTCGTATTGAGCGTTTGGAAAAGGCGGTTGCTGCTGAAAAAGGAAATGGCACGGAGGAAGAGGAATTAGAAAAGTTGGTGGAAAGCGTTGTCCGCACGAGAGAAATGATCCGGGACCTAAAAAAAAGACTTGATCAAGGGACGGAAACTACGGATTTGGCCATGCATTTATTCCGCCACTTGAAACGCCAGACGGTAATGCTTTTGGAAACAAGCGGTTGAGCATAGGATATGAATGTGAGGTGAATAAAAATTGAAGAATAATACCGGCGTATATATTTGCCACTGCGGCTCTAACATAGCCTCCACTGTGGACTGTACAAAACTGGCGGAATATGCCGGAAGTCTGCCCCACGTAAAAGTAGTGCGGGAATATAGTTATATGTGTTCAGATCCCGGGCAGGAACTTATAAATAAAGATATCAGGGAGCTAGGGGTTGACAGGGTAGTTATAGCTGCGTGTTCTCCACGCTTGCACGAAAACACCTTTCGCAGATTACTTCATAAGGCGGGTATCAACAGATATTTGCTGGAGATGGCCAATATTAGAGAGCAGTGCTCGTGGGTACATCAGAAAAAAGAAGAAGCTACTTCGAAAGCCAGGCAGTTGCTTTCTTCTGCTTTGAAAAGAGTAATGCTGCAAGAGGAATTAGAAACTCTTAAGGTGTCTGTAACCCCGGCAGTAATGGTTATTGGGGCCGGAATTGCCGGTATTCAAGCTTCACTAACTATATCCAGGGCAGGTTACCCCGTTTACCTGGTGGAGAAAGAACCTTCTATCGGAGGCCATATGGCCCAGCTTGATAAAACATTTCCTACTCTTGATTGTTCGGCTTGTATTCTCACTCCCAAAATGGTGGAGCTTGCCCAGCAGGAGAATGTTCATCTTCTTACCTGCGCCGAAGTGGAAAAGGTAGAGGGTTACGTGGGCAATTTTAAGGCCCGGGTAAAACAGCATCCCCGTTATGTAGATCAGGATGTTTGTGCCGGCTGTGGTAGCTGCATGGAAGCTTGCGCTGTCCAAAAAATACCTGCCGAATTTGATGAGGGAATGGGGATGCGTTCGGCTGCTTATATCCCCTTTCCCCAAGCCGTACCACTCAAATCTACCATAGATTCGCAACATTGCCTTGTATTTAAAGACGGTAAATGTTACCAGAAATGTGAAGAAATTTATGGTCCTTCCGTGCGAAAGCGTTTTTTGCGCCGTGCTCAACAACGTAGGGAAAGGCCGAAGTGTGTAGAAGCCTGTGAAGCCGGAGCCATTGATTTTGAGCAGGAGGAAAAAATCTTGGAACTGGAGGTAGGGGCAATTATCGTAGCTACAGGTTATGATCTCTTTGATGCCCGGGATATGCCCCAGTACGGTTATGGAAAATATGAAAATGTTTATACGGGAATGCAGTTTGAACGTATGCTAAATGCTTCCGGCCCCACCGGCGGAGAAATTCTCAAAAGTGATGGTGAGCCACCGGAATCCATAGCTTTTATTCATTGTGTGGGCAGCCGAGATGAAAACCACAATTTTTATTGTTCCCGTGTTTGCTGTATGTATAATATGAAACATGCGTACCAGGCGAAAGAAAAAACCGGGGCCAGGGTTTACGAATTTTATATAGACCTTATGGCTTTTGGAAAGGGGTACCAGGATTTTTACCGGCGTGTAAGGGAAAAGGACGTGATTTTTACCCGGGGTAAATGTGCGGAAGTAATGGAAGTAGATGATAAATTGAAAGTGTTTGCGGAAGATACTCTTATGGGAAGGCCTCTGGAGGTAGAGGTGGATATGGTGGTGCTGGGGACGGGAGTGGTGCCGCGGCAAGAGGCATCGTCTATTGCCGGCGTGACAGGGATTTCGCAGGGCACGGATGGTTTTTTCCAGGAAGCGCACCCTAAATTACGGCCCATAGAAACACTTGCCGATGGTATTTTTATTAGTGGTTGCTGCCATGGCCCAAAAGATATCCCTGACACTGTTGTTCAGGCATCATCGGGAGCAGCTGAGGCGCTTTCCCTTATTTCAAGAGGAGAATTGGAAGTAGAAGCTTTAACTGCAGCAGTTAATTATGATTTATGCCGTGGCTGTGGCTTTTGTGTGGAAGCATGTGCTTATAATGCCGTTACTATCCATGAAGAAACCGGTAAGGCTACAGTGAATGAGGTGATTTGCAAAGGGTGTGGGACTTGTGTTGTGGCATGCTTAACTGGAGCTGTAGATCAGTATAATTTCACTGATGATATAATTCTGGCTCAGATTGAAGGGGTTTTAAAGCAAAGTAAATAGTTTCGCATGAAGAAGCTATATTTGTGCAAACTGGGCAAAAACCTGCAGGTATTCAGTTGCCACGTTGCTCCAGAGCATTTGACGGCTGTAGCGGTAAGCATTATTCCTTAATTCGTAACGTAGCTCGTTATCTTCTAAAAGTAACAGCAATTCCCTGGCGATGGCTTTATTATCGCGGAAAGGAACCAGTCGGCCGTGATTATTGCTCAGCATTTCTGCGGCATAATGATAGGGAGTAGATATTATTGCTTTTCCGCAGCCCATGGCATAAGCAAGAGCTCCCGAAGCAGTGCGATCTTCATTTAAATAATTTGTTATGAAAATATCAGTGGCCAGCAGGTAACCGATTAATTCCTGCAGGGACACGAACTCGTCGTGGAAAAAAACATTGTCATTAAGCCCCAAATCATCTACCAACTGCATGAGGGATTGGCGGTATTCTTCTCCATGATATTTCCTTATGACGGGGTGAGTTTTGCCCACTACGAGAAATGCGGCTTTGGGAAAATATTTGGTTACCTCTGCCATGGCCTCTATTACATATTCAATTCCTTTTTTTGGGTCCAGTAATCCAAAATTTAAGATAACCGGACGACCTTCCTTGCCGATGTTTGGTTTGTAATGAGAAGGATCGATAAATGGTTTTTCATGAATGCCGTGGTGGATAAATAAACCTTTGTCTGCGGGAATATCATAAGAATCCTGCAAAATTTCCCGGGCTTTTTCGGCCATTACGACTACATAGTTTGAGCGGGCGCTGATTTCTTGAATTATTTCTTTCTGAATGGGGTTGGGATTGTTTAATACAGTGTGTAAGGTCGATACCACAGGTTTTTTTAGTTTATTGAGCAGGTTTATAATGTAATATCCTTCTTCTCCGCCAAAAAGATTAAACTCATGCTGCAAAGAAACTATATCCTGAGAGGAAGCGTTAATAAATTCAGCAGCCTCGTAATAGTCGTTAAGAGAGTGATCTTTGATTACAAAAGTAGTTTCTGAAGGGTAATTATTAATGGGTTCTTCAATATCATCCACAGCTATTACTTGTAATGAATTATTGGTTACTTCTTCTCTATTATATTGCTTGGCCAGGCTTGATAATAAGTCTTGCGAAAACGTGGCAATACCGCATCTGCGAGGGGGATAACTGGATATAAAAGTTACTTTGGGGGTTTCTTGTAAATCTATTTTAAACATACCTTTCATCACCTCCTTTACTTGAAAACTTATGATGCATAAGTATAAAAAGGAAGATTAGCAATATATTATTGAACATTTGAATATAATTTTTTGGTTTTTCTACAGTTATTGGACGGTTTTTTGCGATAGCCTAAGAACGGTAGCAATGACACCAGGTTGTTTGATAAATTACCGAGTTTTCTGGCAAAACAAAAAAGGTTAATTTTGGAAGACTTTATGATGAGAATACTTTGTGTTTTGTTTTACTGAGATATATGCGGTGATTTTTAAATATTGATTAAAATTTTAATCATACTTTTCTTTAAATATTTCGACAATCTTTATTGAAAATCCTTCTTAAATAAAAAAGTTTTTTACAATATGAAGGTTAGGGTAAAATAAAAACCGGTTATTATCGAGTTTGCCAAATTAAAGTAAAATATATTGCTTAGGTGGAAGGAAATTTTATAAGGTAGAGTGAATATTACCTTATAGAATGTTTTTAATTTTATAACTACTCGCGCTGAGAAAAGACCTGGCTAAAGCAGGTTATATCTGAGTAGTTACCAAAAATGAGGAGGTTATTATGGCTACCCAAAAATTAATTCCTTTGCCTTTGGAAAATATGGATGAAACAGATATTTCTCTGGCGCATAGTTTGCAAAAATGGGCGGAAACCGAAGTTATTAACCGGAGATTAGAATACAGAGAAGATTATACAAACTTGCTATTACCTGCTATGCATAAGTTATTAGTGGATATTGAGATGCAGAAGATGCTTTGGCCGGAGAAATATGGGGGAGTGGAACATAACTCCCCGGAAGTAGCTTTTACGCTGGCCCATGCCCTGGAACAAATTGGCCGCGCGGATACGGGCATCGGGTTTATTTGTGCTTCTACTTATGCTCTGTGCAGTACTTTTGCCCTCCAACCCACTATGAACGATGAACTGTGTCGGGAATTTGCTCCTCAGTTTTGTGAAGGTAATGCCCCTGTTTTAGGTTCTCTGATTGTTCCCGCATATGGCAGCGAGGAAAGTGATTCTGCTACGGCATTCCGGGGAAAATACATGCAGGCCAACGCGCGAAAGGAAGGCAATGAATGGATAATCAGTGGCAAGGAAATACGCCCCCTAAATTCGGGAGTTGATGCTTCTTTATATGGGGCTTTTTGTTTTTTAGAGGATGAACAGGAGCCGGCATTTTTTATTATTCCCGCTCATTTACCCGGCATCAAAAGGGGAGATAATTTTATTAAAACTGGCCTGGCTGCCAGTAGAAATTGCATTCTGGATCTGGATGAAGTGCGCCTACCTTTAAACAACCTTGTTTTTCGGGGAGAAGCCCCTTACCGGAGGATGATGTCCTGGCTTTACATGGGAATGAGCGCAGTAACTGTAGGTTCACTTTTTGCTGTTTACGAAATAATAAAGGACTGGGGAGATACCAGGGTTATAAAAGGAAAAGGAAGTATTTTTAAGGAAAACCCTCTTACAGCTTCACTGATGGCGGAAGCAAGCAACGAGATATTGCTAAGCCGGCTTCTAACTCATCAGGCATCTCAGATGTTAGCTAATCCGGGTGCTTACGAAACCGGGGAGGATGAAAGGTTGTACATTTATGCACTGAGTATTACCAACCATGTTAGCAGTGCTGCTGAAAAGGCCATTAACCAGGTTATGGAATTAATGGGGTCGGCGGGGTATGCCACCGAATGGAACCTCGAGCGTTACTGGCGGGACGTTAAAAATCTGCAGCTTTACCTGGGCAACTGGGAATTAAATAAAATGGATTTGGCCCGCTACTTTTACCAGTGCAAATCCTTGTGAGCAAGCAGCCCGTAATAATATTTGCTTTTTCTTTTTCTGAAAAACTTGGGAGAATAAATAGAACTCAGTTATTTTAGTTTAAATAATATATTGGGGAGGATTATAAATATGCACACTATTGATGATTTTACCAGACCCAGGGAGTATCTTTCACCGCTGGATGAATACATGGGCAAAATAGTAAGAGATTGGGCAGAAAAAGAAGTAATTCCTTTTCGTCGAAATTATGATGAAGATTGGAAAGAACATAATATTATCGAACCTGCTTTTGACAAATTAATGGGCGAGCTGGGAATGCAGCGGGTTCTATTTCCTGAAGACTTGGGAGGGTGGGGATTGGGCCATTCCCACTACATTGGTTCGGCTTCCTTCCGTATGTTTGAAGAAGTGGCGCGAGCGGATTCTGCTATAGCCGTTGCTTTTGGAGTCGTTTTTTGGCCTCTCATTATGATCTGCAATAAACCGCATGTTAACCGCCGACTTTGCGAGGAATTTTCACCCCTTTTTTGTCAGACAGACAAGGCAGTATTTGCTGCTAATGCCATGACTGAACCCCAGGGTGGCGCGGACATAGAAAACCTGGACATCGTTAAGGGAACTACTATTGAAACCACGGCAATACTTGAAGGCGATGAGTGGGTTATAAACGGGCACAAGCTTTGGCCTACAAACAGCGGAGGCATAGCGGATCTATTTGGGGTGGTATGCACCACTAATCCCGGTTCTGACGATGTGAATGATTTTGCCTTTATTTTTGTTCCCGCAGACACCCCCGGTGTTACCCAGGGTGGCCCTTATCAAAAGGCGGGAATGGCTGCGGATAAAAACGGAGACATCTGGTTCGAAAATGTAAGGGTTCCTGCCTTTTATCGCGCCTGCGGCCCCGGAGATGATTACAAGTATTTTAAAGAAGTTATCTCCTTCGGCAACCTAGGCAGTATCTCGTTTGTGAGCGGAGCCATGCTTAATGTATACGAAATTTTGCGGGAATTTGTGGATACATATTTTTTCAAAGGAAAGCCTCTAAAAGAACATGATGCGGTGGCAGGGGTTCTGGCGGATTTAGCAAAAGACATTGAAATCATCCGGATTATAGGTTACCAGTACGCCAGGATGATTGATCGGCCGGACATTTATGGAGATCGCTGGAGCGACGAGATTGTGGCCAAGGGGCGGGCCTATAAATATTTTGCCTGTGACCGGGCCGTGGAAGATCTGGGTAAAGCTATGAACTTGATGGAATCATACGGTAGTGAACGCTGCTGGGATATTGAAAAACACTGGAGAGATTTAAAAATTGTTCAACTGTGGATGGGTGGTAAACAGCTTTGCCAAATGGAGACGGCACGCCTATTTTTCGACTGCCAAACTCTATAAATAATTATGGAAATAATATGGAAAGGAAAGAAAAGTTATGAGCGAATTAAATTATCAACCCGGCTCTATTGATGCTGCCGATCGTGTAATGCGGGAACTTTTGCGGACCCCCCGTTTCAAAAACGGCGTTAAAGTATTGCTTAATTCTCTGGATCCGAAATCGGCGCCCGGTTTGGTGAGAACCCTTATGTGGGAAGATGCAGAGTTGTTTTTAGATGTGGTGGGAGTCGCTCCCGATGTTTTGAATGCACTGCTTTTGGGCAGTAGGGAAGCCATTGTCCAGGCAGAAAATTATCCGAAGCCGGTGTTGGCTGATTTCATTTCTCAAATGTTAGATAAATTTGATGCGGAAGAACTTGGTTCTACCATAGGGAAGGCAGCAGCCCTTTTACAGGATGTACAGAATGTCCCTGGTGACCCCGTGCAGAAATCCTTTGAAGATTTTAAAAGCCGGGTAAACAAAGGGTTGACTGCTGAAGGGCAAGAAGACACGGCTTTTTTAATGCTTTCTGTTTTGCAGCCATTACTTCGCCAACAGATGCGTCGGCTAGCTTTAGAAGCTGCCCGGGAGGGTTCGGAAACTCAGAAAGTGATTCAAGGCCTTTCTCAGGCTTTCATGGAAGAAGTAAAAGAAAATCCGGATTTTCTTAATTATGTCCTCAGGCCATTTTTTGATTCTTTGCCGGGGACTGATAGCGAAAACGGCTGAAAAATAGTGTAAGAGGAGGAAAGGGAAAATATGGAAGACGATTTCAAAAACAAGGATTTTAAAAACGAAAATAATGAAGAGTCGCCGCAAACCGGAGCTGCCCCCCGCATTATAAAAGAACTCCTCCGTACACCGGCATTTAAAGATTTAATTACTTTAAGCCAGGGGGAATATGAGAAAGAAGATCCCCGGGAGATGGCGAGAACAATTTTATGGGAAGATGCCGCTTTTTCCTTCGGCTTATTGGGCAATCTGCCTTCCGGTATAAATTTTTGGATTAACTTTTTAGATGAGCTGGGGATACAGCTTCAAAATATGCCCCCTCACCTCCTGCGAGAATATATTTCTCATATGGGGGATAATTTGGATAGAGAAGCGCTTGTAAATTTGCCCCGGTCTTATGCGCCTCTGGTGGAAAAGCTTTTATGGGAGGATCCGGAAAATCAACGCCATCTGCGCGCAGGAGCCAAAGAAACCCTCAACAACCTGATGCGTCTTTCTGCGCGATCAATGGACAAACTTTCTACCCTGTATGAACAGGAAGAAAAGGCCGAAGGAAGAGCGGATGGCTTTGATGGTGGGGAAAGTGAAAATGACATTCTTGGAGAAGAGAAAGAACTGGATCCTCAAGCTTTGGGGGAATTGGTTAATTCCTTGTTTAAGTGGATGGGGGAAGCAGCGGGCAAAGATCCGGAGACCATCCGAGCTGCTCAGGAAAAAAAGAAAGCTTTTTTAGAGGAAACCTTAAAGCACACCGATTTTGGTTTATTGCGCAGCGCCATTACCAGGCGGGCAGAAGCCAATTACCCTGTTTATGAGGCAGTGGGCGGTGCTCTTGTGAGTGACCCTGTTATTTTTGCCAACCTGGTTAATGTTTTACCTCCGTTGCTCAATAATTTGCTCAAGGGAGTTTCCAGCACTATTTCTCAAGTTGATTTTCCTCCCGAGATCCTGGCCAGTGCTGTTTTCAACCTGCTTGATGACCTGGAAGCTGCGGAAATAGCCGGAATCGCCAATGGATTAAGCAGTTTAATTAACCAACTTCATGAAGGAAACATGGTCCTTGGAAAAAACGAACCACGCTTTAAAGGTGTGTTGGAAAATTTCCTGGAAAAAGTACTTCAAGACTTTGATCAAAATGAAGTTGCCGGGGCGCTACAGGCTGTTATGGAAGATATGGAGGTTGTCCTCATAGTAACGGCAGATACTTTGGCGGAAAGGCCAGACTTGCTGGAAGATGTACTTCCGGCCGTCTATGCCGGTTTTAATGCTAATTTGAGAGGCCTTATTTATTTTGTGCACACTTTGGATGATCTTCCCCCCGAGACTTATCAGCAATTGGGGCGGGAATTGGAAGAAAAAGGTGTCATTAAAGAGCTTGTCAGCCTTGTTAACGCGTTAATAGGTTTCGCCAACAGGATGATGGCGGAAAATCCTCATTTGTTGCAGCATGTAATTGAATCTCTTTATAATGACCTGGACAAAGATGAAATACAGAAACTTACCCGGCAGATTTATCAGCAGGGATATGCTTTTATGGTCAATGAGGAATTAGATGATTATTTACGTCCTGACTATATCGGACGAATGACCAATTCACTCCTGGTTTCATATAATCGCAAATTAGAAAAAGAACCTCACAAAGTGCAGCAGAACCTGGAACTTTACTTAAAAAATCTTGATCAAGAAGAATTGTCCCGGGCAGTAACCAATAGTTCGAAACAATTCCAGAATGTTATAGCAAATAATCCCCAATTAGCTCAGGGGTTAATAAGTATTTTTTATTCCGTTTTCAAGGGAGCTGTAATAGGAGCTTTTAGATCGGGAAAACGTAAGTAAGCATATTTCCTTATTCAAGCTCGGGGCAAAGCAAAAGAGGGAGGCGAAATAAAACATGGATGAGTTGAACGAACTGGTAAGCGTCATAGAAAATACTTATGTGAGGAAAGCTCGCGAAGAAGGACAAAAAATTGTGGGTTATGCGTGCCTATCTACTCCCCGCGAAATATTTGATGCTGCAGGAATATTTCCTTACCGAATCAAAGCCTTATCTAATACGGAAACAGAAATGGCCGATGCACATCTTTCGCGTTTTAATTGTGGATTTTGCCGTTCGTGCCTGCAACTGGGATTAGATGGTACTTACGATTTTTTGGACGGTTTGGTGGAAACTAACGGGTGTGATCACCTGCGAGGAATGTTTGAGAACTGGCAGTATGTGACTCCCCGTTCTTTTTTTCACTATCTTAGGGTGCCCCACCTTACCGATGAGGATTCTATGGAGTGGTTTAGGGGCGAGTTGGAAATGCTTGTGGAAGCTCTGGAAAAACACTTTGATGTGATTATTAATGAAGAAAATTTGCAGGCTTCCATTAAGACGCAGGATCAAATAACAGAAAAGTTAAGGCATATTTATGAGAGCAGGTGGGAAAAGGAGATAAAGGTGCCGGGTAGTGAAATAATGGCTTTGACAGTGGCGGAAGGTTCTATGCCTCCTGCTGATTACAGCCGTTTACTGGACGAATATTTAGAGGTTATCAGGAAAAGAAAGCCGCTGAAGACCCGGGCCAGGATTTTTATGGGTGGGGCGGCTACCGATGAAGTGGAACTTATCACTGCCCTGGAAGAGCTGGGTGGAATAATGGTAGCGGACTCATTTTGTTTCGGAGGGCGGCTTTTCCGGCGGAAATCATCTGCGGATGATACTCTCCTTAGGCTGGTGGAAATGTATTTAAACAATTTATTGTGCCCGCGTATGTTTATGGATTATGAGAGCCGCAAATCTTTTATCAAAGATATGATCCAAAAATCCGGGGCAGAAGGGGCGGTGCTTTTTCATAACAAGTTTTGTGATCTGCACGGTATTGAAAATGTTCAAATAAGACTGGATTTGGAAAAAGAGGGTATGCCGGTCCTGCTTTTAGAAAAGGAATACGGCGCGGAGGCTGATATAGGACGCTTGAAAACCAGAGTACAGGCTTTTTTGGAAAGGCTAAAGAGGTGAATATTATGGAAAACACTAAAATGCTTCCCAATGAAGGTTTGTTCGATCGGGTTTACGGGCTGTTTGAAATTTTAAAGAAGCTTCCCCCTCAGTTAAGTGAAGACGAATTAGAGGGGTTGTTAAAAGTACTTCCCCCGGATAGCGCCAATAGTATGCAAGCCTTATTAAAACCTTCTATCCAACAGGCGTCCCTTACATTCTTAAGTATGCTTACTACAGCGTTAGAGGAAACCAGGAATGCCAAGAAAAATGGGAAAAAAGTGATTCTGGTGCCTTTTAATTTTCCCCCGGAAATTGTCCATGCTTTTGACAATCTTGCACCGATTACCACCGAAGTTTTAACAACCCTGGGGGTAGTAGCCTTGGAAGGTCAGGGCGAAAGATACTGGGAATATGCCATGGGTTTGGGTTTGCCCGATCATCTCTGTTCTGCCAATACCATTGACCTGGGATCAACGCTTACGGGCATTGACTTTGATCCTGACGCTATTATCTCGGGTTGTGTGGGTAGTTGTGATGTCAATTCTAAAACCCATGAATTTGTGTCTGCTTTGTTGGGTCTGCCCCAGATTCCTTTGGAAAAACCAACGGATGATACCGCCCGCGGTTTTGAATTTTTTAAGAAGAATTATTATAAAATGATATCACAGTTGGAAAAATTAGCCGGGGAAGAGCTTAAAGAAGAGAATTTAAGGGTTGTGGCCGAAAAAGCTAACCGCTGCACCGAGCTATACTATGATATTTGGGAAATGAAAAAACAGGTACCCTGTCCTGTGCCGGGCATATTTTCCCTTTTTGTATGTGCTTCCCGTTTTTCCATGTGGGGGCGGGATGAAGCTATTAGGACTTTGGAAGATTGCCTGCAAGTGGCAATACGCAATTATGAAAGTGAAGAATACCGGGATCGCGGAGAGGTGGCGCGGGTAGTCTGGATATACCTCAGTTATTATTTTGATTTCGTAAATTTTTATGACTGGATGGAAAATAAAAGAATAAGCAATATGGGTGATGCACTGCAACTGGCATTCCCGGAACCGCTGGATCTTTCCACCAGGGAATCCATATTGGACGGAATGATTAAAAGTGCCTGGAATAATGTCATGACCAGGCAGATGGGGGCATATTCCATGTCCGCTCAGTGGGTGGAAGATATCATCCATGTGATTAAAGAATTTGATGTTAACGGGGCAATTTATTGTGGTCACCATTCATGCAAACAGACCTGGAGTATTTTTTCTATTGCCCGCAGTGAAGTGCTCAAAAGGACCGGTGTTCCTACCTTGGGCTTGCAAGGGGATTCTTGGATGAAAAACATGACTCCCATAGGTGTTATCCAGGAGGAGATTGAACAGTTTGTAAACAACGTGGTAATCAAAAAACGAGGCCGCCGCAGGCGCAAAAAGTCTTAACTGTTTTATGGACGGGTTTATTGACAATAATTATTGATGGAGGTTGATACAGTAAATGTTATACGGAGGAATCGATGTAGGTTCATTATCAGCACAGGCGGTAATTATTAAAGACAATGTTATTTATTCCAATTACAGTATGCGGGTGAAGCCAAGGCCGGTAGATTCTGCGGCTACAGTTTTAGAGGAAGCGCTAAAAGAAAAGGGCCTTTCTCTAAAAGATCTTGCTTTCTGCGTAAGTACAGGTTATGGACGGGAACAAATCCAGAAAGAAGGGCTTTCGGGAGAAAACATGAGTGAGATTTCCTGTCACGGCAAGGGCGCTCATTGGGTTTTGCCGCAGGTAAGGACTATAATAGACATTGGGGGGCAGGATGCAAAGGTAATCAAAGTAGATGAAAACGGTGAACTGGTTAACTTTGTGATGAACGATAAATGCGCTGCCGGAACCGGACGTTTTCTTGATGTAATGAGTAAAACACTGGGGGTTTCCGTGGATGAACTGGCTCCTTTGTCTTTAAAATCACGCCAGACAGTGGAAATGAGCAGCCGGTGCAGTATTTTCTGTGAAACGGAGGTACATCATTATCTGCAGAGAGGAGCCAGCCTTGCGGATGTGGCTGCCGGCATAAATTATGCCATGGCTGAACGTGTAATGGCCCTGGTGCGCCGGGTGGGAATAGAAAAGGAGATAACCATGAGCGGTGGAGTTGCTAAAAACTCGGCGGTGCGAAAAGAATTGGAGAAATTAATGCAAACCCGGATGGTAACTTATAAAGTGGATACGCAAATTGTAGGGGCACTGGGAGCAGCTTTGTTTGCGCGGAAGTTGGGGGAGGTGAAGTCCTTATGATATCTTTAGGTATAGATGTGGGCAGCCTTTTTACTAAAGCGGTACTTTTAGATGATGACCAAATGCTGGCTTCGGCAATGCGGGAAACTACCGGAAATATTTCCGGAGAGATGGAGGAATTTATAAATGAAGTGGCTTCCCGGGGAGGAGTTTCCAGGCAGAATATAGAGGTCTGCGTAAGTGCCGGTCAGGGAGAAGATCTGGTGGAGCAAGCCGATTTTAGTGAAGATACAGTGGTTTGTATCGCTATGGCCAGCCGTCATCTGTTGCCTGAAAGCGAATTGGCCGTGGATGTGGGTGGACAAAGCATTACTACTGTTATTAGTGATACAGAAGGGGAAGTAGCGAACTTTATGCACAATGATAAATGTGCTTCCGGTTCGGGACGGTTTATTGAGGTAATTAGCTCGGCCCTGGGTGTTAATATGAATGATATTGATGAAATTGCGGAGAAAGCGCAGAAAACTATACCGGTGAGCACTCAATGCGCTGTATTTGCGGAAAGTGAAATTGTTTCTTATGTAAACCAGGGTGAGGCTGTACCCGATTTAATAGCGGCGGTATGCGAAGCCGTAGCCCGGATGGTGGTTTCGCAGGCGCTCCGCTTTGGAAATATTAAAAATTATACCGTGACCGGCGGAGTGGGGCGCATTAGCGCTGTTGTAAATGTCCTGGAAAAACGCCTTCAGGGCAATTATTATTCTTTTCC